>DASWWC010000219.1:0-36385 GCA_036401055.1 Roseateles sp.
GCCGCTGCCCGCGCCACTGGCCGCCCGCGTGGAGGCGCAGGCCCGCGCGGCCTGCCTGCCGCCCGGCGCGCTGAGCCCGTTGCCGGCCATGCTGCAGCTCAGCCTGCTGACGCTGCTGGAGGCGCGCCACGACGGCTTCGACGCCGGCTTCGGCCAGGACCTGATGCTGCTGGCCTGGGCCAAGGCCGAGGGCCGGCCGGTGCAGTCGCTGGAGAGCGTGGAGGAGCAGATGGCCGCGCTGACGCCCGCGCCCGCCGAGCTTGACGGCGTGGTGGACGGCGCGCTGCGCCAGCTGCAGCGCGGCCAGTTGCGCGCGCCGCTGCGCAAGCTGGCCGACGCCTGGCGGCGCGGCGACCTGAAGATGCTGGCCGACTACCCGCGCTGGTGCGCCTGCGCCGACACGCCGGCCGAGCGCGCCTGGTTCAAGCGCCTCAACGACGACCGCAACCTGAACCTGGCGGCGCGCATCGATGCGCTGCATGGCGCCAACCAGCGACTGCTCGTTGCCGTGGGCGCGCTGCACATGAGCGGTCCCCAGGCCCTGCCGCGGCTGCTGGCCGAGCGGGGTTTCACCGTCGAGGCCCTGCGCCCCGCGAAGTAGCATGGCCGGCATTGGAGGCCCACATGACTGACAACAGCTTCACCAAGTTCGTGCCCGGATTCGACTTCCTGCAGGGCCTGGTCAAGAACGCCGGCTCGGCGCTGCCCGGCATCGGCCAGTGGGTCGCGCCCACGCTGAACCCCGAGGAGCTGGAAAAGCGCATCGAGGAGCTGCGCACCGTGCAGTTCTGGCTGGAGCAGAACGCGCGCATGCTGGCCGCCACCATCCAGGCGCTGGAGGTGCAGCGCATGACGCTGTCCACGCTGCAGACCATGAACGTGCCGCTTGCGCAGTTGCGCGACACGCTGAAGCTGCCCGAGGCCCCGGCCTGGCCGGCCGAGCCACCGCCCGCGGCCAAGGCCGCGGCGAAGACCGTCACGCGCACCGTGAAGGCCGCCACCAAGACCGCCAAGGTGGCCACCGACGCCGCCAAGGCCGCCGCGGCCAACCCGGCCGCCGCCATCGACCCCACGCAGTGGTGGACCGCGCTGAGCCAGCAGTTCACGCAGCTGGCCACGACGGCGATGAAGGACACCGCCACCGACGCCGCCAAGAACCTGGCCGGCAGCCTGGTCAAGCAGAGCTTCGATGCCGCCAGCGACACGCTGAAGCGTGCGGCCTCCATGCCCGGTGCCGTCGCCAAGGGCCTGGCCGCCAAGCCGACCGCCAAGACCACCCGGCCGCGCCGCAAGAGCCCTTGAACGCGCCCGCCGACCTCGCCGCCCGCCGCGCCGCCGTCGTCGCCGCGCTGGCGCCGCTGCTGCCCGCGCATGCGCTGCTGAGCCAGTCCGAGCAGACCACGCCCTACGAGTGCGACGGCCTCACCGCCTACCGCCAGCGCCCGCTGGCCGTGGCGCTGCCCGAGACCGAGGCGCAGGTGGCTGCAGTGCTCAAGGCCTGCCACCGGCTTGGCGTGCCCGTCGTGGCTCGCGGCGCCGGCACCGGCTTGAGCGGTGGCGCCATGCCGCATGAGCTGGGCGTCACGCTGGCGCTGGCCAAGTTCAACCGCATCCTGTCCATCGACCCGCTGGCCCGCACCGCGCGCGTGCAATGCGGTGTGCGCAACCTCGCGATCTCCGAAGTGGCCGCATCGCACGGTCTGTATTACGCGCCCGACCCCAGCAGCCAGATCGCCTGCACCATCGGCGGCAACATCGCCGAGAACAGCGGCGGTGTGCACTGCCTGAAATACGGCCTGACGCTGCACAACGTGCTGCGCGTGCGCGGTTTCACCGCCGAGGGCGAGGCCGTCGAGTTCGGCTCTGAGGCGCTGGACTGCCCGGGGCTGGACCTGCTGGCGCTGGTCATCGGCAGCGAGGGCATGTTGGCCGTCGTCACCGAGGTCACCGTGAAGCTGGTGCCCAAGCCGCGGCTGGCGCGCTGCCTGATGGCCAGCTTCGACGACGTGCGCAAGGCCGGCGACGCGGTCGCCGCGCTGATCGCCGCCGGCATCATCCCGGCCGGACTGGAGATGATGGACAAGCCCATGACGGCCGCGGTCGAGGACTTCGTGCACGCCGGCTACGACCTGGACGCCGAGGCCATCCTGCTGTGCGAGAGCGACGGCACGCCCGAGGAGGTGGCCGAGGAGATCGCCCGCATGGAGGCCGTGCTGCGCGGCAGTGGCGCGACGGCCGTGCAGGTGAGCGAGGACGAGGCCCAGCGCCTGCGCTTCTGGAGCGGCCGCAAGAACGCCTTCCCGGCGTCCGGCCGCATCAGCCCCGACTACATGTGCATGGACTCGACCATCCCGCGCAAGCACCTCGCCACCATCCTGCTGGACATCCAGCAGATGGAGAAGAAGTACGGACTGCGCTGCGCCAACGTCTTCCATGCCGGCGACGGCAACCTGCACCCGCTGATCCTCTTCGACGCCAACGACCCCGACCAGCTGCAGCGCTGCGAGCAGTTCGGCGCCGAGATCCTGGAGCGCAGCGTCGCACTAGGCGGCACGGTGACCGGCGAGCACGGCGTGGGGGTCGAGAAGCTGAACTCCATGTGCGTGCAGTTCAGTGCCGAGGAGCGCGAGCAGATGTTGGCGCTCAAGGCCGCCTTTGATCCCAAAGGCCTGCTCAACCCCGGCAAGCAGATCCCGACGCTGTCGCGCTGTGCCGAGTACGGCCGCATGCATGTGAAGCGCGGGCTGTTGGCGTTTCCGGAACTGGAGCGGTTTTGAAGTTCGACGACCTGCAAGCGCAGATCCGCGACGCGCGCGCGCCGCTGCGCCTCACCGGCCACGGCAGCAAGGACTTCTACGGCGAGACGCCGCAGGGCGAGCCGCTGTCCACGCTGGCGCTGAACGGCATCACCGCCTACGAGCCCAGCGAGCTGTACGTCAGCGTGCTGGCCGGCACGCCGCTGGCCGACCTGGAGGCTGCGCTGGCCGCGCAACGCCAGCGGCTGGCCTTCGAGCCGCCGCGCTTCGGCGGCCAGGGCACGGTGGGTGGCATGGTGGCCGCCGGCCTGTCCGGCCCCAGCCGTGCCGCACTGGGTTCGGTGCGCGACCACCTGCTGGGCGCCGTCATCATCAACGGCCAGGGCGAGCTGCTGAGTTTTGGCGGCACGGTCATGAAGAACGTGGCCGGCTTCGACGTCAGCCGCGTGCTGGCCGGGTCGATGGGCATCCTGGGCCTGATCACCGAGGTCACGCTGAAGGTGCTGCCGCTGCCGGCCGCGACCGCCACGCTGCGCTTCGACTTCGACCAGGCCGCCGCGCTGATGGCGCTCAACCGCTGGGGCGGCGAGCCCTTGCCCATCGAGGCCAGCGCCTGGTGGGACGGCGCGCTCGTGCTGCGCCTGGCTGGCGCGGTCGCGGCCGTCGAGGCCGCGTGCGCGAAGCTGGGTGGCGACGTCATTCCCGCCGACCTGGCCGCGGGCTTCTGGACCGGCCTGCGCGACCACGCCGACGAGTTCTTCATCGGCGCCGAGCGTGCCGTGGCCGGTGGTGCGCGGCTGTGGCGGCTCGGCCTGCCCAGCACCACGCCGGAGCTCAAGCTGCGCGGCGAGCAGTTGATCGAATGGGGCGGTGCGCAGCGCTGGGTGGTCACGCCGCTGGAGCCCGCCGCCGTGCGCGAGGCCGCCGCGGCGGTGGGCGGCCACGCCACGCTGTTCCGCGCGCAGGACAAGTCGCCTGGCGTGTTCGCACCGTTGTCGGCGCCGCTGGCGGCCATCCACCGGCGCTTGAAGGCGAGCTTCGATCCGAACGGCGTCTTCAATCCCGGCCGCCTCTATCCCGACCTCTGATGCAGACCACCCTCGCCCCCGAATTCACCGGCACGCCCGAAGGCGCCGACGCCGAGGCCATCCTTCGGCGCTGCGTGCACTGCGGCTTCTGCACGGCCACCTGCCCGACCTACCAGCTGCTGGGCGACGAGCTGGACGGGCCGCGCGGCCGCATCTACCTGATCAAGCAGGTGATGGAGGGCGAGGCGCCCACGCGCGAGACGCAGCTGCACCTGGACCGCTGCCTGACCTGCCGCAACTGCGAGACCACCTGCCCGTCCGGGGTCGAGTACGGCCGGCTGGTCGACATCGGCCGGCGCGTGGTGGACGCCAAGGTCGAGCGCCCCGCCGCCGAGCGGCGCGTGCGCTGGCTGCTGAAGGAGGGCATGACCTCGCCGTTGTTCAAGCCGGCGCTCAAGCTCGGCCAGGCGCTGCGGCCGCTGGTGCCTGCGGCGTTGAAGGACAAGGTGCCGCCCAAGCCCCCGGCCACCGCGCACGACTGGCCCACGCGCCAGTTGAACCGCAAGGTGGCGCTGTTGCTGGGTTGCGTGCAGCCGGCGCTGGCGCCCAACATCAACTCGGCGACGGCGCGCGTGCTGGACGCGGCCGGCATCCAGACGGTCGTCGCCGATGAGGCGGGCTGCTGCGGCGCGATCCGCGAGCACCTGGGCGACCACGAGGCGGCGCTGGCCGACATGCGCCGCAACATCGACGCCTGGTGGCCGCTGGTGGCGGGCCCCGGCGAGCGCGTCGAGGCGCTGGTGATGAATGCGTCGGGCTGCGGCGTGATGGTCAAGGACTACGGCCACCTGCTGGCGCACGACCCGGCCTATGCGGACAAGGCGCGGCGCATCAGCGAGATGACCAAGGATTTGAGCGAGCTGCTGCCCGAGCTGGTGCCGGTGTTGAAGAGCCGGTTGAAGGCCAAGCCGGGCGCGTTGGCCTATCACCCGCCCTGCACGCTGCAGCACGGGCAGAAGCTGCGCGGCAGCGTGGAAGGCGCGCTGCGCGAGCTGGGATTGAAGATTGACTGCGCGCCCAGCGACAGCCACCTGTGCTGCGGCTCGGCGGGGACCTACTCGGTGCTGCAGCCCGAGCTGTCCAAGCAACTGCGCGAGCGCAAGCTTCAGGCGCTGGCGTCGCTGAACGCGCAGCAGATCGTGTCGGCCAACGTGGGCTGCATCCAGCACCTGCAGGCCGGCACCGACACGCCAGTGCGGCATTGGGTAGAGGTGCTGGACGACGCGCTGAGAGGCGTCAGCTGAGCCTTGGGCTCAGGTCTTGAAGGCCGAGACCAGCTTCACCAGCTCCTCGGCCTGATGCTTCAGGCTCTCGGCCGCCGCGGCGCTCTCCTCGACGAGGGCGGCGTTCTGCTGCGTCGCCTGGTCCATTTGTGCGATGGCCTGGCCCACCTGGCTGACGCCGGTGCTCTGCTCGCGGCTGGCGGCGCTGATCTCGCGCACGATCTGTGCGACGCGGCCGATGGCGTCCACCACCTGCTGCATGGTCTCGCCCGCCCGGTTGACGAGGTCGGCGCCCTGCTCGACGCGCTCGACGCTGTCGCCGATCAGCGTCTTGATCTCCTTGGCCGCCTCGGCGGAGCGCTGCGCCAGCGTGCGCACCTCGCCGGCCACCACCGCGAAGCCGCGGCCCTGCTCGCCGGCACGCGCCGCTTCGACGGCGGCGTTCAGCGCCAGGATGTTGGTCTGGAAGGCGATGCCGTCGATGGTGCCGATGATGTCGCTGATCTTGCGCGAGCTTTCCTCAATGCCGCGCATGCGCTGCACGGCCTCGGTGACGACGTCGCCACCCTGGCGCGCCACCTCGCTGGCGTCGTGGGCCAGCTTGTCGGCCTCGCTGGCGTTGTCGGCATTCAGCTTCACGGTGGCCGACAGCTCCTCCATCGACGCGGCCGTCTGCTGGATGGCGCTGGCCTGCTGCTCGGTGCGTGAGGACAGGTCGTTGCTGCCCAGCGAGATCTCCGAGCTGGCGGTGGCGACGCCATCGGCGTTGTGGCGCACGGAGCTGACCAGGTGGCGCAGCGACTGTTGCATGTTGGCCAGCGTCTGCGTCAGCTGGGCCGTCTCGTCGGCGCCCTCCGAGCGGATCTCGCGCGACAGGTCGCCCTGGCCCACTTCCTCGGCCTCCTGGATGGCGGCGCGCAGCGGGCCCACGACGGAGCGCGTGATCAGCCAGGCCGCGACCACGCCCAGGCTCAGGCAGATGGCGGCCAGCACGACCATCAGCATCTGCGTGCGGCTGGCGGCTGCCCGCACGGCCTGCGTCTCGTCCTTCACGCGGGCGCCCTGGTAGTCGGCCATGCTGCTGATGGTCTTCACATAGGCATCGGCGGCGGGACGCATCTTGCCTTCCAGCACCTGCAGCGCGGCCTCGGCCTCGCCCGCCTTCAGCTGCGCGAACACGCCGTTGCGGATGTCCACGTAGGTCTTGCGGGCGTCGCCGATCTCGCCCAGGATGGCCTTGCCCTGGGGCGTGTCGACGGCCTTGGTCAACTCCTCCTGCAGCTCGTTGATCCTGGCGCTGGTGGTCTTGATGACCGGCGAGAAGAAGTCGGCCACCGGCCCGGAGCCGCCCGCGCGCGCGACGGCGTCGGTGCGCGTCACATTGAGCTGCGTGGCCGTGCGCCAGTCCTGGGCCAGGTCTTGCTGGCGTTGCAGCTCGATGAGCAGGTCGATGCGCGGCCCCACCGTCGCCATCTGCCGGTAGCTCAGGCCCACCGCCAGTGCGAGCAAGACCAGCACGACCCCGAAACCCAGCCCCAGCCTCGTACCAATTCGCAAGGATTGCATCTTCATCACGGCCTCCATCATTGTTGCCGGCGGATGCGCCCAGGCGCACCCCGCTGGGGCTTTGACTCTACATGTCGGAATCGGAGGTGCACCAAGAAAAACACCGCCTTGTGCGGCGGTGTTTGTCCTAGCTCAAGTCCTTGCCTGGGCTTCGGCTTTTCGCTTGGCTTGTGGTCTTCGCTCACATCGCAAGCAATGTGAGCTTGGCCCCAAACCCCAAGGTTTGCTGGCGCAAATGCGTGGCTTACAGCCCCGCCGCTGCACGCAGCGCTTGGGCTTTGTCCGTTCTCTCCCACGTGAACTCCGGCTCCTCGCGGCCGAAGTGGCCGTAGGCGGCGGTCTTGGAGTAGATCGGGCGCAGCAGGTCCAGCATCTGGATGATGCCCTTGGGGCGCAGGTCGAAGTGCTCGTTGACCAGCTTGGCGATCTGCTCGTCGGGGATGACGCCGGTGCCTTCGGTGTAGACCGTCACGTTCATCGGGCGGGCCACGCCGATGGCGTAGGCGACCTGTACCTGGCACTGGCGGGCCAGGCCGGCGGCGACGACGTTCTTGGCGACGTAGCGCGCCGCGTAGGCGGCCGAGCGGTCGACCTTGGACGGGTCCTTGCCCGAGAACGCGCCGCCACCGTGCGGGCAGGCGCCGCCGTAGGTGTCGACGATGATCTTGCGGCCGGTCAGGCCGCAGTCGCCCTGCGGGCCGCCGACGACGAAGCGGCCGGTCGGGTTGATCAGGTACTTGGTGTCGGCCGTCAGCCAGTCCTTGGGCAGCACGGGCTTGATGAGTTCTTCGCGGATGGCCTCGTAGAACTCGTCCGTCATGCGGTTGCCGAGCGAGTACTCGGGCGCGTGCTGTGTGGACAGCACCACCGTGTCGATGCTGTGCGGCTTGCCGTCCACATAGCGCATCGTGACCTGGCTCTTGGCGTCGGGGCGCAGGAAGGGCAGGCGGCCGTCCTTGCGCAGCTGGGCCTGGCGCTCCACCAGCCGGTGCGCGTAGTAGATGGGCGCGGGAATCAGCTCGGGCGTCTCGTCGCAGGCGTAGCCGAACATCAGGCCCTGGTCGCCGGCACCGGTGTTCAGGTGGTCGTCGCTGGCGTGGTCCACGCCCTGGGCGATGTCGTTGCTCTGCTTGTCGTAGGCGACGAGGACGGCGCAGCCCTTGTAGTCGATGCCGTATTCGGTGTTGTCGTAGCCGATGCGCTTGATGGTGTCGCGCGCGACCTGGATGTAGTCGACGTGGGCGTTGGTCGTGATCTCGCCGGCCAGCACGACGAGGCCGGTGTTGCACAGCGTCTCGGCAGCCACGCGGCTGCGCGGGTCCTGCTCGAAGATCGCGTCGAGGATGGCATCCGAGATCTGGTCGGCCACCTTGTCGGGGTGTCCCTCGGAAACGGATTCGGACGTGAAGAGGAAGTCGTTGGCCACTTTTAAACTCCTGGTTGATTGTGGGTCGGCGTTGCCTGACCTCAGGAGGTGCGGCGAACGCTTTAGCAGGATTTGTGAATCGCCCCGCAAGTAGTTCATTAACTCGGCGATGTGCCAAGTATAAGAAACATGGGTTGGCTTTTTCGCGGCATGTCCCGCTTGCCACTGTCGGTATTGCACGCTCTGGGCGCCTTGCTGGGTTGGCTGGTCTTCCTGGCGTCGCCGGTCTACCGCCAGCGCTTCCGCGCCAATGTGGCTCAGGCCGGCATCCCCTGGCCCCAGGCACGGCCGGCCATTGCCGCTGCCGGCCGCATGGCGGCGGAGCTGCCTTGGCTGTGGATCGCGCAGAAGGGCCGGCCCTTCGGTGATCGCCTGCGCTGGGACGGCGCCGGGCTGATCGAAGCGGCGCTGGCCGAGAAGCGCGGCCTCATCGTCATGACGCCCCACCTGGGCTGCTTCGAGATCTGCGCGCAGGCGATTGCCGAGCGCTTCACGACGCCCGAGGCGCCCATCACCGTGCTGTACCGGCCGGCCCGCCAGGCGGCGCTGCGCGACGTGATGGCCGGCTCGCGCGAGCGGCCCGGCCTGGCGACGGCGCCGGCGTCGCTGGCGGGCGTGCGCCAGATGATCCGCAGCCTGCGCAGGGGCGAGGTCGTCGGCCTGCTGCCCGACCAGGTGCCGCCGGACGGCCTGGGCGTGTGGGCGCCGTTCTTCGGCCGGCCGGCCTACACGATGACGCTGGCCGCGCGCCTGCAGCAGCAGACCGGCGCGGCCGTGGTGCTGCTGTTTGGCGAGCGGCTGCCGGGCGGCCGGGGCTTCGTCGTGCATGTGCTGCCGGCGCCGGAGATCGCCCGTGACGCGCCGGCCGAGCAGGCCGCGGCCATCGTCAATGCCGCGATGGAGGGCCTGATCCGCCGCGCGCCGGGGCAATACCTGTGGGGTTACCACCGTTTCAAGCAGCCGCGCGGCCTCGATATCGGCGCGGCGCCGGATAATCCGGCCCCATGAGATTGCGCTTCACCAAGATGCAGGGCGCGGGCAACGATTTCGTCGTCATCGATGCCACCCAGCAGCCTTTTGCACTGACGCCCGAGCAGATGCGCCGGCTGGGCGACCGCCGCTTCGGCGTCGGCTGCGACCAGATCCTGGTCATCGAGCCCGGCACCGCCGCCGGCGCTGACTTCCGCTACCGCATCTTCAACAACACCGGTGACGAGGTGGAGCACTGCGGCAACGGCGCGCGCTGCTTCGTGCGCTACGTGGTGGATGCCGGCCTGACGGACAAGCGCGAGATCCAGGTCGACACGATGAACCGCCGCCTGCTGCTGAAGCTGCAGGACGATGGCCGGGTCACCGTGAACATGGGCGCACCGGTGTTCGACCACGCGGCACTGCCCTTCGATGCCCAGGGCCTGATGCCGCGCCTCGTCAACGGCTTCGAGCTGTGGCCGGTCGAGGGCGTAGAGCTGGCCCTGGTGTCCATGGGCAACCCGCATGCGGTGCAGCGCGTGGACGAGGTCGACATGGCGCCGGTGACCACGCTGGGCCCTGTCATCGAGCACCAACTGCGCTTTGCGAAGCGCGTCAACGCCGGCTTCATGCAGGTGCTGGCGCGCGACCGCATCGCGCTGCGCGTCTACGAGCGCGACGCCGGCGAGACGCTGGCCGGCGGCACCGGCGCCTGCGCGGCGGTGGTTGCCGGCATCCGCCTGGGCTGGCTGGACGCGGCCGTGGAGGTGCAGACCCGCGGCGGCCTGCTGAAGATCGAATGGGCGGGCCTTCAAGACGGTCTCAGCAGCCCCGTGCTGATGACCGGCCCCGCGACCCGAGTTTTTGACGGAGAGATCACGCTGTGAGTTCCAACCC
The DNA here is from genome assembly GCA_036401055.1 of Roseateles sp. Classification (GTDB taxonomy): domain Bacteria; phylum Pseudomonadota; class Gammaproteobacteria; order Burkholderiales; family Burkholderiaceae_C; genus Pelomonas. The sequence goes on from DASWWC010000219.1 coordinate 9,926, forward strand.
GGCCGCCGACGCGGTGCAAGGCATCACCGAAACCGACATCGCCAACTACCTGGCGGCCACGCCCGGTTTCTTCGAGCGCCACGCGGCGCTGCTGGCCAGTGTGCAGCTGCAGCACCCGCACGGCGCGCGCGCCGTGTCGCTGCAGGAGCGCCAGGCCGAGATGCTGCGCGACAAGATCAAGGGCCTGGAGCTGCGCATCGTCGACATGATCCGCAACGGCCAGGACAACGTGGCCATTGCTGACCGCCTGCACCGCTGGACGTTGGCGGTCATGCGCGCGGCCGGCACGCCGGCGCAGCTGCCCGAGGTGCTGCTGTCCGAGCTGCGTCACCAGTTCATGATCCCGCAGGCCAGCCTGCGCCTGTGGGGCGTGGCGCCCGCGCACGAGGCGGCCGAGTTCGCGGCGGCCGTCAGCTCCGACGTGAAGAGCTTTGCGTCCAGCCTGAGCCAGCCCTACTGCGGCGTGAACTCGGGCTTCGAGGCGGCGCGCTGGCTGGGCCTCAGCGAGAGCGGCGGCATCGCCACCTCGCTGGCGCTGATCCCGTTGGTGCAGCCCAAGGCCAACGACGGCAAGCCCTTCGGCCTGCTGGTGCTGGGCTCGCCCGACCCGACGCGCTACACGGCCGAGATGGGCACGGACTTCCTGACCCGCGTGGGCGAGATCGCCAGCGCCGGCTTGGCGGGGTTGTTGGCTGCATGACGCAGCTGTGTGCTGACTTCGGTGACTACCTGCAGCACGCCCGCGTGCAGCAACGCCTGAGTCCGCGCACGCTGCAGCTCTACACCGACGGCCTCGCGCGCCTGCAAGGCCTGCTGGCCGATGCGTCCATCGACGCGCGCACGCTGGGCATCGCCCAGGCGCGACGGCTGGCGGCGCTGCTGCACCGTGAGGGCCTGGCACCCAAGTCCATCGCGCTGCTGCTGTCGGTCTGGCGCAGCTGCTACCGCTGGCTGGGCCTGCAGGGCCGGGTCGCGCTGAACCCGTTCGACGGCCTGCGGGCACCCAAGGCGCCCAAGCCGCTGCCCAAGGCGCTGGGCGTGGACGATGCGGTGCAACTGGCCAGCCATGTGCCCGACGAGATCGCCGACTCCCGGCTGGAAGCGCGCGACCGCGCCATGGTCGAGCTGCTGTACGGCGCCGGCCTGCGTGCAGCCGAGCTGATCGGGCTGGACGTGCAGGCCAGCGGCCAGGCCGCCGGCTGGGTCGACCTGCAGGCCATGGAAGTGCACGTGCTGGGCAAGGGCGGCAAGCGCCGCAGCACGCCGCTGGGCCGTGCCGCGGCCGAGGCGCTGCGCGACTGGCTGGCGGTGCGCGGTCAAGTGGCGGCGCCCGGCGAGCCGGCGCTGTTCGTCGGCGCGCGCGGCCACCGGGTGGCCGGCTCGGTGCTGCGCGGCAGGTTGTCGGCCCGTGCGATCAGCGCCGGCATGCCGGCCCACGTGCATCCACACATGCTGAGGCACAGCTTCGCCTCCCACCTGCTGCAATCCAGCGGCGACCTGCGCGCCGTGCAGGAACTGCTGGGCCATGCCCACATCACGACGACCCAGGTCTACACGCAGCTCGATCTGCAGCACCTGGCTCGCATCTATGACGCCGCCCACCCGCGCGCCAAGAAATGACCCGACGACTCGTCACGCTCCTGACCCTGCTGCCGGCCTGTGCGCTGGCCACCCCCGATGACTCGCCGTTCGGCCGCATCAACGCCGTCCGCCCCGCCACCGTGGAAGCCAACTGGACACGCATGAAGATGCCCGACGGCGGTCGCACCGCGTTCGCGTCGGTCAGCTACCTGGTGGCCTATGACGACGACTGGGGCTTCGGCCCCGGCTTCTACGGTACGGCCAAGGGCAACTACGGCGGCATCTTCACGGTGGGCTTCACGGGCCAGCGGCGCTGGCGGCTGAGCGGCAACACGCATCTGGCAGCCAGCCTGTACGTGGGCGCGGGCGGCGGGCTGTCCAGCGACAAGATGCGCTTCGGCGGCGGGCTGATGCTGCGGCCGGAGCTGTCGCTGCGCACCGAGACCGGCGCCTGGTACACCGGCGTGGGCATCTCGCAGATCCGCTTCCCCAGCGGCAACGTGAAGAGCGGCATCGGCCTGGCCTTCACGGTGGGTCGGGCGATGGACTTCGCGAGCTTCCCGCCCAGCGACGCCGGCAAGCCCGCGCGTGCCAGCCGCCGCTCGGGCCTGGGCTTCGACGAGATCGCGCTGACGGGCGGCATGGAGCAGCCGCGCGCGTCCAGCCGCAGGCGCAGCGGCAAGCCCTATGCGGGCCGGGTCGGCAAGGCCGGCGCGGAGCTGCGCCAGTACATCGCCGACGGCAGCTGGTGGGGCTTCGAGGCCTCGGGCGCCGCCAAGGGCGGCGTGGACGGCTACATGGAGGTGCTGGGCCAGATCGGTCAGGACTGGGCGCCCTTCGGCACGCCGGCGCTGCGTATCGGCGGCCAGCTGGGCGCGGGCCTGGGCGGCGGCGGCGACGTGGACACCGGCAACGGCTGGCTGCTGCGCGCCGGGCCGACGCTGCGCTGGATCACGCCCTGGGGGCCGACCGTGCGCCTGGATGCCGGCCTCACGCATGCGCCCAGCGGCGCCTACAGCGCCCGCTACCTGCGTGCGGTGCTGGCCATGCCGCTGGACCGCACACCGGTGCGCTTCGACGAGGACAGCGGCGGCACGGTGCGGGTGCAGCAGCTGGGCGCCAGCGTCATGCACCTGCCGCGCGTGCGCTTCAAGGACGGCCGGCAGGAGTCGGTCAGCCATCTGGCGGTCAGCATGTCGCGCGAGTTCTCGTCGCGCCTGTACGGCACGGCACAGGCCGGCAGCGCCGCTGCGGGCAGCGCGGGCGCGTATTCCTTCGGCCTGTTCGGCCTGGGCGTGCAGAGCGACCCGCTGTGGGGCCGCATGCGCGTGGGCGCCGAATGGCTGGTGGGCGCGGCCGGTGGCGGCGGCGTGAAGGTGGGCGGCGGCGCGGTGACGCAGGCCGAGGTCTGGGCGCAGTGGGAGCTGGCCGAACGGCTGCGGCTGCGCGCCGGCCTGGGGCAGTTCCGCACGGTGCGCGGCGACGACCAATCCACGCCGCTGACGCATCTGTCGCTGAGCTATGCCTTCGGGGTGCTGCAGCGATGAAGAAAATCGTGCTGCGTCCGGCCAAGGAGCGCTCGCTGGTCAAGCGCCACCCCTGGGTGTTCGAAAGCTCGGTCGCGCGCGGCGGCGGCGATGTGGGCGAGACGGTGCGTGTGGAATCGGCCGACGGCCAGTTCCTCGCCTGGGCGGCGTTCAGCCCCAAGTCGCAGATCCGCCTGCGCGCGTGGAGCTTCGACGAGGCCGAGCGCATCGACGCCGCGTTTTTCCAGCGCCGCATCGCGCAGGCCATCGCCATGCGCACGCGGCTGGCGATCGCGTCCGACGCCTGGCGCCTCATCCACGGCGAGGCCGATGGCCTGCCGGGCCTCATCGTCGACCGCTACGGCGACACCTTGGTGGCGCAGTTCGGCAGCGCCGGCGCTGAGCGCTGGAAGGGCGTCATCGCCGACGCGCTGTTGGCCGCCACGGGCCTGACGCGCCTGTACGAGCGCTCCGACGCCCAGGCCCGCGAGTGGGAGGGCCTGCCGGTGCAGACCGGCTGGCTGCGCGGTGAGGGCGAGACGGCGATCACCATCCGCGAGCACGACTGGCGGCTGACGCTGGACGTGGCCGAGGGCCACAAGACCGGCTACTACCTGGATCAGCGCGACAGCCGCAAGCGCTTCGCCGACGCGGTGAAACAGTACGGCTGCCAGACGGTGCTGAACTGCTTCAGCTACACGGGCGGCTTCTCGGTCGCGGCGCTGGCGGGCGGCGCGAGTCAGGTGGTCAGCGTGGATTCATCGGGCCCGGCGTTGGAGCGCGCCAAGGCGCACGTGGCGTTGAACGGCTTCGACGCCGGCCGCCACGAGGCCTGGGATGCCGACGTCAACGCGACGCTGCGTCGCTGCCTGCAGGAGGGCCGTCGCTTTGACGCCATCGTGCTGGACCCGCCCAAGTTTGCGCCCACCGTGGCCCACGCCGAGCGCGCCGCGCGCGCCTACAAGGACATCAACCGGCTGGCCTTCATGCTGCTGAACGATGGCGGCCTGCTGTACACCTTCTCGTGCTCCGGGGGCATCGCGCCCGACCTGTTCCACAAGATCGTGGCCGGCGCCGGCCTGGACGCGGGCGTGGACGGCTACATCGTTGAGCGCCTGTCGGCCGCGGCCGACCATCCGCAGACGGTGCGCTTCCCCGAGGGCGACTACCTGAAAGGGCTGGGGCTGCTCAAGCGCTGACGGCGCTGCGACGGCGGCGCGCCCAGGCGAGAACGCCCAGGCCGCCCAGCAGCAGCGCATGGCTGGCGGGTTCCGGCACCGGCGCGGCGAGGTCCCAGCCGATGGCGTCCAGCGCCACCAGATCCTGCGGGAACGCGTCATACGACTGGCCGAAGTTGACGGTGGGTTTCATGAGCGTCAGCACGCTGGTGCCGAAGTGGCTGGCCTGCCGGCCGTTGCCATAGGCCTGGCCGGTCGAGAACGCTTCGACGGCGGTCGCGCCGCCGTCCACCGAGAGATAGGGCGAACCGCCCACGCGCAGATCCAGCACACCGGCCGCGGAGTAGCGGAACAGGTCCAGCGAATAGAAGATGGTCTGGTTCTCGAACCGGTTGGCGCCGGTCTCCAGGCCGCACTCATTGGCGACGCCGGCGCAGTTGTCGATGAAGTCCACCCCCGAGACGAAGCCCAGCGCGTGGCCGATCTCGTGCTCGGCAACGGTGATGAAGTCCATCTGGCCGGCCGGCACCGCGCCGTTCATGCGGCTGTAGGCAAAGCTGCCGGCGTAGGCGTTGGCGAAGGTGATGGTGGCGTCGGGCATGCCGGCGCTGGTCGCCGTGGCCTCGCCCAGCGCCTTGGCGTTGGCGGTGGTCAAGAACAGCTGGCGGTTGTTCGTGGAGCCGTCGTTGTCCAGGCGCGAGCTCAGGTCGCCCTGCGTGGACTGGAAGCTCAGCGCCGGGCCGGACTGCAGGTGGGCCACCGCGCTGGCGTCCGCGGCCGAACGGGAGTCCGTCGTCAACAGGCCGCGCAGCTCGCCGTAGGTGACCAGCATCTTGGCCGCCGAGGCCTCGGCCAGGATGCTGCTGCCCAGGTTGCCGAAGCCGACCTGGATGTAGACCGTGACCTTGTCGCTCAGCTTGCTTTCCCAGTAGCCGGCGGCGGTTTCGAACGCGGCGAGCTGCTGTGCGTTCAGCGAGCCGTTGTGCGTCACCACGATGTCCAGCGCCTGGGCCGAAGAGGCCAGTCCGGCCAGGGCCATCGCGAGCGTGACGGTGCTCAGGGACTTGTGGGCTTGCATGTCGACTCCAGGCATGAGGGCAGCCCGGGATTCTGGTCGCGCCGTAGGGCGGCAGCCCCCCGAAATCGTGGGGAGGCCTTGCAAGCTAGGGGGGTGGCAGGCCGATGCGGGTGTCGAACTTGGCCCGCTTCACGCTGAAGAAGGCCTTGATGTTGCGCACGTTGGCGTGCTGGGTCAGCAGGCGCTGCGTCAGCGCGTGATAGGCCGGCATGTCGGCCACCTGCACCACCAGCACGAAGTCCGGCCCCGGCGACACGCGCCAGCACTGCTGCACGGCGGTCTCCTGAACGGCCCGGGCCTCGAAGGCGTCCAGGTGCTCGGCGCCCTGACGGTCCAGCGTGATCTCCAGGATGGCCGACAGGCTGGCGCCCAGCTTGTCGGGGGACAGCAGCGCGACGCGGCGCTCGATGACGCCGGCATCCACCAGCCGCTTCACGCGGCGCAGGCAGGTGGCCGGCGACACGGCCACACGGGCCGCCAGATCCTGGTTGCTCAGCGAGGCGTCGGCCTGCAAGGCATCCAGCAGGCGCAGGTCGATGGCATCGAATTCGTTCACTTGGATTTGGTATGTGGTGAAAAATTTCACACGACTTGGCATGAGAAATTTTCGTTCATTTTTTCGTGAAATTTGCATGCATGTGCCAACCTGGCTTGCCTAGCATGCGCCACCTCAGAACAAAAGGCAGAGCAAATCCATGTGCGGCATCGTCGGTGCGGTCAGTCAGCGCAACATCGTTCCCATCCTCGTCGAAGGCCTGAAGCGGCTGGAGTACCGCGGCTATGACTCCTGCGGCGTGGCCGTGCACCAGGACGGCGGCCTGCGCCGCGCACGTTCGACGTCGCGCGTGGCGGAGCTGCAGGCTCAGGCCGAGCAGGACGGCATCGCCGCCGGCACCGGCATTGCCCACACGCGCTGGGCCACCCACGGCGCGCCGGCCGTGCACAACGCGCACCCGCATTTCTCGGTCGGCCCGAACGCCGATGCCGGCGGCGTCGGCCGCATTGCGCTGGTCCACAACGGCATCATCGAGAACCATGATGAGTTGCGGGCCGAGCTGAAGGCGCGTGGCTACTTCTTCCACAGTCAGACCGACACCGAGGTCATCGCCCATCTGATCGACCACCTCTACAGCGGCGACCTGCTGGACGCCGTGCAGCAGGCGCTGCCGCGGCTGAAGGGCGCCTACGCGGTGGCCGTGTTCTGCCGCGACGAGCCGCATCGCGTGGTCGCCGCGCGCGAGGGTTCGCCGCTGGTGCTGGGCGTGGGCGAGCAGGAGAACTTCGTTGCCTCCGACGCGATGGCGCTGGCCGGCGTGACCGACCAGATCGTCTACCTGGAGGAGGGCGATGTGGTGGACCTGCAGCTGGGCCGCTACTGGCTCAGCCGCCTGGACACCGCCACCGGCCGCTACGGCGCCGTGCAGCGCGAGGTCAAGACCGTGCACGCCCACAGCGGCGCGGCCGAGTTGGGCCCCTACCGGCACTACATGCAGAAGGAGATCTTCGAGCAGCCGGTGGCCATCGCCAACACGTTGGACGCGGTGACCGGCATCAGCCCCGAGTTGTTCGGCGACGGCGCCTACCGCGTGTTCAAGGAGATCGACAAGGTCCTCATCCTGGCCTGCGGCACCAGCTACTACTCCGGCTCCACGGCCAAGTACTGGCTGGAGAGCATCGCCAAGATCCCCACCAGCGTGGAGATTGCCAGCGAGTACCGCTACCGCGACAGCGTGCCCGACCCGAAGACGCTGGTCGTCACCATCAGCCAGAGCGGCGAGACGGCCGACACCATCGCCGCGCTGAAGCACGCCCGCTCGCTGGGCATGACCCACACGCTGACCATCTGCAACGTGGCCACCAGCGCCATGGTGCGCGAGTGCGAGCTGGCCTACATCACGCGCGCCGGCGTCGAGATCGGCGTGGCCTCCACCAAGGCCTTCACGACGCAGCTGGTGGGCCTGTTCCTGCTGACGCTGGCGCTGGCGCAGACGCGTGGTCATCTGACCGAAGCGCAAGAGGCCGAGCATCTGAAGGACCTGCGCCACCTGCCCGTGGCCGTGCAGGCTGTGCTGGCGCTGGAGCCGCAGGTCATCGCGTGGAGCGAGGAGTTCGCCCGCAAGGAGAACGCGCTGTTCCTGGCGCGCGGCCTGCACTACCCGATCGCCATGGAGGGTGCACTCAAGCTCAAGGAGATCACCTACATCCACGCCGAGGCCTATGCCGCGGGCGAGCTGAAGCACGGCCCGCTGGCGCTGGTGACGTCGGAAATGCCGGTGGTGACGGTCGCGCCCAACGACGCGTTGCTGGAGAAGCTCAAGAGCAACATGCAGGAAGTGCGTGCCCGTGGCGGCCAGCTCTACGTATTCGCCGACGGCGACACCGCCATCGAGAGCGAGGCCGGTCTGCACGTCATCCGCATGCCCGAGCACTACGGTCCGTTGTCGCCCATCCTGCACGTGGTGCCGCTGCAGCTGCTGGCGTATCACACGGCTTGTGCACGCGGTACCGACGTCGACAAACCTCGCAACCTGGCGAAGTCGGTCACCGTCGAATGACGGGGGCGGCAGGCCCTTACCCGCGCTACCGCGAGCTGCGCCAGGCCGGCCCCATCCACTGGGCGCCGGACCTGTTCGGCGGCGCCTGGTTGCTGACCACCTTCGACGGCGTCCAGGCGGCGCTGAAGGATGCCCGGCTCTCGGCACAGCGCACGGGGGGCTGGGTCATGCGGCAGGCCATGCGCGGCAGTGCCGAGCGGCGGCGCTTGACGGACATGCAGCGGCTGTTCGCCCGCGCCATGCTGTTTGTCGATAAGCCCGCCCACCCGCGCCTGCGTGCGGCCATGCAACTGGCCTTCCGGCCCGCCAGCATCGAGGCCTTGCGTGGGCAGGTCGGCACGCTGGTGGAGGGGCTGCTCGATGCCATCGAGCAGCAGATGCCCGATGGCGCGCCCTTCGATCTCATCGAGCGCTTTGCGACGCCGCTGCCCAGTCGTGTCATCGCGTGCTTTCTGGGTTTGCGGCAGGTGGACGATGCCCGGTGCCTGGCCTGGTCGCAGGGGCTCGCGACCTTCCTGGGTGCGGTGCAGCCAACGGCCGCTGAGACCCAGGCTGCACACGACAGCCTGATCGCCATGAGCGACGAGATCGACCGCTGCATCCGCCAGGGCGATCTGGCGTCCGATGGGCTGATCGCCCGGCTCGCCGCGGCCGAGGCGCGGGGTGTCATCGAGGGCCGCACGGAGCTGCTGGCCCAGTGCGCCATGCTGCTGTTTGCGGGGCACGAGACCACGCGCCACCTGATCGGCAGCGCCGTCTACTGGCTGCTGCGCGAGCCGGGCCTGTGGCTCCGCCTCGACGAGCCGGCGCGGCTGCGGTCCGCCGTGCGCGAGCTGCTGCGCTGGGACAGCCCCGTGCAGTACACCGGCCGACGCGCGAACTGCGACTTCCGGTTGTTCGATGCGGACATCCGGCGCGGCGATCTCGTGCTGCCGCTCATCGGCGCCGCCAACCGCGATCCCGCGCGCTATGACGCGGCGGATCGGCTGGACCTGGACCGGCCGCTGGGCCTGCCGCTGTCCTTCGGCAGCGGCCCGCATGTGTGCATTGGCGCCGGGCTGACGCTGATGGAGGTCGAGTGCGCCCTCGGCGCGCTGGTGCGGCGCTGGCCGGGGCTGCGCTTGGCCGATGCCGACCCGCCGTGGATCAGCGCGCCGCTCTACCGCGGCCTGCGGTCGCTGACCGTGTGCCGCGGCTGAGGCGCCTGCGCGGGCTCAGCGACTGCTCAGGTAACGCTTGCGCCGGAACAGCAGCCACAGCCCGACCGCCAGCGCCGCGATCAGCATGACGGCTTCCCAGAAGCCGGCGGGGTTCTTGATCAGCGGCATCCACTCGAAATTCATGCCGAAGATGCCGGTGATCAGGTTCAGCGGCAGGAAGATGGCGGTCAGCACCGTCAGCGTGCGCATGATGCTGTTGGTGCGGTGGCCCAGCGCGCTGAAGTGCATCTGCACCGCCGACTCGGCCGACGACTCCAGCCGCCGCACGTGGCTGAGCACGCGCTCCACATGCTCCAGCACGTCGCGCGAGCGCACCCGCAGCAGCTCGCGCTCGCGGGCCAGCTGGGGGTCGTTGTGCACGGGCCATTCGTCCAGCGCGTCTATCCATTCCTGGATGGCGCTGCGCTGGTCTTCGCAGATGTCCTCCAGCCGGTGCAGCGCGTCGCGGCTTTCCAGCAGCAGCGGCCAGTCGCTGAACTCGCTGTTCGGGTCCAGCAGCACGCGCTGCAGCGTCGCCAGCTGGCGGGTCAGCAGCCGGCGTAGCTCCAGGTAGCTGTCCACCATGTGGTTGACCATGCGCAGCATCAGCTCGGCCGGACTGGCCGGCAGGCGCGCGCCGCCGCGCGGGTCGCGCTTCTCGCGGCCTTCGGTCAGGCGGCCCAGCTTCTGCGCGAAGAACTCGCGCACCTGGCAGTCGGTGGGGTGCACGGTGACCAGCACGCGGTCGAACACCGCGAAGCCCACCGGGCTGGTGTCGATGGCGCGCAGCGCGCGCTGGGCCGAGGCCAGCGTGCCGTGTTCGTCGTCGACGAACAGGTCCTGGCTGCCCGGCGCGGCGGCCAGGCGGCGGAACACCAGCATGTCGTACCAGGACGTGTAGTCGAAGTGCGAGGGCAGCTGGTTGTTGATGAGGTCCGACACATGCAGGTCCACCAGGTTGCCGCAGCCCCAGCGCGCCAGTGCCTGCTGCACGGCGGCCTCGCCCACCTCGAACTCGCGCCGCCCATAGCCCAGCCACAGGAAGCCGCTGTCAGGCAACGTGTCCGGCAACGCCGGGAGTTCGCTGAAGCCGTCGCCCTGGATGTGGAAGACGCGCATCGCGGCCTCAGTCCTTCTTCAGTAGCCGCGCGGCGTCCAGCGCAAAGTAGCTCAGCACACCGTCGGCGCCGGCGCGCTTGAAGGCCAGCAGCGACTCCATCATGACGGCGTCATGGTCCAACCAGCCGTTGGCCGCGGCGGCCTTGACCATCGCGTACTCGCCGCTGACCTGGTAGGCGAAGGTGGGCACGCGGAACTCGTCCTTCACGCGGCGCACGATGTCCAGGTAAGGCATGCCGGGCTTGACCATCACCATGTCGGCGCCCTCGGCCAGGTCCAGCGCCACCTCGCGCAGCGCCTCGTCGCTGTTGCCGGGGTCCATCTGGTAGGTCTTCTTGTCGGCCTTGCCCAGGTTGGCGGCCGAGCCCACCGCGTCGCGGAAGGGGCCATAGAAGCTGCTGGCGTACTTGGCGCTGTAGGCCATGATGCGCGTGTGGATGTGGCCGGCGGCTTCCAGCGCCTGGCGGATGGCGCCAATGCGCCCGTCCATCATGTCGCTGGGCGCGACGATGTCCACGCCGGCCTCGGCCTGCACCAGCGCCTGCTTCGCGAGGATCTCGACCGTGGGGTCGTTCAGGATGTAGCCGGTCTCGTCGATGACGCCGTCCTGCCCGTGGCTGGTGAACGGGTCCAGCGCCACATCGGTCAACACGCCCAGTTGCGGGAAGTTGGCCTTGAGCGCCCGCACCGCGCGCGGCACCAGGCCATCCGGGTTCAGCGCCTCGCTGCCGTCGGGCGTCTTCAGTGCGCTGTCGATGACCGGGAACAGCGCGATGACCGGCACGCCCAGCGTCACGCATTGCTCGGCCGTGCGCAGCAGGTGGTCCAGGCTCTGGCGCGACACGCCGGGCATGCTGGCGACGGCATCCAGCCGGTTCTCGCCCTCGTGGATGAAGACGGGCAGGATGAGGTCGTTCGCGGTCAGCGTGTGTTCGCGCACCAGGGCCCGAGTGAAGGCGTCGCGGCGCAGCCGGCGTGGGCGTGCGGCGGGGAAGGCGGGGGGTGTCAGAAGTGAGCGGCTCACGGGCGGTCCTCTATTCGCGGGGGCTGCGGCCCGGCGCGTGATGGACAACACATCCCGGCATCATTTATTCGTGACGCCGCCGCTCAAGCGCGCTAAACTTGTCCGCGAATGATAGCCGCAAGGTGGTCGTTCCCTGCTTTTCCTCCCTGAGCAGGAGCCTTAGCGTGATGACAGCGATAAGGCTTTCTCGGCCCCGGTTTCAACCGGGGCCTTTTTTATTCCCGACCGGCATGCGGCCTTGTCTGGCGACGAGTGCCGGAGAGCGCTGCCCATAATGGCCGCATGCTCTGGGTCAAAGCCTTTCACATCGTCTTCGTCGCCGCCTGGTTCGCCGGCCTGTTCTATCTGCCGCGAATCTTCGTGAACCTGGCCATGGTGCCGGCCGACAGCCATGCGGAGCGCGAGCGTCTGCTGCTGATGGCGCACAAGCTGCATCGCTTCAGCAGCATCCTGATGTGGGTGGCGCTGCTGCTAGGCGTGTGGGTGTGGCTGGGATGGGGGGCGGCGCGCTTTGCGGGCAGCGGCTGGCTGCATGCCAAGTTGGCGCTGGTCGTCGCGGTGGTGGGCTATCACCATGTCAACCGCCGCCTGCTGCGCGACTTCGAGCAGCTGTCCAACCGCCGCAGCCATCGCTGGTTCCGCGTCTACAACGAGACCTCGGTGCTGCTGTTCGCCGCCATCGTCGTGCTGGTGACGGTCAAGCCATTCTGACGGGGGCCCGCGTGCGCCGCCGCCAAAGCTCCGCGACCTGGTTGATGCTGGCCCACATGGGCCTGGTCGTCTACGCGAGCCTCTATCCGTTCTGGCCCTGGCGCTGGCCGCCGGGCATGGGCATGCCCTGGTTGTTCAGCCTGCCCTGGCCGCCGCGCTTCTGGGCCTTCGACGTGGAGGCCAACCTGCTGGGCTACATCCCGCTGGGCCTGCTGGGCTTTGCCGCGGCCATGCGCTCGGGCTGGGGGCTGCGTGGTGCGCTGCTGCTGGGCTTTCTGCCTGGACCGCTGCTGTCGCTGGCGATGGAGACGCTGCAGTTCTTCCTCCCCGGCCGCGTGCCGTCTCTGTCCGACTGGGCGCTGAATTCGGCCGGCAGTTCGCTGGGGGCGTTGCTGGGCGTGGTGCTCAGCGGCCTGGGTGGGCTGCAGCGCTGGGAGGACGTGCGCGACCACTGGTTCGGCGGCAGCAGCGCGCCGGCGCTGGCCCTGCTGGCGCTGTGGCCGGTGGCCTTGCTGTACCCCACGCCGCTGCCCTTCGGCCTGGGCCAGTGGCTGCCGTGGTGGCGCGAGTCCCTGGTGGACGCTCTGGCCGGCACGCCCTGGGCGCTGGACTGGGGCGACGCGGTCACCGTGGAGCACGAGCTGCCACCGGGTCTGCAGTCGCTTGCCATTGGCCTGGGCATGGTGGCGCCGGTGCTGCTGATGATCACGGTGGCACGGCCCGGGCTGCGCCGCGTGGTGCTGGCCGCCGGTGCGGTGCTGCTGGGCCTGTTGGGTACGGCGACGGCGACGGCCATGGCCTTCGGGCCCGACCATGCCTGGGCCTGGCTCAGCGAGGCGACGCGGCCCGGCGTGGGCCTGGGCCTGGTGCTGGCGCTGCTGGCCTGCCTGCTGCCGTCGCGCGTGGCCGCGGCGCTGGGGCTGTTTGCGCTGTTTGCGCTGATCGGCCTCATCAGCGTCGCGCCCAGCGACCCCTATCTGGCGCTCAACATGCAGGCCTGGGAGCATGGCCGCTTCGTCAACCTCTATGGCCTGACGCGCTGGGTGGCCTGGACCTGGCCCTTCCTGTCCCTGATCTGGCTGACGGCGCGCCTGGTGCAGCGTCCGGGTTGACCCTGGCCCGGTGCGAGAATCGTTCCCGATGAGTTACTACCAGCGCCACGTTTTCTTCTGCCTGAACCAGCGCACCAATGGCGAGGCCAGCTGCGCCGACCATGACGCGCAAGGCGCCTTCGACCACTGCAAGTCCCGCGTGAAGCAGCTGGGACTGGCCGGCAAGGACGGCGTTCGCGTCAACAAGGCCGGCTGCCTGGACCGCTGCGCCGGCGGGCCGGTGGCCGTCGTCTACCCCGAGGCCATCTGGTACTCGTGGGTCGATCAGAGCGACATCGACGAGATCGTCGAAAGCCATCTGCGCGACGGCAAGGTCGTCGAGCGCCTGGTGCTGCCGGACAGCGTGGGCCGATGAATTCGCAGACCGAGAAGCGCCTGGTGCCCGGCCCGGCCGGCCAGATCGAAGTGGCCATCGACCTGCCCGCCGACGGCGTCGCGCCGGTCGGCACGGCGCTGATCTGCCACCCCAACCCCACCCAGGGCGGCACGATGGACAACAAGGTCGTGCAGACGCTGGCGCGCGCCTTCATCCAGCTGGGCTGGCGCGCCGTGCGCTTCAACTTCCGCGGCATCGGCAAGTCCGAGGGCGGCTGGGACGAAGGCCGTGGCGAGGTCGATGACGCGCTGGCCGTGCTGGCGGCCGTGCGCGCGCCCGGCGAGGCGCTGATCCTGTCGGGCTTCTCCTTCGGCGGCTATGTCGCGTCGCGCGCCGCGCAACGCATCGATCCGCCCGCACAGCGGCTGGTGCTGGTCGGCCCCGCCACCAGCCGCTTCGACACCGCCCCCGTGCCGGCCGACACCGTGGTCCTCCACGGCGAGGTCGACGACGTCGTGCCGCTGTCATCCGTGTTCGACTGGGCACGGCCGCATAGCCTGCCCGTCACCGTCGTCCCCGGCGTGGGCCATTTCTTCCATGGGCAGCTGCCGCTGCTCAAGTCTCTTGTGATCCGCGCCTTCGATCCGGCGCGGGCCTGAAGCTATCCGATGAAAAGACTGCTTGCTTCCTTCCTCACTGCATTCGCGCTGACCGCCCAGGCCCAGGCGCCGCAACCGCCCGAGATCGCCGCGCGCAACTACGTGCTGGTCGACCTGACCACGCACAAGACGCTGGCCGAACGCGACGCCGACACGCCGCAGGACCCGGCCTCGCTGACCAAGCTGATGACGGCCTACGTCGTGTTCGGCGCGCTGCGCGACAAGAAGCTGACGCTGGAGCAGACGCTGCCCGTATCCAAACGCGCCTGGGACGAGCGCAAGGGCGACCCCTCGCTGATGTTCATCGACACGACGATGACGCCCAAGGTCGACGAGCTGCTGCGCGGCCTCATCATCCAGAGCGGCAACGACGCCGCCGTGGCGCTGGCCGAGGGCGTGGGCGGCACGGTCGAGGGCTTCGTGCAGCTGATGAACCGCCAGGTGCAGGCCTGGGGCCTGAAGAACACCGAGTTCAAGAACGTGACCGGCATGAGCGAGCCGGGCCACAAGGCCAGCGCGCGCGACATCGCGGTCATTGCGTCGCACATCATCAAGGACTACCCCGAGTACTACGCTTACTACTCGCAGCGCGACTACACCTTCAACAAGATCCGCCAGGACAACCGCAACCTGCTGCTGCGCCGCGACCCGTCGGTGGACGGCATGAAGACCGGCTACACCGAGGCGGCCGGTTACTGCCTGGTGTCCAGCGCCAACCGCGACTTCCCCAACGGCAAGCGCCGCCTGCTGAGCGTCGTCATGGGCACCAGCTCCAAGGAAGCCCGCGCCAGCGAAAGCCAGAAGCTGCTGAACTGGGGCTACACCGCCTTCGACGCGGTCAAGGTCTTCGACGCCGGCAAGGCCATCGCGGCCGTGCCGGTCTGGAAGGGCGAGGCCAAGGAGGCCAAGCTGGGCGCGCCGGATGCCGTTTTTGTCGCCGTGCCGCGCGGCGATGCCGCCAAGCTGCAGACCCAGGTCGAGCGCACCGACCCGCTGGTGGCGCCGCTGAACAAGGGCCAGCGCGTGGGCACGCTGCGCGTGACGACCACCTCGGGCGCGCCGGTGGCCGAGGTGCCGCTGATCGTGCAGGAGGCCGTGCCGGTCGCCGGCATCTTCGGCCGCGCGTTCGACTCCATCCGCCTGTGGATCAAGTGACCGGAGACGCCGCATGAACCTGCCGCCGGACATCCCGCCCGAACAGTCGCTGATCGAATACCCGTCGCAGTTCCCCATCAAGGTGATGGGCGCACATGTGGAGGGCTTCGTCGAGGCCATCACGCATGTGGCGCTGCAGTTCGACCCCGGCTTCGATGCGTCCACCATCGAACACCGCCCCAGCAAGGGCGGCAACTACCTGGGCCTGACGATCACCATCACGGCCACCAGCCGCGAGCAGCTGGACGAGATCTACCGCACGCTGACCACGCATCCCATGGTCAAGGTCGTGCTCTGAGCCTCAGCTCGATGCGGCTGCGGCGTCCATCGCCCTGATCTTGGCGCGCGCCGCGACGTCGCCGTTGCGGGCAGCCGCCTCGTACCAGTAGCGTGCCAGCCGCGCGTCGGCCTCCACGCCCAACCCGGTTTCGAACATCGACGCGACGAGGTACTGCGCACCCACGTCGCCGGCCTTGGCGGCTTCCAGATACCAGTGGTGGGCCTGGACCATGTCCTGCGTCCGGCCGCGGCCCAGGTAGAAGCAGGTGGCGGTCGCCAGCGCGCCGTCGCCATGGCCTTGCTCGGCGGCGCGCTCGAACCAGTCGCAGGCTGCCCTGGGATCGGGCTTGCCGTGCCGACCCTGCTCGATCATCTCGCCCAGCGCGTTCTCGGCATGGGCCAGTTGCTGCGCCGCAGCGCGCTGCAGCAGCTGCCAGGCCTTGGCGTCGCTGGCGCCGGGCAGTTCGCGGCGCAGATGCATCATGGCCAGGTTGAACTGTCCCAGCGCCTCGCCACGCTTGGCCGACTCGGCAAAGCCCCGGGCCGCGGCCTTCAGCCTGCCCGCGTCGTAGGCGGTCAGTGCCTCGGACAGCGAGGCAGCCTGCGTGAGCGAGGCGGCCAGCAGCAGGGCGGAGATCAGTGCAGTCTTCATCGCGGCGAGTCGGCCCGGGTGGGCGAAGGCTTACAGGCCCTGCCTATGATGCCCGCATGATCGTCAAGACATTGGGGCGGGTGGATTACCTGCCCACGCTGGAGGCCATGCGCGCCTTCACGGCCGCGCGCGATGCCGACACGCCCGACGAGCTGTGGCTGTGCGAGCACCCGCCCACGTTCACCCAGGGCATTGCCGGCAAGCCGGAGCACCTGCTGCTGCCGGGCGATATCCCGGTGGTGCAGACCGAGCGCGGCGGCCAGGTGACCTACCACGGGCCGGGCCAGGTCACCGCCTACCCGCTGGTGGACCTGCGTCGCCTGGGCATCTACGTGAAGGAGTACGTGTTCCGGCTGGAGACGGCGCTGATCCAGACGCTGGACAGCTACGGCGTGACCGGCCTGCGCGTGGCCGGGGCGCCCGGCATCTACGTGCGCCCGGCCGACCCGGGCGGCCATGCGGCGCCGGCCGGGCCGGCGGAACCCGGCAAGGCCTTCAAGGGCCTGGCCAAGATCGCTGCGCTGGGCATCAAGATCAACCGCCATTGCAGCTTCCACGGCCTCGCGCTGAACGTTGCGATGGACCTGGAACCCTTCGGCCGCATCAACCCTTGCGGATACGAAGGGCTGGAAACCACATCCCTCGATAAAATCGGGGTTTTCACGGACTGGCCGACCGCGGCCGGCCGGCTCGCCGAGCGTCTCTCGGCCCAGTTGACTCCCTGACCATGACCGACTCGACGACGACCTACGACCCCAGCGTCAAGCAGAAAGCCGAGGCCAAGACCTCGCGCATCCCGATCAAGATCGTGCCGGCCGAGGTGCTGAAGAAGCCTGACTGGATCCGCGTGAAGGCGGGCTCGCCGACGACGCGCTTCTACGAGATCAAGCAGATCCTGCGCGAGCACAAGCTGCACACGGTCTGCGAGGAGGCGTCCTGCCCCAACATCGGCGAATGCTTCGGCAAGGGCACGGCCACGTTCATGATCATGGGCGACAAGTGCACGCGCCGCTGCCCGTTCTGCGACGTGGGCCACGGCCGGCCTGACCCGCTGGACGTGGACGAGCCGCTGAACCTGGCCAAGACCATCGCGGCGCTGAAGCTCAAGTACGTCGTCATCACCAGCGTGGACCGTGACGACCTGAAGGATGGTGGCGCCGCCCACTTCGCCGAGTGCATCACCAAGACGCGCGAGCTGTCGCCCACGACGCAGATCGAGGTGCTGGTGCCCGACTTCCGCGGCCGCGCCGACCGCGCGCTGAACATCCTGAAGGCCGCGCCGCCGGACGTGATGAACCACAACCTGGAAACCGCGCCGCGCCTGTACAAGGAAGCGCGCCCGGGTTCCGACTACCAGTTCAGCCTGAACCTGCTGAAGCGCTTCAAGGAAGAAGTGCCGGGCGTGCCGACCAAGAGCGGCATCATGGTGGGCCTGGGCGAGACGGACGACGAGATCCGCCAAGTCATGCGCGACATGCGCGCGCACAACATCGACATGATCACCATCGGCCAGTACCTGGCGCCGTCCGGCCACCACCTGCCGGTGCGCCGCTACGTGACGCCGGACGCCTTCAAGCAGTTCGAGAAGGAAGCCTACGAGCTGGGCTTCACGCACGCGGCCGTGGGCGCGATGGTGCGAAGCAGCTACCACGCGGACCAGCAGGCCCATGGCGTGCTGAATCCGGTGCTGAACCCGACGGCTTAAAGGCTGACGGCCGGCCGCGCGGGACGCGGCTGCGGCGCCATTGGCGGGGCCTGCGGGTTGTCGTTCAGCCGCAGGAACTTGAAGCCCGACAGCGTCACCTTGTTCTGCCCGGCGTTGCGGGCATCGCGCTCCGCCATGCGGGCGATGAAGCCCTGCAGCGTTTCCTCGCGCACCTGCGGCTCGGCCGAGTGCAGCAGCCGGCGCGAACCGTCCGCGCCGGTCACGATCAGCCCGACGTGCGACGCGTAGTGGTTGCCGTTGCGCCCCGAGATCACGTTGACGAAGTCGCCGTCCTGCAGCTGCGACTCGATGGCGGCCACGTCCTGCTTGGCGACATAGACGTCGTCGAACGGCTGCACCGGGATGTCGCGCTGGATCTTGAACTGCTTCATCAAGAAAGCCTGGCGGTCGATGCGCTGGTGGTAGGGCTGGGTCGGCGCGCCCAGCGTGCGGGTCACGTCGGTCACCAGCCAGCTGTTGGCGACGTTCCAGTCCGCCTCGGTGTAGTGGTTGCGCGTGGCGGTGCCGATGACGCCGTCGCGGTAGCGGATGCGCTGCAACACCCAGAAGAACTCCTCCCATGACGCGGAGAGCGCCATCGCGTAGGTGTGCTCGGCGAACACCACGCAGTCGCTCTTGGCCAGGCTGAACAGCGGCTGCGTGTCGTAGGTCTCGTAGGGGAACTCGCCCAGCAGGAACAGCTCGTAGGGCTGGCCGATGTTCTTGCGCGCCAGCGCGGCGATGCGCTTGCGCAGGTCGGGTTGATCCACCTGCTGCCAGGCCAGGAAGCGGCCCACCTCGGCGGGCTGCATCTGGAACAGCGGCTTGTTCAGCAGGCTGCCCAGTTCCGCGGCCGGCAGTCCCACGCGGCGGGCGGCGTCCAACTGCGCCGCGCTGGGCTCGATCTTGGGTGGCGCCGGTGGCTGGTGGGCGCAGGCCGCCAGCAGCAAGGTGACGGCCAGGGCGGCGAGGGTCTTGGTGGTCATCGCCGCAGTGTCATCCCGTGGCCGGCGTTGCGGGCATGAGAGCTTGTGCGGCTCCCATAACGGCGGCTGAAGGGCTCAGGCCTCGGCCAGCAGCTTCTCGATGAGGCCGTGCAGCGCAGCGAAGTCGGGCTCGCCGACGTAGCGCTTGACGATCTCGCCGCGCTTGTTGATCAGCAGCGTCGTGGGCGTCATCTGCACCGGACCGAAGGCATTGGCCACGCTGCCAGTGTTGTCGATGGCCACACCGAACGGCAGCTTGCGCGTCTCGGCGAACTTGGCGACAAAGGCCGGTGGGTCGTAGCTCATGGCCACGGCCAGCGTGTCGAAGCCGCGATCCTTGAACTTGCCATGCGTGGCGACGATCTGCGGCATCTCCTTCACGCAGGTCGCGCAACTGGTGGCCCAGAAGTTCACCAGCATGACCTTGCCGGCCCATTGCTGGGAACTGGCCTTCTGGCCGTCCAGCAGCACATAGTCGACGGCGGGCGCCGTCTCCTTGGCGCAGCCCGCCAGCAGGGCGGTGCTCAGGGCGAACAGGGCGAGGGTGCGGCGATTCAGCATGACCGCATTCTAGAAAGGCGGCTAATTCCGACGCGACAGCTCGAACATCAGCAGCGAGGGCAGCGCGTCCGGCAGGTTGCGGCGCGAGATGCGGGCCACGCCGTCGCGGGTGGCGGTGGAGAGCTGGGTGCGGTGCTCGCCGTCGAACATCTCGACGAAGGCCACATCCGGCGCCTCGCGCGAGACGCTGGCGACCAGCTGCAGCAGCGCGTCGTCCGTCAGCGCGGCATCGAACAGCATCGCGTGGGGGAGGCCCTCGCGGCAGAACTGCTCGGCCTCGGCCACGCTGCCCACCACGTCCACCAGCATGCCCATCTGGCGCACCGCAGCCTGAGCGTCGCTGCGCAGGTCACGGTTGGCCGACAGGATCAGCAGCTGGCAGCCCGCCAGCGGGCGCGAATTGCCGCCCATGCGCTCGGCCTCGGCTTCGAGCCGGGCGTGGGTGCTGTCGGGCGGCGGCGGCGCGTCGTCGGGGGCTAGCTGGTTGAACTCCAGCGTCAGCAGCGTGATGCCGGCCTCCTGCTCGCGCAGCGGCAGCACGCCAAGCGTGATGGCGGTCTGCTCCAGCAGCCGCCAGGCCAGCGAGTCGAGTCCGGCCGACGAGGACGGCGGCTCGTCGTCTTCGGCCAGCAGGTCCAGCGAGCGGTGCGCGAATCGGCAGCTCAAGCGTGCCTTGACCGGCCAGGGCGTCAGGTCCAGCCGCAGGTCCACCGACGAATGCGTGTTGGCCAGTGCCCAGTCCATCAGTGCGTTCAGCAGCGCGAACAGCAGCGCGCCGTCGGCCCAGATTTCCACCGGCTTCAGCGACTGGCGCACCTGCACGCCGCGCGCCTGCGTCTCACGGCTGCGCTGGGCCAGCACGCTGCGCAGCATCTGCGCGAGGTGCTGGCGCTCGCGGTTCAGGCGCAGCCGGCCGGATGCCAGCCGGGCCAGCTGCTGGCCCAGCATGCCGGCGGTGCGGGCGTCGTCCACGCTGCGGCGCAGCAGGCGCAGGCCGCGGCGGTCGATCTGGCCGGTGGTGGCCAGGTTCTGGATCTGCTCCAGCGCGGCACTCAGCGGGCCCGCGATCTCGGCGCCCAACTGCTGGACGATGTCCGCCCACTGCACCGGCGTGGGTTCTGGCGTGACATCGTTGGCGGCGCTGACTGGCGCGGATGACGGCGGTGTGGACATGGCCCCGAATTGAGAGAAACCGCGGCAGTGGTTCTAGTGCTTGGGTGGCCGCGGTCTATGAAGGCGCATGCTCAGTGCAGCAAGTCGGGGGCTCCATCCCCTGGGCGGGGGGAAACCCTTGGTTCAGGGGTGGGTTTGCACTCACCCGATCACGCCTGCTGCGCGCCAATTCGTGATTTCTTCCACGCTACAGCCGGCTTCACGCAGCAAATCATCGCTGTGCTGGCCGAGCAGCGGTGGCGCGTGCCGGTACTGCACGGGGGTGGCAGACAGCTTCATCGGGCTGGCGATGAGGCGCAGATCGGGGGTCAATGGGTGGGGCAGATCGATCACGGCCCCGCGAGCTTGCGCCTGCGGGTCCGCCAGCGCCTCACCAATTGAGTTGATGGAACCGCAGGGCACCTTGGCCGCCTCCAGCGCCGCCAGCCAGTCGGCGCGCGGGCGCTGGCGTATGGCGTCCTCCAGCAGGGGCACGAGAACGGCGCGGTTGCGCACCCGCTCGGAGTTGGTCGCAAAGCGCGGGTCGGCGGCCCACTCCGGCCGGCCGGCGATGTCGCAGAACTTGGCGAACTGGCGGTCGTTGCCCACGGCCAGGATCAGGTGGCCGTCGAGCGTCTCGAACACCTGGTAGGGCACGATGTTCTGGTGCGCGTTGCCCATGCGGCCCGGCGCCTTGCCGCTGCACAGGTAGTTGCTGCCCAGGTTGGCCAGCATGGCCAGCTGGGTGTCGAACAGCGCCATGTCGATGATCTGGCCCTGGCCGGTCGCGTCGCGGTGGCGCAGCGCGGCCAGGATGGCGACGGTGGCGTACATGCCGGTGAACAGGTCGGCCACCGCCACGCCCACCTTCTGCGGGCCGCCGCCGGGCAGGTCGTCGCGTTCTCCGGTCACGCTCATCAGCCCCCCCATGCCCTGCACGGCGTAGTCGTAGCCCGCGCGGTCGGCATAGGGGCCGGTCTGGCCGAAGCCGGTGATAGAGCAGATCACCAGGCCGGGGTGTTCGGCCAGCAGGCTCTGCGCGTCCAGCCCGTAGCGGGCCAGGTCACCGACCTTGAAGTTTTCGACCAGCACGTCCACCTGGCCGGCCAGCTTGCGCACGATGGCCTGACCCTCGGGCCGGGACAGGTCCACCGCCAGTGAGCGCTTGTTGCGGTTGGCGCCCAGGAAGTAGGCCGCCTCGGAGGTGTCCCGGCCGTCGGCGTCCTTCAGATAGGGCGGCCCCCAGGCGCGGGTGTCGTCGCCGCTGCCGGGGCGTTCAATCTTGATGACGTCGGCGCCGAGGTCGGCCAGCGTCTGTGTGCACCAGGGGCCGGCCAGCACGCGGGACAGGTCCAGCACGCGCACGCCTGCCAGCGCCTGGGGGGCTTGGGAAGGGGACAACTCTTGCATTGCGGAATTGTGGCGGTGCGGCTGCCGATAATTCGGCCATGCGCCTCAGCCCTCTCGCCGGATTTGCCCTAATGCCCGCCTTGCTGGCGCTGTTGACGGCCTGTCAGCCGGCGCTGAACTGGCGTGAGACGCGGCCGGTCGGCTCCGGCGCCGTGGCTTCATTTCCCTGCAAGCCCGACCTGGAGCAGCGCCAGGGCATGGGCCTGGCCCAGTGCGAGGCGGGTGGGCGGGGCTTCGCGTTGTCCTGGGCCG
The DNA here is from genome assembly GCA_036401055.1 of Roseateles sp. Classification (GTDB taxonomy): domain Bacteria; phylum Pseudomonadota; class Gammaproteobacteria; order Burkholderiales; family Burkholderiaceae_C; genus Pelomonas. Next base: position 32,136 of record DASWWC010000219.1, read on the forward strand.
ATGCACCCGACGCCTCGCAGGCCGGCGCGGCGCTGAAGGCCATGGCCCAGGCACTGGCCGCCAAGCTGGGCCAGCCGCTGCCGGCTGCGGCGCCGCTGCAGGTGGCCGGCATGACGCCGCTGCCCGAGGCGGCCCAGCACCGCTTCGCCGGGGCCGCCGGCGTTACCCGCCTCGCGGTCTTCGCCTACGGCGGCCGCGTGTACCAGGCGCTGATGACGGCCCAGGCCGACGACGCTGCCGCGTGGGAGATCTTTGTCGCCGGGCTGCGCATCGAGGCGGCCCGCTAACATGCCGGCCATGCCCCATCTGCTTGTGATTGCCCACGCGCCGCTGGCCTCCGCGCTGCGGCAGGTGGCCGAACACACCTTCCCCGACTGCGCGCCCACGTTGGCCGTGCTGGACGTCGAACCCGGCATGTGCGCCGACGACGTCGAGACGGCGGCGCGCGCGCTGATGGCCGGGGCTGGCGCTGCCGACTGGCTGGTGCTGACCGACGTGTTCGGCGCCACGCCCAGCAACGGCGCCCAACGCCTGGCCGGTGAGCAGGTGCAGGTGCTCACCGGTGTCAGTGTGCCCATGCTGTGGCGCACGCTCTGCTACGCCAGCCAGAAGCCTTTGACCGAGCTGGCCCGGCGCGCCGTGCAGGGCGCGGTCAGCGGCATCGTCGCCACGCCCCCTTTGCCTCCCGACGAATGATCAAGTCCACCCTCACCATCAGCAACAAGCTGGGTCTTCATGCACGCGCGTCCGCCAAGCTGACCAAGCTGGCCGGCAGCTTCAAGTGCGAGGTGCACATGAGCCGCAACGGCCGGCGCGTGAATGCCAAGAGCATCATGGGCGTGATGATGCTGGCCGCCGGCATGGGCGCCGCGGTCGAGTTGGAGACTGACGGCGAGGACGAGCAGGCCGCCCAGGACCAGATCACCGCCCTCGTCAACGACAAGTTCGGCGAAGGCCAATAGGCCGGGGTTCAGCCGGTGATGCGGCGAAAGCGCGCCGGCAGGTCCGCCGTGCGCAGCAGCAGCGGCAGGTCGGCGGTATTGAAGTCAGGGTCCCAGGCCGGCTCGCCCATCAGCTTGGCGCCGCAGCGCAGGTAGCCGCGGATCAGCGCCGGCGGCTCCACCACCAGTTCCTGGCGCAGATGCGCGATGGGCAGCGGCAGGCGCGGGCGCACCTGGCAGTCGATGGGTGCCAGGTGCTGGGCGGCGATCTGCTTCCACAGGCTGGCTGCGAAATGGCCACCGTCGCGCATGCTGACGCTGGCGCAGCCGATGACGGTATCCAGCCCGTTGCGGTTCATGAACTCGGCCAGCGCGCCCCACAGCGCAATGATGGCGCCGCCGCTGCGGTGTTCGGCATGCACGCAGGAGCGGCCGATCTCCGCCACGCGCGGGCGCAGCGAACGCAGCCGGGTCAGGTCGAACTCGGTATCGCTGTACAGCCCACCGGCCCGCTTGGCCGCCGCCGGCGTCAGCACGCGGTAGGTGCCGACGACCGGGCCGGGCTCGCCGTCCTCGCCGCCGGTGCGCACGAGCAGATGTTCGCAATAGGCGTCGAACAGGTCGACGTCCAGGCCGGCCGGCGTGCCCTTGGGCGGCGCGAGCCGGGCACCCATTTCGACGGCGAACACCTGGTAGCGCAGCGCCTGGGCCTCGCGCACCTCGGCCTCGCTGCGAGCCCAGTCGACACTGAGCTGCGAGGCGGGCGACGCGCGCCGCGCGGTCTGCGGTAGGGCGGGGGCATGCGCCAGCGCATGTGTGACGATCGTGTTGCGATTCATGGCCGTCATGCTGGGCGTCGGGTTTGACGCCGAGGTGAAGGCCCTATGAAAAAACCATGACGCGCCGGGCGGGCGGCTCGCGCTACATTGGCCGCTCGGTCTGTGAAAGGGTGTCGATGAGTTTTCAGGTGTTCGGCATTGCGGTCTCACGCGGCGTGGCCATCGGCCGCGCGGTGCTGGTGGCGTCCAGCCGTGTCGACGTGGCCCACTATTTCGTGGCGCCGGACCAGATCCAGGCTGAGATCGCCCGGCTGCTGCGCGGGCGGGATGCTGTCGTGCAGGAGCTGGAGACGCTGAAGAACGAGTTGCCCGACGACGCGCCGCACGAGCTGGCCGCGCTGCTGGACGTGCACCTGATGCTGCTGCACGACGAGGCCTTCACCGGCGAGGCCAGCCAATGGATCGTCGACCGGCACTACAACGCCGAATGGGCCTTATCCGCGCAGCTCGAGGTGCTTGCGCGCGCCTTCGACGAGATGGAGGACGATTACCTGCGGGAGCGCAAGGCCGACCTGGAGCAGGTGGTGGAGCGCGTGCTGGGAGCGCTGGCCCAGGAGCAGGGTGACGCGCCCACGCCCGCCACGCCCCGTGACTTCGCCGGCGAGGATCCGCTGCTGCTGGTGGCCGCCGACATCGCGCCGGCGGACATGATCCAGTTCAAGCGCAGCGTGTTCCGCGGCTTCATCACCGACATCGGTGGCAAGACCTCGCATACGGCTATCGTCGCCCGCAGCATGGACATCCCGGCCGTGGTCGGCACACGGGAGGCCTCGCGGCTCATCATGCAGGACGACTGGGTCATCATCGATGGCGATGCTGGCACCGTCATCGTGAACCCGTCGCCCATCGTGCTGGAGGAATACCGCTTCCGCCAGCGCCAGAGCGAACTGGAGCGCGCGCGGCTGGCTCGCCTGCGCCATACGCCGGCCGTCACGCTGGATGGCGAACATATCGAGCTGCACGCCAACATCGAGATGCCTGCGGACGCCGAAGCCGCCGTGGTGGCCGGCGCCACCGGCGTGGGCCTGTTCCGCAGCGAGTTCCTGTTCATGAATCGTGACGGCGAACTGCCCAGCGAGGACGAACAGTTCGCGGCCTACAAGGCGGCCGTCGAGGCGATGAGGGGCATGCCGGTGACGATACGCACCGTCGACGTCGGCGCCGATAAGCCTCTGGACCGACTGACGGTGAACGAGCTGCGCCATGAACATGTGCTGAACCCGGCCATGGGGCTGCGGGCCATCCGCTGGAGCCTGGCCGAGCCCAGTATGTTCCGGCAGCAGCTGCGCGCCATATATAGAGCGAGCGCCTACGGCAAGGTCAGGCTGTTGATTCCCATGGTGGCCCATCTCAGCGAGGTCCGGCAGATCCTGGAGACCATCAAGAAGGTGCAGCAGCAGCTCACCGACGCCGGCCACGCCTACACGCGCGTGGAACTGGGCGTCATGATCGAGATCCCGGCCGCCGCAGTCATGCTGCCGCTGCTGCTGCGGCATGTGGACTTCGTCTCTATCGGGACCAACGACCTCATCCAGTACACCCTGGCCATTGACCGCGCCGACGAGGCGGTCGCACATCTGTATGACCCGTGGCACCCTGCGGTGCTGCAGCTCATCAGCCAGTCCATTGCGCAGGCGCGGGCGGCGGGCAAGGGCGTGAGCGTCTGCGGCGAGATGGCGGGCGACCCTGACTTCACCGAACTGCTGCTGGCCATGGGGCTGCGCAGCTTTTCCATGCACCCATCGCAGATCCCCGCTGTGAAGCAACGCGTGCTGCGCGCCGACGCCCAGCGTCTGGCTGGGGCACTGCCCAAGTTGCTAGATAGCGAGGATCCGCAAGCCACAGCCGAGCGGGAGCTGGCTGCCGTCAGGGTGGGGCCCGCCGCAATTCATTGAGCGCCGCCTTTACGCCGCTGACGCTTCAGGGCGTCGCAGGCGTGCAAGCAAAATGAATTTGCAGAATCTCTTGCCCGTCTCAAAACTCTTGTGCTACAGTCGTGGGCTTCGCTGATCACAGCACTGAGTTGAAAGACGCAGGACTGAGTTGGCGAAGCGAGCCGAAAGGTTCGGGTGGGCTTGAGAGAGTCGCCGAGTGCTTCGAAAATAATTTTTCAAAAGTGCTTGACGACGGATGCGAAAGCAGGTCACAATCCCATCTCTTTGCTGCTGACAACAAATTGCGAAAGCGAGTTGTTTGAGGCGACAGGGAAGGCAAGTCGACAAGTGTTGAGAAAAGAAATTTTCAAAAATACTTGACGACAAGCAAAAAAGCAGATTAGAATCTCGCTTCTTTGCTGCTGACAACAAAACGATGTCAGCGACGCAAAACAAAGAGTTAAGACTCTGAAGTTTGCGATGTTCTTTAAGAATTAGCAGCCGATAAGCGTGGGCGTTTGAGGCGAAGTGATGTTGTCAGGTGACTGATAACAGTCCTTCGGACTTTAAACGCTCACGGAAATTAGATTTGAATC
>DASWWC010000220.1:0-17237 GCA_036401055.1 Roseateles sp.
GCCGACGGGCCTCGCCGTACCGGCGGCAGCGGCCCGGCCGTGCCGCGCTACGCCGAGCTGCACTGCCTCTCGGCCTTCAGCTTCCTGCGCGGCGCCTCGGAGCCCGCCGAGCTGGTGGAGCGCGCCTGCGAGATGGGCTACGAGGCGCTGGCCCTCACCGACGAATGCTCGCTGGCCGGCGTGGTGCGTGCGCACAAGCAGTTGCGCGAGCTGTGCGAGGCCGCCGCCCAGGAAGGCAGTACTCCCGTGACGCTGAAGCTGCTGATCGGCAGCGAGTTCCTCGTGCGCGACGACGCCGGCACACCGCGCTTCAAGCTCGTGCTGATCGCGCAGAACCTCAACGGCTACGGCAACCTCAGCCAGTTCATCACGCAGCTGCGCCGCGCCAGCCCGGTGAAGGGCGAGTACACACTGCACTGGCACCGCATCGCGCCCGAGAAGCTGACCGACTGCCTGGCGCTGCTGGTCCTGCCGCGGGACGCGACCGACGCCGAGCTGCTGCCGCCCGCGCACTGGCTGCTGCAGCACTTCACCGGCCGCGCCTGGCTCGCCGTCGAACTGCTGCGCGAGGCCAGCGACGCACGGTGGCTGCAGCGGCTGCAGGCGGTGTCGGAAGCAACGGCGCTGCCGCTGGTCGCCGCCGGCGACGTGCACTTCCACGTGCGCTCGCGCAAGGCGCTGCAGGACGTGATGACCGCCACGCGGCTGGGCCGCACGGTGGCCGACTGCGGCTTCGACCTGCAGCCCAACGCCGAGCGGCATCTGCGCAGCGAATACCGTCTCTCGCGCATCTACCCCGAGGCGCTGATCCGGGAAACCTTGCAGGTGGCGGCGCGCTGCACGTTCACGCTCAACGAGATCAGCTACCAGTACCCGAGCGAGGTCGTGCCTGAGGGCGTGTCACCACGACAGCACCTGCGCAACCTGACCTACGCCGGCGCCGAGAAGCGGTGGCCCTGGAACGAGCACGGCGTGGGCGGCACACCCGACAAATGGAAGCACCGCATCGAGCACGAACTCGAACTGATCGAAGACCTCGGCTACGAACACTACTTCCTGACCGTCGCCGACACCGTGCAATTCGCGCGGGACAAGGGCATCCTCTGCCAGGGGCGTGGCTCCGCCGCCAACAGCATCGTCTGCTACTGCCTGCACGTCACGTCGGTGGACCCCGACCGCAGCACGCTGCTGTTCGAACGCTTCATCAGCCGCGAGCGCAACGAGCCGCCGGACATCGACGTCGATTTCGAGCATGAGCGCCGCGAAGAGGTCATCCAGCATCTCTACGAGAAATACGGCCGCGACCGCGCCGCACTGACCGCCGTCGTCATCTGCTATCGGCCCAAGAGCGCCATCCGCGACGTGGGCAAGGCGCTGGGATTCAGTGAAGAACAGCTGGAGGTGATGAGCAACGACCACAGCGGCTGGTCCACCCAGGTGCTGCCCGAGGAGCACCGCGCCACGCTGCTGCAGAAGCTGGACATGGCCGAGAACGACCCGCGCCTGCAGCAGCTCATCACACTGGGCCGCCAGCTCAACGGCCTGCCGCGCCACCTGAGCCAGCACGTCGGCGGCTTCGTACTGACACAGGGGCCGCTGGAGCGCCTCGTGCCCATCGAGAACGCGACGATGAAGGACCGCAGCGTCATCGAGTGGGACAAGGACGACATCGACGAACTGAAGCTGATGAAGGTCGACGTGCTGGCGCTGGGCATGCTCACGGCGATCAGGAAGTGCTTCGATCTCGTCAACGCGCTGCGCGGCACGTCCATCGACCTGACCATTCCCGACAACGACACCGCCACCTACGACATGATCTGCAAGGCCGACACCGTCGGCGTGTTCCAGATCGAAAGCCGCGCGCAGATGTCCATGCTGCCGCGGCTGCGGCCCCGCACCTACTACGACCTGGTGGTCGAAGTCGCCATCGTGCGGCCCGGCCCCATCGAAGGCGGCATGGTGCATCCCTACCTGAAGAACCGGGCCCTGCCGGAAGACCAGGTCGAGTACCCCAGCGATGCCCTGAAGGAAGCCCTCTGGCGCACCCGCGGCGTGCCCATCTTCCAGGAGCAGGTCATGCAGGTCGCCATGATCGCGGCCGGCTTCAGCGCCGGCGAGGCCGATCAGCTGCGCCGCGCGATGGCCGCCTGGAAACGCCCCGGCGTGCTGGAGAAGTACTACGACAAAGTGGTCAACGGCATGAGGGAGCGCGGCTACACCGACGACTTCGCCAAACGCATCTTCGACCAGATCAAAGGCTTCTCCAGCTACGGCTTCCCGGAGAGCCACGCCGCCAGCTTCGCGCTGCTGACCTACGTCAGCTCCTGGCTGAAGTGCCACGAGCCCGCGGCCTTCCTGTGCGCGCTGCTGAACTCGCAGCCACTGGGCTTCTACACGCCCAGCCAGTTGGTGCAGGACGCGCGGCGGCACGACGTGGACGTGCGCGCCATCGACGTGAACCACAGTGATCGCGACAGCACGCTGGAACTGCGCAAGGGCCACCGCCAGCCCCCTCGGGGGGCGAGCGACGGCACAGCCGGCGACCAGGGGCACGAACAGCCCGCCGTGCGCCTGGGCCTGCGCCTGGTCAGCGGGCTGGGCGACGACGCGGCCGGGCGCATAGCGCAGGCGCGCGCTCGCGACGGGGAGTTCGCCCATCCGCAAGACCTGGCCCACCGCGCCCGCCTCACGCAGCGCGACATGCAGCAACTGGCCGCCGCCGACGCGCTCACCTCACTCGCCGGCCACCGCCGCCAGCAGGTCTGGCAGGCCTCGGCACTGCATGCGATGCCGGCGCTGCTGCAAGGCAGCCTGCTGCCCGAGGACGAGCTGGAGCTGCCCGCCGCCGCCGAAGGCGAGGAGGTGCTGTGGGACTACGCCGCGACCGGCCTGACGCTGCGCCGCCACCCGCTGGCCCTGCTGCGCCCGCGGCTGGCGCGGGCCGGCTGCCTGACGGCCCGCCAGCTCGACGCCGTCAAGAGCGGCCGCCGCGCCAAGGCCTGCGGCATCGTCACCGGCCGGCAGAAACCGCAGACCGCCAAGGGCACGCTGTTCGTCACGCTGGAAGACGAGACCGGCAACGTGCAGGTCATCGTCTGGCCCAAGGTCTACGAGGAACACCGCGGCACCATCCTCGGCGCTCGCCTGCTAGCGGTGGAAGGCGTGTGGCAGCGCGGCGATGGCGACGTGCGGCACCTGCTGGCGCAAGGGTTCGAGAACCTGAATCCGTGGCTGGGGAGGTTGCCGACGGAGAGTCGGGATTTCAGGTAAGCGGCACCCTGTGCGTCTCCAAACTCCGGAGCAATACTTGCTCATATGGTGCCGCTGATCGACCTTCAAGCTGAAGCTTGGCGGCCCCGCGCGAGCGGGGACTGCTGCAACGCGGCAAGCGCCTGCCGGCGTCCCGACTTAGACGCCCGATGGAATGCCAGGATCATCTGCGCCATATCGTCTGCATCGCAGTACAGAAAGGCAACGGGAACCTCAAGGACCTCGGCGAGCCGCATCGCAATCTGAAAGTCTGGCGCGTGCACGCCTTGCTCGTAACGGTTGATCCTGGTTGACGCCACGAACTCGTCCAACCCAGCTTCGATACCCAACTGCTTCTGGCTCATCCCAAGCGCGAGCCTCGCCTCCTTGAGGCGCTTGCGCCAGACATCTGATGAGCCGTCATTCGTCGCAGACATATTGCTACGAGAGTCGTAGCTTTTGTAGAATGCGACTACTACGACTTTCGTAGCTGTTGTGTGCTGTCCAGGCCTACGCCCAAAGCGGCTCCAGTTTGGACCTCGCATGGACCCGAAAGGAGTGACCGATGACCTACTTCTTCTGGGATTCCACCGACTGGTTTGGCAGCACTCTCTGCTGCCGCTACACCGTTGTGCAGTTCGGCAAGCTCCAGCTTCCGATGCGGATCGACGGGGTGCTCACCACCGCAGAGTGGCACTGGGCGCTCGGCCTCTTCACAGATGGCCAGTTCGATGTGCTCGGCGCATGGTGCGACGAAGGTCCAGCGATGGCGCAGCGGATCGCAGCAGACCTTCACAACCGCGGGCTGGAGCGGGTCACAGCGCTGGCTGCCGACGACGGCCTTATCGCCGCCGTGAGAGGCTTGGGCATCAAGGTCTGCGAGCACGCCGCGGCTGAGCGTGCCTCGTCCGCTGCCAGCTCACGCATGCAACAGGCCATCCGCAGGACTGACACCGCCGCGCAGCACCTGCAGGAACGCATGTCCCGTGCTGTGAGGAAGCACGGTCCGTTTGCTGACGAAGCTGAGGCGGCCGACTTCATCGCGCAGGCGTTCCAGCGCGCGGAGAGGGACTTAATGACCGACTACTGGGGCCGCGCCAAGCCTGCACCGTATGGCCTAGTGGCTGCGCCCCGCGTCTTGGCGCGAGCGGCCTGACTGCCATGTCGGCCTGGCTCGTGAAGAACTGGCCGGATGTCTTCGCGCGAGTGCGTAGCGCGTTGCGACGCCGCGGGCAGACCGAACACGAGGCGGAGGATCTGGTGCAGGAGGCGTGGCTGCGTCTGGTCCGCTACGAGGATGAGCGTCAGACCGTCGAGCAGCCGGAGGCCTTCCTGATGCGGACGGCACTGAACCTGTCCATCGACGCGCACCGCATGGGCGTCGGCCGGGGCGAGCACGTCGTGCTGGAAGAGGTGGTGCTGTTGGACACCACCCCCTCCACAGAGTCCATCGTGCTGGCCAGGGAGCGGATGGCCCGGTTTGCGCTGGGTGTGGGCCGCCTGAGCCATCGCACCCGTGAGGTCTTCATGGCGAGCCGGATCGACGGCCTGTCTCCTACCCAAGTCGCTGAGCTGTTTGGCATCAGCGTCGCCACCGTGCATCAGCACCTTGCCAAAGCGACACTACGGCTGACCGATTGGATGGAAGGCTGGTAGCCGTGCAACCGTTGGACGCCTCCGGCACACCGGGGGCAAGGGATGGGCAGCGCGTGCCGCGCGAGATCCTCGCTGAGGCCGCCGTGTGGGTGGCCCGACTGCATGGTCCGGACCGCTCGCGGGACATGGAGCGCGAATGTCTCGCGTGGCAAGCCCAGTCGGAAGCGCACCGCCAGGCCTTTGAGCGTTGCACGGACACATGGCTGGAGGCCGCCGGCCTGACGCGAGCGCAGGTCCAGGCAGCCATCGGCGGGCCACGACGCCGTGCGAGTTCTTGGGGCAACACTGGACGAATGGCACTGGCGGTTGCGGTCTTGAGCATCGTGGTGATTGCCACCCTGATCCTCTGGCCGGGTCAGACGTACAGCACCGGTGTCGGTGAACAGCGATTGATCATCCTGACTGACGGCAGCCGCATGACGCTGAACACGTCGACCGAGGTGCGTGTCTGGCTGACAGACTCGCAGCGGAACGTGACCGTCAAGTACGGCGAAGCACTGTTCGAGGTAGCCAAAGAGGCCGGTCGGCCGTTCGTCGTGGTCGTGGCTGACGCTCAGGTTGTCGCGACAGGAACGGCCTTCCTGGTTCGATCCACGCCGCCTGCGCAGTCGGCGAGCGATGCCTTCGGCGTGACGCTGATTGAAGGCCAGGTGATCGTTCAACGTGCGGCGGCGACGGTGCAGAGCACGCTGAACGCCCCCGTCGTCATGGCGCCGGGCGAGCGTTTGAGTGTGAACCGGTTGGCCGGCTCATCGGGCCAAGCACCGAAGCGAGCACGCGTGGACCGCCCGCAGCTGGATCAACTCCTCGCATGGCAGCGCGGCTTCGCCGTCCTTGACGACACCACGCTGAACGATGCCGTCGCAGACATGAATCGCTACAGCAAGGTGTCGATCACCCTTCGTGATCCGCAGGCCCTGGGGGCGCTGCGCGTCAGCGGCACTTTCCGGACCGGGGACAACGAGGCTTTCGCGCAAGCGGTGGCGCGCCTGCATGGCCTCGTTGTCATACCGCGTGGCGGTGGTTTGGAGTTGGCGAGCAAATAGGGCCGACTTTCCAGCTCGGGGCGGCCCCGCGCGAGCGGGAACTGCAGCAGCAGGCGGTCCGAAATCCTTCGACCGAAGCACTCTCGGCACCAAGTCAATGCCTCGTCCAGCTCACGGCCCGCCACAGGGTGGACGGTCAGCGACAGCATCGCGCCTTGCGCCCCGGCATTCAGCCCTCGTGCTTGGCGCGCAGTTCGGCCATGACCTCATCCCAAGGGCGGCACTGCACGGCGCCGCTGTCGACCTCCTGCATGCGGCGCCTGATCTGGGCCTCCCAGGCAGGGTCTGGCACCTCACTGCCCTCGCAGAGCCGCTCAGCCAGCTCCGCGCGCTCATCGGGGCTGAGCCGCAAGGCATCGGCTTCGATGCGCTGCAACGCGGCAGCGTCGGGCGACTGGACAGCGGTGGGCATGATGGCAGCCTCCTGGCTTGGCACCCGATTCTATGGCCCGCCCTTGATCGTGGATTGCGCAACATGATGTCGCTGAAGATCTACGTGGACACGGCCTCGGACGTGCGCTTCATCCGGCGGCTGCGCGCGACATCTCGGAGCGCGGCCGCAGCACCGAGTCGGTGGTGCAGCAGTACCTGGACACCGTGCGCCCCATGCACAAGCAGTTCATCGAGCCGACCGAGCGCAACGCCAACGTGATCCTGCCGCACGGCGCCAATGGCCCGCGGTGGACATCATCACCACGAAGTTGAAGAGCCTGCTGACCGACACCGAGCGGGGCTGAGCGCCCGGGCCGCGGCATCGGCACCGGCCACTGCAAGCCTCAGAACGGCGATGCGCAGTCCAACAAACGCGTCCGTTCATCACGCCCGCATTGGCATCGTCGTCCGGCACTTGGGGAATGCAGCGCAGCCCCAGAAGCGGCTGCTGCCGCCCTTCGCTGCTCGCTCGACCAGCTTGATACCGCAGTTCACGCAGGTCGGTCGCCAGTAGTCGCCCTCCAGGGCGACGTCCAGCAGGGCCTGTTGCTGTTCGGGCGTGCGTTGTGCAATCAAAGCCAGCAGTGCTTCCACATCCAGCAGGTTGATGCTGTTCTCGCGCGCAAACGCCACGGCGTCGGGCGTGAAGGTGGAGGTGGTGGCGAACTGGCCGCGCTTCACGCCGTGGGCGGCCATGACGCCGCGCAGTTCGCGGATCTTGTCGACGCCCACGCGCTTGCCCTGCCAGTGCTTGCACTGCACGACGCTGACAGCCCGGTCAGGCACGCTCCTGGAGTGGAGCCAGATGTCCACGCCGCCATCGGCGCCATGCGACTGGGACCGGGTCTCGAAGCCGGCCTGCCCGAAAAGCGCCTCCACGACCGCCTCGAAGCGCCGCCATTCGATAACCTCGAACACCGCCACGCTCCAGGCATGCGGCCGGCTGGCAGACGCCGCGCCAGCCTGCGGCTTGTCGGCTGCCGCAGCAACGACGCCGCTCGCCTGCGCTACCGATGCAGCCACCCGCGCAGGCGCCTTGGCCAGCAGCCGGCCCAACGCGAGCAGCACGCCACCGGCGAGCAGCATCACGAAACCGAACGGCCGGACCGCCACCACAGCGCCGGCCCATGGAGGCCCTTCGACGAACCAGGGCGCTGCAAGCACCGCAACACCCAACACCAGCAGCATCGCTGCCGTCTCATGGCGGCGGCTCGCCGCGCGCGCCGCCCTGCGGCTGTTTCTCTTCGCCATCTTCTCGCTCCCTGGATCAAATCCTAACGGAGCGGTCAGCCTCCAGATTGTCCGCGCGGCTGGCGACGGCACAGGGCCATGAACGCCGGCACTTCGTCACGCGAAGCGCCGGATGGCGCCCCTCCCAGGCGCGTGGGCGGCAGCGCTAGAACGCGCCGTCAGCCGCTCGCCGCAAGTCGGCCGCCATGCTCGGCATGGACGACTCCAGTTCGTGGGCCAGCTGGCGCAAAGCCATCACCTCACGCGCCAGCCGGCGGCGCTCGGCGTGCAGGGCATGGGCTCGACCCAGCGCGCGCATCTGGTCGATGGCATCGCCAAGCCAGGCGGCCAGGCGCGGGGTGAAGGGCTGCGCGGGTACCAGCACTTCGACGTAGGTGGACATGAGGGTTCTCCTGAAATCCGCCGCGGTAGCCTCGGGTGGAGGCCGTTTCAAGCGACAGACACATGTTGAACCAAGGGTTAACCCTTGACCATGACGCAGGTCAATAGCGCTGCGCGGGCGCCCCGCCCCAGCGCCGCAGCAGCCGCGCGCTCGCCCCCGGCTGTACGTTTGCCCGCTTCAAATCCCCACCGTAATGCGCCCGCACCCGCTGGTCCATCACGCGGAACCACAGCGGCGGCACGTAGGCCAGCAACAGCAGGCCCGCATAGCCGCTGGGCAGTTGCGGCGCCTGCTCGAAATGGCGCAGCGCCTGGTAGCGCCGTGCCGGGTGGGCGTGGTGGTCGCTGTGGCGCTGCAGGTGGTACAGGAACAGGTTGGACATGCGGTGGTTGCTGTTCCAGGAGTGCTCGGGCCCGCAGCGCTCGTAGCGGCCGTCAGGCGCGCGCTGGCGCAGCAGCCCGTAGTGCTCGATGTAGTTCACCACCTCCAGCAACTGCGCGCCGTAGGCAGCCTGCACGATGAGGAAGGGCAGCACCGCCCAGCCCAGCCAGGCCACCAGGCCGACGTAGAGCGCGACAGTCATGGCCCAGGCCTGCAGGCATTGGTTGCGCCAGTGCCAGGGGCCCAGGCCGTGGCCCGCCAGACGGTCTCTCTCCAGCGCCCAGGCCGAGCGCAGGCTGCCCCACACAGTGCGCGGCAGGAAGGCCCAGAAGCTCTCACCCAGCCGCGCGCTAGCCGGGTCTTCGGGCGTGGCCACGCGACGGTGGTGACCGCGGTTGTGTTCGACGAAGAAATGGCCATAGGCCACCGGCGCCAGCACGAGGCGCGACAGCCAGCGCTCCCAGGCGGCGTGCTTGTGGCCCAGTTCGTGGGCAGTGTTGATAGCCACGCCGTTGATGCCGCCAACGGTGAGCACCAGCCCGGCCAGGCCCAGCCATGACAAGCCACCATGCAGGGCCAGCCAGGCACCGTGCAGCGTGAGCCCGAACTGCAGCGGCACGAACAGCAGCAGCACGCCGAGGTACCAGCGGTCGGCCTCCAGTGCGGGCACCCGGGCCTCGGGCGGGTTGCTGCGGTCTTCACCCAGCCACCAGTCCAGCAGGGGGATCAGGGTGTACATCACCGCCGGCATCAGCCACAGCCAGCCGGCCTGCCCGCTGCGCTCGGCCTGCGCCAGGTTGAGCCAGGCCAGCCCCGGAAAGAGGCCGGACAGCAGCCAGGCGTAGCGCTTGGCGTCACGCCAGGGCGCGGCAGCAGGAGCCGACAGGGTGGCAGGCATGGCGACATGCTCGGCAGGCCGGCCGGCCGCGTCAAGAACCACCGCCGTGGGGTTTACGCATGACGCCCAGCAGGCCGCACGGCGGCGGTGTAAGTTGCGCCCCTGGCTGCGCGACGCACGCCCATCACCTGCCGAGAGCCCCATGCTGATCAAGACCCCCGCCTCCCACGAACCCCTGCCCAGCGAGATCACGCCCCGCTCGGCCTACCTGAACCGCCGCGAGCTGATGGCCGGCCTGGGGCTGGCCGTGGCGTCGCCGCTGGCGCTGGCCCAGCCCTCCGGCGGCGGCAAGCTGCCCAAGCTGCCGGGCAACCGCTCGGCCGTGGCCGGTGCCATGGTGCTGGACAAGCCCACCAGCTATGCCGACGCTACCTCGTACAACAACTTCTACGAGTTCGGCACTGACAAGTCCGACCCCGCCGAGCGCGCCCACATGCTGAAGCCCCGCCCCTGGTCGGTGGTGGTGGAGGGCGAATGCGCCAAGCCCGGCCGCTTCGACCTGGAGGCGCTGCTCAAGCTCGCGCCCATGGAAGAGCGCATCTACCGGCTGCGCTGCGTGGAGGGCTGGAGCATGGTCATCCCCTGGGTGGGCTACTCGCTGTCGGAGCTGATCAAGCGCGCGGAGCCCACGGGCAAGGCCAAGTTCGTCGAGTTCACGACGCTGGCCGACCGCAGCCAGATGCCGGGCCTACGCTCGGGCGTGCTGGACTGGCCCTACGTGGAGGGCCTGCGCATGGACGAGGCCATGCACCCGCTGGCGCTGCTGACCTTCGGCATGTACGGCGAGGTGCTGCCCAACCAGAACGGCGCGCCGCTGCGCATCGTGCTGCCGTGGAAATACGGCTTCAAGTCGGCCAAGAGCCTGGTGAAGATCCGCTTCGTCGAGAAGCAGCCGGTGTCGAGCTGGGAGCAGAGCGCGCCGCAGGAGTACGGCTTCTATTCCAACGTGAATCCCGGCGTGGCCCACCCGCGCTGGAGCCAGGCGACCGAGCGCCGCATCGGCGAGGACGGGCTGTTCGCCAAGAAGCGCGCCACGCTGATGTTCAACGGCTACGAGGCCCAGGTCGGCCAGCTGTATGCAGGCATGGACCTGAAGAAAAACTACTGATGCGCGCCCGCCTGAGCCGCGCGCTGCTGAATCCTCTCGCCAAGCCCACGCTGTTCCTGCTGTGCCTGCTGCCGCTGGCCGGGCTGGTGTGGGGCGCGGCGACGGATCAGCTGGGCGCCAACCCGGCCGAGAAGCTGATCCGCGAGCTGGGCGAATGGACGCTGAGGCTGCTGTGGCTGACGCTGGCCATCACGCCGCTGCGCGAGCTGACCAGCCTGGCGGCGCTGGCGCGCTTTCGCCGCATGCTGGGCGTGTTCAGCTTCTTCTACGCGTCGCTGCACCTGCTGGCCTATGGCTGGCTGGACCAGGGGCTGGACCTGGCCGAGATCGCCGCCGACATCGTCAAGCGGCCCTTCATCCTGATGGGCTTCGTGGCCTGGGCGCTGATGCTGCCGCTGGCGGCCACCAGCTTCAACCGGGCCATCAAGGCCCTGGGCGCGAAGCGCTGGCAGGCGCTGCACAGGGCGGTCTACGCGGTGGCCGTCGTCTCGCTGATGCACTTCATCTGGATGCGCGCCGGCAAGAGCAACTTCGCCGAACCGGCGGTCTACGGCGTGATCCTTGCCGCGTTGCTGGGGTGGCGGGTCTACCGGCGGGCAACCCGGAAATAGCCCCGGCTGGGATAATCCGGCGCTTTGCCCGGCTGACCCATGCCCGACTCCACCTCCATCGACGTTGCCATCCTCGGCGGCGGCCCCGCAGGCTGCAGCGCCGCGTCGTGGCTTGCGCAGCTGGGCTTGAGCACGCTGCTGGTCGAGCGCGAGCCGCAGCTGTGCGCGGCGCTGCGCGGGCTGGGCTTCCGCCAGGACTGGGTGCTGGGCCAGCCCGCTAGGGCGCTGGCCGATCTGGCGCTGAGCTATGCCCGGCAGGTCGAAGCCACGCCCGGCATCGCACTGCGCCTGGGCAGCACGGCCGAGTCGGCGCGCCACTCGGCCGGCGCCTGGACGCTGCAACTGGCCACCGGCGAACACCTGCACGCCCGCGCACTGCTGGTCTCCACCGGCCTGCGCCTGCTGCGGCCGGCGCGCTACTTCGCCGTGCCGCACCCACGCGTGCTGGATGCCACTGCGCTGACCACGCGCCGCGACACGCTGGCACCCGGCCGCGCGCTGCTGCTGGGCGCGGGCGACAACGCCGCCGAGAACGCGCTGTTCCTGGCCGAACGCGGCTTTGACGTGACGCTGTGGGCGCGCGGCAGCTGGCGTGCGCAGGCCCACCTCATCGCCCGCATCGAGGCGCATCAGCGCATCCAGCTGCGCCTGGCCACGCCGCTGCCCGACGGGCTGCGCCCTGACGAGCACGGCGTCACGGTGGGCGACGAGCGCTTCGACCTCGTCGCCGCACTGCTGGGCTTCGAGCCCGAGCCCTCGGCCTTCGGCCTGCTCAGCGAGCACGACCGGCCGCACGCCTTCGTCGCCGGTGATGCCAGCGGCCGCTGGCACCCCTGCGTGCAAACGGCGCTGGCCGACGGCGTGCAGGCCGCCAAGCTCATCGAGCAGGCGCTGCGCCCGGAAGGCCCCACGGCCGCGCCGCAACGCTTCAACAACCGCCAGGTCATCCACTTGCAAGGCCTGCGCTTCAAGGCCAACCTGGGTATCCTGGACTTCGAGCGCACCGGCCCGCAGCCCATCCAGGTGGACGCCGAAGTGAACCTCGGCGCGCTGCCCATCGTCGCGCGCGACGCCGACATCGGCCGCGTGCTGGACTACCGCCGCGTGCGCGCCGCCATCATCGACGAGTGCACCACCGAGCACACCGACCTCGTCGAGGCGCTGGTGGGCAAGCTCAGCAACCGCCTGATGAGCATGACCGGCGTCGTCGGCGTGCGCGTGAAGCTGACCAAGCTCGAAATCTTCCCGGACTGCGAAGTCGCAGTCAGCTCCGAAACCGGAATCTGGTGATCACCATGTCTGAAGTGCTGGACCTCGAACAAGCCGCTGCCGACAAGAAGGCCGCACACGAAATCAACAAGCTGTCCAAGCGCCTGCACCGCCAGGTGGGCCAGGCCATCACCGACTTCAACATGATCGAAGACGGCGACAAGGTCATGGTCTGCCTGTCCGGCGGTAAGGACAGCTACGCGATGCTGGACATCCTGCTGAACCTGCAGCAGCGCGCGCCCATCAAGTTCAGCCTCGTGGCCGTCAACCTCGACCAGAAGCAGCCCGGCTTCCCTGAGCAGGTGCTGCCCGCCTACCTGAAGAGCCGCGGCGTCGACTTCCACATCGAGAACCAGGACACCTACAGCATCGTCAAGAAGCTCATCCCCGAGGGCAAGACGACGTGCAGCCTGTGCTCGCGCCTGCGCCGCGGCATCCTGTACCGCGTGGCCGGCGACCTGGGCTGCACCAAGATCGCGCTGGGCCACCACCGCGACGACATCGTCACGACGCTGTTCCTGAACATGTTCTTCGGCAGCCGCATGAAGGGCATGCCGCCCAAGCTGGTCAGCGACGACGGCAAGAACGTCGTCATCCGCCCGCTGGCCTACGTGAAGGAGCCCGACCTCGTGCGCTGGGCCGAGCACCGCGAGTTCCCCATCATTCCCTGCAACCTGTGCGGCAGCCAGGAGAACCTGCAGCGCGTGCAGGTCAAGGCCATGATCAACGAGTGGGAGAAGCGCTACCCCGGCCGCATCGACAACATCTTCACCGCCATGACCAACATCGTGCCCTCGCACATGATGGACAAGAAGCTGTTCCCGTTTGAGACGGCGCGCGCCACGGGCCAGGCCGAGCCCGACGGCGACATCGCCTTCGACGACGACGAGAGCTGCGCCCCGCCCGCCACGGCCTCGGTCATCCGCCTGACGCGCGACGAAGCCTGATCCGCCTCATTCGTCACCCGCCGCCGCAGCCTGTGCCCGCCAGACTGCAGCCGGTCACCTGCCGGGCCTGATCACGGCGCGCCGTCCCTAGACTGCGCGCCGTCTTCATTTCCGGCCGGCTCCATGCGCGCACTCCTCGGTCTTTTGCTGCTGGCCCTGCTGGCGGGCTGCCAGCCGCACCGCACGCAGACGCGCTGCCAGCCCATCATCGCGGTCTACCCGAGCTGGCAGCAGCAGGTGCTGCCGCCCGACCGCGTCCCGTGGGATCGCTTCACGCACCTGGCGCTGGTGTTCGCGCTGCCCACACCCGAGGGTGGTCTGGACACGCGGGCGCTGGACGAGCTGATCGGCCCGCTGGTGGCCGAGGCGCATCGCCGGCACCGGCGCGTGGTGGTGTCCATCGGCGGCGCGCAAGGCTACGGCGACGCCTTCCAGCGCATCGCCGCATCGCCCGAACGGCTGCGCAGCTTCGCGACCGCCGTGCGCGACTATGTGGCCCGGCACCGGCTGGACGGCGTGGACATCGACTGGGAGTACTGGACCCGCCAGGCCGTGCAGCAGCAAGGCGGCAACGACCCGGTGGAGAGCCGCATGCTGGTGGACCTGCTGGCGGAGCTGCGCCGCCAGTTGCCCCCGGGCGTGCAGCTGAGCACCTCGGTCTTCGCCGGCCACTGGGTGGGCGAGCAATACCTGCCCGAGCTGCAGCGGCACGTGGACCACGTGGCGCTGATGTCCTTCGACTTCACCGGCCGCTGGGATGCGTCGCCGGTGGGCCACCATGCCGACTGGTCCACGTTCAAGCAGAGCGTGCAGTTCCTCGTCGACCGCGGCTTCGCGCGCGACAAGATCCTGGCCGGCCTGCCCTTCTACGGCAAGCAGTTCGCGGGCGGCGCCAACCGCGAGGTGAAGGACATCGCCTGGCGCGACCGGCAGCCCGGGCAGGCCCACACCTTCTTCGAGACGCCCGAGCTGGCCGAGCGCAAGGTCCAGCACGTGCTGGACGAGGGGCTGGCCGGCGTGTTCCTGTTCGCCCTGGGCATGGACCTGCCGCCGGACTCGCCCGACAGCCTGCTCGCCGCCGTCAACCGCCGGCTGTCGCCCGCGTTGTGCACCGCCAAAGACTGACATTTGGATGCAGCCGCACACACTGCGGCAAACTGTCTGTCTGACGATCACCGGCATCGCCCACTCCAGGAGGCAAGCATGTTCACTCCCAACCGTCGTCTCGTGCTCACCGCCATCGGCGCCGCCTCCGTGCTGGCGCTGACCGGCTGCGCAGGCCCGTACACCGTGTCCGCCGACGTGTCCAGTTATGGCAACTGGCCGGCCGACCGCAAACCCGGCACCTACGCCTTCGACCGCCTGCCCTCGCAGCAGCAGAACGAAGAGTCCGCCAAGCGCCAGGCCACGCTGGAGGACGCCGCCAAGGCCGCGCTGGAAAAGGCCGGCTTCAAGCCCGCCACCGACCCCAAGACCGCCGACGTGCTGGTCACGCTGGGCGCCCGCGTGACCGCCTACGACCCCGTGCCCTGGGACGACCCGCTGTGGTGGCGCTGGCGCGGCCGGCTGTACTCGCCGCGCTACGGCTACGTGGGCCCCGGCCCCTGGGGCTGGCGCCACGACCCCTTCTTCGACCGCCGCTACGACCGCGCCGTGGCCGTGCTGCTGCGCGACCGTGCCAGCGGCGAGGCGCTGTACGAGGCGCATTCCAGCAACGAGGGCGTCACCATGGGCAGCGACGCGCTGCTGCAGCCGCTGTTCGACGCGGCGCTGGCCGAGTTCCCCAAGGTCAACCCGAAGTCGCACCGCGTCAGCGTGCAAGCCGTCCGCTGACGGCAACATCAGGCCGGCGGCGCCCGCCGGCCTGACCATAATCGCGCCTTTGCAAAAGAAGTCGGCAAGGCAGGCATGGCGCTCAACATCGTGATCATGGCGGCGGGCAAAGGCACCCGCATGAAGTCCGCAACGCCCAAGGTGTTGCACAAGCTCGCGGGCCGCTCGCTGCTGGCGCATGTGCTGAAGAGCTGCGAGTCCCTCGCCGCCGACACCCGCATCGTCATCACCGGCCATGGCGCCGAACAGGTCGAGGCCGCCGTCGCAGCCCCCGGCATCTCCTTCGTGCGCCAGATGCCCCAGCTGGGCACCGGCCACGCCATCCAGCAGGTCGTGCCCAGCCTCGTCGGCGAGGGCACGACGCTGATCCTGAACGGCGACGTGCCGCTCATCGAGACCACCACCGCCAAGGCCCTCATCGACGCCTGCGCCGGCCACGCGCTGGTGCTGCTGACCGTGGACCTGGCCGACCCCACCGGCTACGGCCGCATCATCCGCGACAAGGACGACGGCGGCGTGCTGGCCATCGTCGAGCACAAGGACGCCACGCCGGCCCAGCGCCTCATCCACGAAGGCTACAGCGGCATGATGGCCGCGCCCACCGCCGCCCTGAAGCGCTGGGTCGGCCAGCTCACGAACAACAACGCCCAGGGCGAGTACTACCTGACCGACATCGTCGCCATGGCTGTCGCCGAAGGCCTGCCGGTGCTGGGCATCAAGGCCCACAGCGAGATCGAGGTGCTGGGCGTCAACGACCCGGTGCAGCTGTCGCAGCTGGAGCGCGCCTTCCAGGCCCGCCAGGCCGAAAGCCTGATGCGCGCCGGCCTGCGGCTGGCCGACCCGGCCCGCTTCGACCTGCGCGGCACGCTCACGCACGGCCAGGACTGCGAGGTCGACGTGAACTGCGTGTTCGAGGGCAATGTGTCGCTGGGCGACGGCGTGCGCGTGGGCGCCAACTGCGTGATCCGCAACGCCAGCATCGCGTCCGGCGCGCGCATCCACGAGTTCACGCACATCGACGGCGAGAAGCCCGGCGGCGCCAGCGTCGGCGAAGGCGCGCTGATCGGCCCCTTCGCCCGCCTGCGCCCCGGTGCGCAACTCGGCGCCGAGGTGCACATCGGCAACTTCGTCGAGGTCAAGAACTCCACGCTGGCTAGGGGATCGAAGGCCAACCACCTGGCCTATCTCGGCGACGCCACCGTGGGCGAGCGCGTCAACTACGGTGCCGGCAGCATCACCGCCAACTACGACGGCGCCAACAAGCACCGCACCACCATCGGCGACGACGTGCACGTGGGCTCCAACTGCGTGCTGGTCGCGCCGGTGACGCTGGGCAACGGCGCCACCATCGGCGGCGGATCGACCATCACCAAGGACGTCAACCCCGGCGACCTCGCTGTGGCGCGCGGCAAACAGGCGGCCATCGCCGGCTGGACCCGGCCCCGGAAGAAGGTTTGAATTGCCGCGTCGGCGTGACTTTGTTCCGCCGATCACGCCACGGCGCCCGGGATGGGGGGGCAACAGCCCACCCCCGCCGCCGTTAGCATGACCCCCGTCTCACGACCCGTTGTACCCATGGCCCACGACCTCGACCTTGCCGCGTTCTCGTTTGAAGATGCCGTCCCGGCCGACCTGGGCGCCTATGAGGTCGTCCAGTCCCAGCGCGACCGCGAAGAGGCGGAGGCCCGCCACCGCGCGCTGGAGCTGAAGGCTCAGGCCTGCGACAACGCCGCCGACGCCTGCTACTACCTGGCCCGCAGCCTGGGCGCCGCGCGCGACCTGCCGCAGGACGGCGAAGCCAGCCTGGAGCTGCTGTTCCAGCTGATCGGCGCGCTGGCCGACCTGCCCGCCGACGTGGCCGCCGCGCCGCTGCCCGAGCTGGTGGGCGGCCGTGACGACGGCATCACCGAGCTGTGCCTGCAGCTGGAGGCCGCCCGCGAGCTCACGCACGACGCGCTGGCCGACGCGCAGCTGGCCCCGGCACGGCACCAGTTCTGCCACTGAGGCCCCGGCCTTCCGCACAAGAAAAAGGCGCCCTCGCAGTCCGTGTCAAAACGGCTGGAACGAGCGCCAAGAGCAAAACGCCTCGAGTTTCTCGGGGCGGTTTTGTTTGGGTGCATTCAAGCACCCAGTCGAACGTATTTTCCAATGAGGGGATGCGGGGCTGATGCCTC
>DASWWC010000221.1:0-2330 GCA_036401055.1 Roseateles sp.
GCCAGGCGCCGGACGGCGGCAGCGCCACGCCGGCGCGCAGCAGGCCGCCGGCGGTGCCCGCCAACAGCGCGATGGCCACGGCCGGCGCGAGCAGCACCAGCGGCCATCGGATCGTGCGGGCTCGCATGCCGGCTCACCAACCCATGAAGGCCTTGGCGCCAGCACTCATGCGGTCGGTCGTCCAGGGTGGCTCCCAGACCAGCTCGATGTCCACAGCCATGCCGGCCGGCACGATGGCGTCCAGCTCGGTGTCCACGTCGTCGAGGATCACGTCGGCCACCGGGCAGGCGGCCGACGTCATCGTCATCAGCACATGCAGCCGCTCGGGCGTCACCGTAACGTTGTAGACCAGGCCCACATCCACGATGCTCATGGCCACCTCGGGGTCCACCACGCGGTGCAAGGCCGCCAGCACGGGCTGGCGCAGCGCCTCGGGGCCGGCGTAGGCGTAGTTCTCCTCGTCCTTCATGCCGCCCTCGCGCGGTGCAAGTGCAGCACGCCGGCCAGCGCCTGACGGTTGCGGCTGATGTCGGCCAGCGTGTAGCGGTCGAGCACGGCGTGGAAGGCGTCCACGGCCTCGGCCAGCACGCCCTTGAGGCGGCAGCTGCGCACGATGG
Source organism: Roseateles sp. (assembly GCA_036401055.1). Classification (GTDB taxonomy): domain Bacteria; phylum Pseudomonadota; class Gammaproteobacteria; order Burkholderiales; family Burkholderiaceae_C; genus Pelomonas. The sequence goes on from DASWWC010000221.1 coordinate 618, forward strand.
CGCAGTGGCTGTGCTCCGGGCCGAAGCACTCGGCCGGCAGCGCCGCGCCCTCGGTGTCGCGCACGACGCGGCCGATGCTGATCTGCTCGGCCGGCAGCGCCAGCACCAGCCCGCCGCCCTTGCCTCGCACCGTCGCCACCCAGCCGCACTTGGCCAGGTGGTGGACCACCTTGGTCAGGTGATTGGCCTTGATGTCGAAGGCGGCGCTGATCTCGGCCACCGTGGCCCGGCGGTCGGGCTCGGTGGCGAGATAGATCAGCACGCGCAGGCTGTAGTCGGTGAATGCGGTGAGTTTCATCAGGTCTCCACGGCGGCCCCCACCGGCAGGGGCTGGCGCGCCGGGCGGCGCAGCAGCCGCAGGGCGTACAGGGCGAGGAACACGCTGCCGGCGGCGAACACGATATCGCCTGGCACGCGCAGCCACACCAGCGCTTCCATCACCGGCGAGTGCATGACCTCGGGCGAGCGGGCGTACCACAGGCCGTGCGTGATGCTCTGGTAGGCCTGGTAGATGCCGGCCGGCAGCAGCGACATGAACACCATCATCGCCAGGCCGAGGTTCAGGCTCCAGAAGGCCGGCTTCAGGAAGCGGTCGGCGTGCAGTGCGCGGTCGTACAAGCCACGCAGGCAGAACAGCATCAGGCCGATGCCCAGCATGCCGTACACACCGAACAGCGCCGCGTGGCCGTGGGCCGCCGTCATGTTCAGGCCCTGCACGTAGTACAGCGAGGCCGGCGGGTTGATCGCGAAGCCCAGCAGGCCCGCGCCCACCGTGTTCCAGAAGCCCACGGCGACAAAGGACAGGATGACCCACTTGTAGGCGCCCAGCCAGGCCACGCCTTGCGAGCGGCGCCAGGTCTGCAACGCCTCCAGGCCGATCAGCGTCAGCGGCACCACCTCCAGCGCCGAGAACACGGCGCCGACGGCGATGACGGACGTGGGCGTGCCGGTCCAGTACAGGTGGTGCAGCGTGCCCAGGATGCCGCCGAACAGGAAGACGATGGTCTCGGCAACGATGGCCCGGTTGGCCGAGGCCGGACGGATGAGGCCCAGGTTGGTGAAGATCAGCGCGACGACCGCGGTGGCGAAGACCTCGAAGAAGCCCTCCACCCACAGGTGCACCAGCCACCAGCGCCAGTACTCGATCATCGAGTAGTGGGTGTGCTGGCCCCAGGTCAGCGACGTGGCGTAGAAGCCGCCGATGCAGGTCGCCGAGAGGAACACCATGGCGATGAGGCCGCGGCTTTCCGACGGGCGCTTGAGTGCCGGCCACAGGGCGCGGCCCAGCAGGAACACCCAGAACAGCAGCCCCACGAACAGCAGCAGCTGCCACACGCGGCCCATGCTGGTGAACTCCAGCCCCTGGTTGCCCAGCCAGAACGAGAAGTCCACGCCCTGGCGCTGCAGCGTGCCGATCCAGCCCGTGAGCGTGGAGCCGAGCACGACCACGATGAGCGCCCAGAACAGCGCGTCGACACCGAGCTTCTGGAGCTTCGGCTCCTTGCCCGAGAGCAGCGGGGCGATGTACAGGCCCGTGGCCAGCCACGCCGTGGCGATCCAGAAGATGCCGATCTGCGTATGGATGGTGCGGCTGGTGACATAGGGCAGGACTTCCGCCAGCGGAATACCGAAGAACGCCTGGCCCTCCACGGCGTAGTGGGCGGTGATCACGCCCATGGCGATCTGCAGCAGCATCAGGCCGATGACCACGAA
>DASWWC010000222.1:0-14595 GCA_036401055.1 Roseateles sp.
CAGATCACCCGGGCCACCGCGGCCTGAAGCCGGCCGGCTAGCGCTTGCCGGTGACGTCCGGCGGCGCGTTGCCGGGCGCGCCGGTCTCCTGGCGCGCCACCTCCTTGATGGCGGAGTCCGCGGCCTGCAGGCCGTGGTTGCGCTCCACGGCCTGCATGGTGCCGTCCTTGGCCAGCGTCCACTCCCGGAACGAGGCGTCGCGCGCCGGCGCGCGGCGCATCTCGGCCAGGATGGCGCCGCGGGTCACGCCCGTCTCGATGCGGCTCTGCCACTGCCGGGCCCACTGGGCCGCGGGCTCGTCGCGCCCGTTGCGCGCCATGGCGCCCAGCGTGCGGTGCGCCTCGTCCGCCTTGCCGATGAAGGCATAGGCCAGCGCGGCGGAGCGCCCCAACGCGTCGACTTCTCGCGTCGCCTGCCAGGCCGTGATGACGCCCTCCAGCGCGGCCTGCGCCGGCACGTCCGTCGCGGCCACTTCGGCCTGGAAGGCCGCGAGTGCCGTTTCCGTGGACGACGGGCTCAGCTCGCGAGCCCGCTGCAGATGCAGCCGGGCGAGCTCGGCCTGGGCACGCCGGGCCTCGCCCTCGCTGCGCTCCGCCAGGCGCAGGTGGGCCACGCCGAGCAGGTGGCGCGCCTCGAAATGGGCCTCCTCGTCCTGCAGCAGCGCATTCAGCGTCGCCACCGCGTCCTGCGGATTCCCCCATTCGATCTGCGCCCGGCTCAGGGTCAGGCGCGCCAGCTCGTCCTTCGGGAAGCGCGGTGCCAGCGCGGCCAGCCGCTTCAGCAGCGCCTCGCCGGCCGGCTGGCTGGGACAGGCCTTCAGCGCGGCATTCGCCAGCACGAATTCGCCCGCGGCCTGCGGCAGGCTGCGAAAGCTCACGCGCGTGGCCGGCTGCGGCGGCTGCGCCACCCGCAGCACCGCAAAGCCCTTGAGCCCGTAACGCCACATCACCTCGCTCAGCTCGGACTTCTTCAGGCCGAAGGCGCGCTCGAAGGCCGGCGTCGGCGCCACGCCGCGCTCGACCAGCGCGAGGTAGGTGTTCAGGCGCTTGCGGCGCTCCTCCGACGACAGCATGTAGTGCGTCAGCAGCCAGGCCTTGGCCTCAAACTCCAGACGCACGCCGGCCGCACCGGCGTAGTTGCGCGCGTCGGCCAGGCGCTCCTCCAGCACATCGTCGTAGTCCAGGCTGTACTGGCGGCCGTCGCCGAGGAACTTCAGGTAGGCGCCCAGCCCCTTGGGCACGCGGCCCAGCACCATCTGCGTGTCGGAGAAGCGCACGCTGGAGAAGTACTGCGCGAAGCCGTCGATGAAGGACGCGGGCGTGCGGATGTCGGTGTGGCGGTACAGGAAGTGCCGCGCATAGGCCTCGAAGACGTGGGACAGCGTGTCGTCCAGCGGCGCCTTGTCCAGCTGCGCGTCGGCCAGGCTGGGGATGCGCTCCAGGTGCACGCCGAAGCCCTGTACGCCGGCCGCGCAACTGCTGTACAGGCCCACGGCGTCGGCCGGCGGGCTGACGGCGACCTCGCGCAGGTCCGCGGCGCTGTTGTGGAAGTACAGCGTCAGCTTGGGTTCCTGCCGCTGCACCTCGCGCTCCGGCAGCACGTAGAGGCGCAGCAGGTGGTCCAGCTTCTCCAGGTTGCCCAGCAGCAGGGCGACGTCGTCCTCGCCGGCATCGGAGTACACGACGAAGCGCTGGCTCTCGGCCCGGAACCAGTGCGAGACCTGGGCCTTCTTGCCGGCCACCGTCACGCGGGGCTGCAGATTCGTCGCGCCGGCCGGCTGGGCGGCGGCGGGGACGGTGGACAGCAGGCAGAGGGCGGCGGCGAGCACGCTCATCCGAGGGCCGTGGCGCATGGAGCTTCCTTTGACGGTGCGAGGGACGGTCCGGCGCGCGCCGGCCGGTCATCGTAAGGGCACTAGCATCGCCTCATGCTGACACTGGCCCAGACCCTCGCCTTCCTCGCCGCCGCACTGCTGCTGACCGCCACGCCGGGGCCGGACAACCTGATGGTGCTGAGCATGGGCATGTCGCGCGGGCGGCGGGCCGGCATCGCGTTCGGGCTGGGCTGCGCGCTGGGCTGCCTGAGCCACACGCTGCTGGCCGTGGTGGGCATCAGCGCGCTGGTGGCGGCCTCACCACTCGCGTTCACGGCGCTGAAATGGGCCGGCGGCGCCTACCTGCTGTGGATGGGCGTACAGGCCTGGCGACATGCGGGCGCGGTGCGCGTGGGTGGCGACGCGATGGCCGAGGCGCCGCTGCGCCAGCTGTTCGCGAAGGGCCTGGTCGCCAACGCGATCAACCCCAAGGTGGTGCTGTTCTTCCTGTCCTTCCTGCCGCAGTTCGTCGTGGCGTCGCAGGGCCGGGTGGCGTGGCAGCTGGGCCTGCTGGGCCTGCTGTTCACGGCGCAGGCGGCGCTGCTGTTCGGGCTGCTGGGCTGGTTCTCCGGCGGCGTCGGCGCCTGGCTGAACCGCCGGCCCGGCGCCGGGCGGTGGCTGGACCGGCTGGCGGGCACGGTGTTCATCGGCCTGGGGCTGCGCATGATCGCGGCGCGCTAGGTCAGGTCAGCTCTCGGGGTCGTCGCCGAACTCGCGCAGTTCCTGCGCGCATCGGCAGGCCGCGGCGATCTTTGACGCCCACAGGATGGCGGCGTCGCGCGTGGGCAGCTCCAGCACGCAGAAGCCGCCGTCGAACTCCTTCGTCTGCGCATAGGTGCCCTGCGAAAACCTGCCGTCCGCGGCCACCATGACCGGCGCGACATCGCTGTTGATGCCACCGCCGAACACATACACGCCCGCGGCCTTGGCCTCGCGAATGACGCCACGGGCGGCTTCGCCCACGGCAGCCAGCTCCGCTGCGGGAACGTCCATCGCCGACGCGGGAAAGGAGACCAGGTATTTCGTCATCGCACGGCCCTTGGCTTGAAGTTGGGGCCCCAGTGTGCCGGCGCCGCCGCCCTCAGCGCACGATGCCCTGCTCCCGCAGCCGCGCGATCTGCTCGCCCGTCAGCCCCAGCTCGGCCAGCACCGCGTCCGAGTCCTGCCCCAGCGCCGGCGCATTGCGGCGGTGGCCGCCGGGCGTGGCCGACAGCTTGGGGCAGATGCCGGGCACGTCGAGGCTGCGTCCGCCGGGCAGCTGCACCTGCTGCACCATGCCGCGCGCGCGGTAGTGCGGGTCGGCGGCGATGTCGGCCACCGTGTAGATGCGCCCGGCCGGCACGTCGGCGCCTTCCAGCGCCTGCAGCACGGCGTCCACCGGCCGCTGCGCGGCCCATGCGCCTATGGCCGCGTCGATCTCGGCCACGCGAGCCACGCGGCCGGCGTTGTCGGCCAGGGCCGGGTCTTGCCCGAGGTCGTCGCGCCCGATCAGTGCCATCAGCCGGCGGAAGATGCTGTCGCCGTTGCCGGCCACCAGCGCGTAGCCGCCGTCCGCGCAGCGGTAGGCATTGCTGGGCGCGATGCCCGGCATGGCGCTGCCGGCCGGCTCACGCACCACGCCGAAGGCGCTGTACTCGGGCAGCAGGCTTTCCATGCAGTTGAAGACGGCCTCGTACAGCGCCACGTCGATGACCTGGCCCTGGCCGGTCGCGTGGCGATGCTGCAGCGCCAGCAGGATGCCGATGACGCCGTGCAGCGCGGCGATGGTGTCGCCGATGCTGACGCCCGTGCGCACCGGCACGCGGCCGGGCTCGGCCGTCAGGTGGCGCAGCCCGGCCATGGACTCGGCCACGGCGGCGAAGCCGGGGCGGTCGCGGTAGGGGCCGGTCTGGCCGTAGCCGCTGACGCGCAGCACGATGAGCCGCGGGTTGGCGGCGCGCAGCGCCTCAGGGTCCAGGCCCCAGGCCTCCATCGCGCCGGGGCGGAAGTTCTCGATCAGCACGTCGGCCTCGGCCGCGAGGCGCCGCACGATGTCCTGGCCCTCGGGCGTGCGCAGGTCCAGCGCCAGCGAGCGCTTGTTGCGCGACTGCACCTGCCACCACACCGAGGTGCCGTCCAGCAGCAGCCGCCACTTGCGCAGCGGGTCGCCCGCGCCGGGTGGCTCGATCTTGATGACCTCGGCGCCGAAGTCGGCCAGCGTCTTGGCGGCGAAGGGGCCGGCGATGAGCTGGCCCAGCTCGACGACCTTGAGGCCGGCGAGCGCGGCGGGGGTGGGCGGTGTGGCGGCGGCGGTCATGCCCGGCAGTGTCCGCCTGCGCCGGCCGCTCTCCCTGCGGATGTGGCGCGCGCTGGCTTGGCTGGCGGCGAAGCCCCGCCTGCACCGCAGGGTCTTGCGCCGGCCCGGCGGCGCGGCCGGCCGGCGCCTCGCAGAATGCGCCGCCATGAAGCCCGCCCTGCCCGGCCTGCTGGCCCTGTGCCTCCACGCCCCCGCGTGGGCGCTCGACCTGCGCGACGGCGACATCGTGCTCTACCGCCACGCGCTCGCCCCCGGCGGCGGCGACCCGCCGGGCTTCCAGCTGGGCGACTGCAGCACGCAGCGCCAGCTCAGCGACGCAGGCCGCACGCAGGCGCGCCGGATGGGCGAAGCACTGCGCCAACGGCTGGGCCGCCTGCGCGTGGGCGCCGTGTGGTCATCACCGTGGTGTCGCACGCTCGACACGGCGCGGCTGGCCTTCCCAGGCCTCGACGTGCAGCCGCAGCCGGCATTCGGGTCGTTCTTCCAGCAGCCCGACCGCGAGGCCTCCAGCCTGGCCGAGGCCCGCACGCTGCTCGCCGCTTGGCGCGGGCCGGGTGTGCTTGTGGTCGTCACGCACCAGGTCAACGTGACCGGCCTGAGCGGCATCTTCCCGGCCTCGGGCGAAGGCGTGGCTCTGCGGTGGAGGGCAGGCGCCGCCCAGGTGCTGGGCCGGCTTGACGCACCGACCATGCGCTGAAGACACACGGGGCAGCCAGGCCTGCAAGCCTCAGCCTCGCCTTGCGGCAACATCGCCGCATGAAAGTGCTCCTCTCGCTGCTGCTGAGCCTGTTGGCCATGACCACCGGGGCGCAGACCCCGCCCTACCAGGTCCGGCCCGGCCTGTGGGAGCCGTCCGAGGCCAACCTGGGGCTGAAGAAGGCGGCCGGCACGCGGACCGTCACCGTCTTCCGGCCAGCCAGCGCGAGCGATGGCGGCTTCAACAACGGCGTGGTGTTGATGCCGTTCAAGGGCCGCCTGTATGCGCAGTGGCAGTCCTCGGCCCGCGACGAGGACGCGCCGGACACCCGCGTGCTGTACGCCGTCTCCGACGACGGCCTGCGCTGGAGCGCGCCACAGGTGCTGGCGACTGCAGGCTCCGGTGGAGAGATGCGCTCCAGTGGCGGCTGGTGGACCGACGGGAAGACGCTGGTGGCCTACCTGAACATCTGGCCGACCGGCTTCCAGTCCGGCGACGGCGGCCACACCGCCTACCGCCTGAGCACCGACGGGAAGACCTGGGGCCAGCCCCAGCGTGTCACCGGCGCAGATGGCCGGCCGGTGGAGGGCATCATCGAGCAGGACCCGCACCGGCTGCCCGACGGGCGCATGCTGACGGCCTTCCACCTGCGGCCGGGCCTGATCGCCGCGCCCTTCTGGACCGACGACCCGCTGGGACTGACCGGCTGGCGCCGCGGGCGCATGCAGAACCTGCCGCACGACAACAACAAGGTCAGCCGCGAGCTGGAGCCCAGCCTGTTCCTGCGCGGCGACTGCGCCGTCATGGTGTTCCGCGATCAGGCGTCCAGCTTCAGGCAACTGGCTACCGAGAGCTGCGACCGCGGCGAAAGCTGGACCCAGCCGATGCTGACCGACATGCCCGACTCACGCGCCAAGCAAAGCGCCGGCAACCTGCCGGACAGCGGTGGCTCGGTGGGCACGGCCTTCATCGTCAACAACCCCAGCGGCGACAAGCTGCGCCTGCCGCTGGCCCTCACGCTCAGCGACGATGGGCGCCTGTTCTCCCGCGCGTTCCTGCTGCGCGGCGCGGACGAACTGCCGCCGCTGCGCTTCGAGGGCCGCTACAAGCGCGTCGGCTACCACTACCCCAAGAGCGTGGTGTGGCAGGGGCATCTCTATGTGGGCTACAGCACGCACAAGGAGACGGTGGACGTCACGCGCGTGCCGCTGGACAGCTTGAAGCGATAGCCGGCACCGCCATCGGCGGCGCCAGCCATTCGCACGCCAGCTCAGCGCATCACGATCAGCTGAACCCGACGGTTCGTGCTGCGGCCTTCGCGCGTGTTGTTGTCGGCCAGGGGTGCCGATTCGCCGTAGCTGATCGTGGCCATGCGCGCCAGTGGCAGGCCGGCGCGGGACAGGTGCAGGCGCACGGCTTCGGCCCGCTGCAGGCCCAGTTGCTGGTTGCCCGCGTCGCTGCCGGTCGAGTCGGTGTGGCCCTGGATCTCGACGAACACCGGCTGGTTGTCGGTCTTCAGCTTGGCGACGAGTTGGTCGAGTTCCCGGCCGGCGGCCTCGGTGAGCTGGGCGCGGCCCGAGCTGAACTTGATCTTGTCGTCGGTCAGCACCGTGCTCATCAGCAGGCCGGGCGGCTTGGGCAGGTTGTTGAAGGCCTGGGCTCGCGCCGCGGCTTCCTGCTGCAGCGCGGCCATCATGCGCGCCTCGCTGCTCTGCAGCTTGCCATCCAAGGCCTTGAGCCCCTCGTCATGCGACTGCACGCGGGTGTTGAGTCCGTCCACGCTGGTCTGCACCGGCGCGACGGTCTCCTTGACGAACTCCTGGGTGGCGCAGCCGCCCAGCAAAAGAGCGCTGCCAGCAACGATCAGGGGGGTGAGTCTCAGCATCGATAAAAGCCGTGAAGTTGGAATGGCCCGGACTCTAGGCAGTCCGCCACGGACAAACGTACCGAGCTGTGAGCAATGCACCTGCCGTTAACCGGCATCAACAAAGCCTTACCGTTGTGCGTGATCGTGCAACCGCCTCTTGCCGGGCACGTGCCCGTCAGACCGTCGTGCTAGCGTGCCTGTCCACGTACAACCGGAGAGCAATCCATGGCGCACGCGCTGAACTGGTTCGAGATTCCCGTCACCGACTTCGCCCGCGCCAAGGGCTTCTACGAGACGGTGCTCGGCATCACCATCGAGGCGCTGCCCATGGGTCCGGTCACCATGGGCATGTTGTCAACCGACCCGCAGGCCGTGGGCGGCGCGCTGGTGCATGGCGACGGCAGCACACCGTCCGACACCGGCACCCTGGTCTACCTGAACGGCGGTGACGACCTGGCGCCGCTGCTCGCTCGCGTGGAAGCAGCGGGCGGCCAGGTGCTGGTGCCCAAGACCGAGATCGGCAACGACTTTGGCTTCTTCGCCCACTTCCTCGACACCGAGGGCAACAAGGTGGGCCTGCATTCGATGGCTTAGGTCAGCGACTCGCCCCGGCGCGCGGTGCGCAGCCAACGGCGGGTCAGCCGATAACGCAACCCGCGATTTCGGTGCGCACACCCGATCAATATTGGCGCGAGTCGCGCCCTACACGGCTGCAACAACCTCAGCGCCCACGGTGGAAAAGAAAGCGCCCATGCCTCAAAGAGCCAATGAATCAAAGTCATCTGACGACGATGCATGCCCGCTTATATGCGCCAACTACTGTGTCCTGTTCGTCGATCTGCTCGGGCAGAGAGCAGCCCTTCGAGGCCAAGGCTTGATACCGACATTCAAGTCAGACGAGGACAGGGAAGTATTCGAAAGGACTGTTCGTACCAGCATTGGAGCGATTTCAGAACTACAACGCGACGCTGAAACCTTCATGTTTGGGCATGACGAGGTGCGAAGGCGCTCCGCGCTTCGAGAGCATCTGTCCGCAGATGAGCAGAAAGTATGGGACGAACTCGCCGTGCATCCAGAGGTCAAACTACAGCGCTGGTCTGATGGGCTCGTGTACTACTCAAGCCTTGGGTCAGACCAGCCGGCCAACAAAATGACGAGCGTGCTGAAACTCGTTCAGCTTGCAGGCATCCTGTACCTTCTGGGTTTGGCCGGTCAACGCCCAATGAGGGGCGGCGTGGAGATCGCCTGGGCTTCAGAGCTGCATGACGGCGAAATCTATGGTGCAGCCGTTGCTCGCGCTTACGAGTTGGAGAGCGAGCTTGCTGGCTATCCGCGAGTGGTCGTCGGTGGCGAGCTGCAAAGGTTTATTCGACTCCATCTGGCTCAGGCAGACCAAGGCCCCGCTAGCCAGCTGAGCAAATCCATGGCCAGCATTTGCGGAAGTCTTCTATCTGAGGACTTCGATGGCAGCGTATTCGTGGACTTTTTGGCTGATGAGTTTGCCGACATTGTTGGACGAGACGTGCATCTAGAACTCGCGAAGCGAGCCCACGATTTTGTGAGCCAGCAACTCGCGCATCACAGGCAGCAGCGCGACTCGAAACTTGCACTGCGCTACTGGCATCTGCTGCTCTACTTCGACGAGTGGGCTCGACGGATAGCTTCGCCAGCTGAAGGCGGCTAAAACAAGAAATACCTCTGCGCCATCGGCAACTCCTTCGCCGGCTCACAGGCCAGCAGCACGCCGTCTGCCCGCACCTCGTAGGTCTGCGCGTCGATCTCCATCGTCGGCAGGTAGTTGTTCAGCACCATGTCGGTCTTCTTGACCGAACGGCAGCCATGCACCGGCACCAGCGTCTCGGCCAGGCCCAGTTTCTCGGCGTGTGCCTGCCCTGACTGGGTCACAAACGTCAGCGAGCCCTGCGACAGCGCGCCGCCGAACGAGCCGAACATGGGCCGGTAGTGCACCGGCTGCGGCGATGGTTTCATACCGATGATCAAGCCGCCGCCCGGTGCTCGATCTGCAGCGGCCAGGCCCCAATGCGCGCCGCCTCCAGGATGACCGTCTCCACGACGCTGCCGTCAGCCGCATAGCTGACATGCGTATGCCAATCCTGCGAAACCTCGCGCACGATGGGCTTGTCGGAAAGGCGGATGACGAGAGTGTCGTCTTCGTCGTAGTAGGTGGTCTTCATGGCATCAGCTCCCAGTGGTGCATGACGGTCTTCACGATCACGGCGTCGTCCAGCACGACTGCCGCACACAGCAGGTTGTCGGAACGTTCCGGCACCTCCAGCCAAGCCCAAAGGTGGGTCTCGTCCTGGTAGCGCAGCCCGCCGTCATCGAGCATGCGAAGCAGCAGGGTTTCATCGACATCCCGCTCCTCCATACGCCTTGCCGCATGGGTCGTGATGACGACAGGGCGCTGGAATCGCGTGCTGAACATGGCGGGACTTTACGCCGCCACGCTCGACACAATGCGCCGCGAATCGCTGGCGCTCAGAACAAGAAATACCTCTGCGCCATCGGCAACTCCTTCGCCGGTTCGCAGGTCAGCAGCACGCCGTCTGCCCGCACCTCGTAGGTCTGCGCGTCGATCTCCATCGTCGGCAGGTAGTTGTTCAGCACCATGTCGGCCTTCTTCACCGAGCGGCAGCCGTGCACCGGCACCAGCGTCTTGGCCAGGCCCAGCTTCTCGGCGTGTGCCTGCCCTGACTGGCTGACAAACGTCAGCGAGCCTTGCGACAGCGCGCCACCGAAGGCACCAAACATCGGCCGGTAGTGCACCGGCTGCGGCGTGGGGATGGAGGCGTTGGGGTCGCCCATCGCGGCGGCGGCGATGAAGCCGCCCTTCAGGATCAGCGACGGCTTCACGCCGAAGAAGGCGGGCTTCCACAGCACGAGGTCGGCCCACTTGCCCACTTCGATGCTGCCCAACTCGTGGCTGATGCCATGGGCCAGCGCGGGGTTGATGGCGAGCTTGGCCAGGTAGCGCTTCACACGCGCGTTGTCGTTGCCGGCGCCGTCGCCGGGCAGCGCGCCGCGCTGCACCTTCATCTTGTGCGCAGTCTGCCAGCAGCGCAGGGAGACCTCGCCCACGCGGCCCATGGCCTGCGAGTCGGACGAGAACATGCTGATGGCGCCGAGGTCGTGCAGGATGTCTTCGGCGGCGATGGTCTCGCGGCGGATGCGGCTCTCGGCAAAGGCCAGGTCCTCGGCGATGCCGGCGTCCAGGTGGTGGCACACCATCAGCATGTCGAGGTGCTCGTCCAGCGTGTTGACGGTGAACGGCCGCGTCGGGTTGGTGGAGCTGGGCAGCACGTTGGCTTCGCCCACCACCTTCATGATGTCCGGCGCATGGCCGCCGCCCGCGCCTTCGGTGTGGAAGCTGTGGATGGTGCGGCCCTTGAAGGCGGCGATCGTGTCCTCGACGAAGCCGCTTTCGTTCAGCGTGTCGGTGTGGATGGCAACCTGCGTGTCGGTCAGCTCGGCCACGCTCAGGCAGTTGTCGATGGCGGCGGGCGTGGTGCCCCAGTCCTCGTGCAGCTTCAGGCCGATGGCACCGGCGTCGATCTGCTGCATCAGCGCTGAAGGTCGGCTGGCGTTGCCCTTGCCGAGGAAGCCGAGGTTCATCGGGAAGGCTTCGGCGGCCTTCAGCATCGTGGCGATGTGATGGGGCCCTGGCGTGCAGGTGGTGGCCAGCGTGCCGGTGGCGGGGCCGGTGCCGCCGCCGATCATCGTCGTCACGCCGCTCATCAGCGCCTCTTCGATCTGCTGCGGGCAGATGAAGTGGATGTGGGTGTCGATGGCGCCGGGCGTGACGATGAAACCCTCGCCCGCGATGATCTCGGTGCCGGGGCCGATGACGATGTCCACGCCGGGCTGCACGTCGGGGTTGCCGGCCTTGCCGATGGCCGCGATGCGGCAACCGCGCAGGCCGATGTCGGCCTTGACGATGCCCCAGTGGTCGACGATGACGGCATTGGTGATGACTGTGTCAACCGCGTCACCGGCGCCGGGGCCGTTCGGGCGCTGGGACTGGCCCATGCCGTCGCGCACGGTCTTGCCGCCGCCGAACTTCACTTCCTCGCCGTAGCCACCGGCGGCCAGCGTGAAGTCCTTTTCGATCTCGATGACGAGGGCGGTGTCGGCCAGGCGCAGCTTGTCGCCGACGGTGGGGCCGAGCATCTCGGCATAGGCACGGCGGGAAATTTTCATAGCTTGCCTTGCACGAGGCCGCGGAAGCCCCAGACCTGGCGGTCGCCGCCGAGGTCAACCAGCTCGACGGTGCGCGTCTGGCCGGGCTCGAAGCGCACGGCCGTGCCGCTGCAGATGTTGAGGCGCATGCCGCGCGCGGCCTCGCGGTCGAAGCTCAGCGCGGCATTGGTCTCGGCGAAGTGGTAGTGCGAGCCGACCTGGATGGGCCGCTCACCGGCATTGGCGACCTTCAGCGTCAGCGTGCGGCGGCCGGGGTTCAGCTCGTGCTCGCCCTCGGCGGTGATCAGCTCGCCGGGAATCATCAGGCCACCCCACTGACGCGGGCCACGGCCAGCGCGGCGACGCTGGCGCCCAGCAACGCGCGGGCCAGCGTCGGCGCATTGCGCAGCTTCCAGCCCATGGCAAGGCCGATGCCGTGCAGCACGGCGGTGCCGACCACCATGCCGGCCAGTGCCGTGGCGCCATGCAGTTCCAGCCCGTGCGCGGCGCCGTGGCTGAAGGCCAGGATGGCGGCGGTGGCGGCACCCGCGGCCGGGGGCATGGCCAGGCGCAGCGCCACCAGCAGGCCCAGCACGGCCAGCGACACGGTGATGGCGGTTTCCATCGCCGGCATGTGCCAGCCGGTGAACATGGACAGCAGCGCACCGGCCAGCAGCGAGGCGGCGAACGCGATGGGCGCGCGCAGCGGTGATTTGAGCGCCATCGCGCTCCAGATGCCCACGGCCAGCATGGCGGCCAGGTGGTCGGGCCCGGTCAGCGGGTGCAGCATGCCGTCGACGAAGCCGGACATGTGGCTGTGGTCGCCGGTGTGGGCCTGGGCGGTGGTGGTGGCGGTCGCGGTGGCGATGGCGGCGAGCCAGCGGTGCAGAGTCTTCATGGTGTCAGGCGAAATCAGGCAATGGGTTGGTGGACGGTCACGAGCTTGGTGCCGTCGGGAAAAGTCGCTTCGACCTGGATCTCGGGAATCATCTCGGCGATGCCGTCCATGACATCGGCGCGTGTCAGCACCGTGCGGCCTTCGCTCATTAGCTCGGCGACGGTCTTGCCATCGCGGGCGCCTTCGAGGATGGCGGCGCTGATCAGCGCGACCGACTCGGGGTAGTTGAGCTTGAGCCCGCGGGCCTTGCGACGCTCGGCAAGCAAGGCTGCGGTGAACAGCAGCAGCTTGTCTTTCTCTCTCGGAGTAAGTTCCATAAGTTCAGTCTCTCTTGCAAGGCAGATGCCAGTCGATCAGCACCTGCCTGGGATCGGGCTTGCGAGACGGGCCCGAAGGCTTGCGGGCGGGGGTGCCCAGCGCGATCCAGCCCACCAGCGTCTCGCCCGGTTCGCAGAAGGCGGCGGCGATGGCGGGGTTGCGCACCTTGGCGCCGCTGAGCATCTTGCCGCCGAAACCCAGCAGATGCGCCGCCAGCAGGAAGTTGCAGATCGCGCCGCCCACGGCCGCCCACTGTTCGTGCGCCGGCACCAGCGGATGGCCCAGGTCGATGCGTGCAACGACGGCCACCGTGACCGGCGGGCGCAGCGCACGTTCGGCGTCCAGCGCCGCGCCCTCCTCGCCCTTGCCCGCCTCGCGGGCGGCGCCCGCAAACAGGGCAGCCATGTCCACCCTGGCGCCGCCGCGCACCAATTTGAAGCGGTAAGGCACCAACTCGGCGTGGTCAGGTGCGCGCAACGCGGCGGCCATCATCAGCGCGAGTTGCTCGTCGCCCGGGCCGGGCTCGACGAGGTGCTTGGGGCCGACCGAGTAGCGATCGAGCAGGGACTGCAGCAAGGGATCGGGATTCATCGGGTGAGGTGACGGCGAACGGCCCAGGACAACGCATCGACCAGGCCCACCAGCGCAATCATGCCGGCCAGCACGGTACACGTTTCGCGCATCTGGAACAGGCCCAGGTGGTAGCTCAGCATCTGGCCCAGCCCGCCGGCGCCCACGACGCCGAGCACGCTGGCCGCGCGGATGTTGTTCTCCCAGCGGTATAGCGTGTAGCTGACCAGCTGCGGCAGCGTCTGCGGCAGCGTGGCGAACAGCCACACGCTCAGCGGCCCAACGCCGCGCTGGCGCAGCGACAGGGCCGCATCAGCCGGCGCGTTCTCGAAGCTCTCGGCGAACAGCCGCCCCAGCACGCCGCTGGTGTGCAGCGCCAGCGCCAGCGTGCCGGGCAACGGGCCCAGCCCGGCGAGGATGAGCAGCAGCGCCGCCCACACCAGCTCGGGCACGCTGCGCAGCGCGTTCAGCACCAGCCGCGCGAGCGCCCGCGCCGGGCCGCCGCCCGACGCCGGCAGCGCGAGAGCAAGGCCACCCACCACGGCCAGCAGCGTGCCCAGCGCCGACATCGCCAGCGTCTCCAGCAGCGCCCAGCCCGTCTTGGCGAGGAAGGCCGGCGCCGTCTCGGGCGGGAAGAAGCTGACCGCGAACCGGCCCATGCTGGCCAGCGCATCGGCGCCGAGGAAGGCGGCCCATTGAAGGTCCAGCGACCAGAAGCTGGCGATGACCAGCACCAGCAGGCCCAGCAGCACGGCGGCGGTGGACACTCTCATGCGAGCCTCCCGCGCAACCAGCGGCTGAATGCATCGCTCAGCATGACCAAGGCGATGAACACCAGCAGGATCGCGCTGACCTCGGCGCCCGCGAACATCTTGGCCGCGTTGTCCAGCTGCTGGCCCAGGCCGCCTGCGCCGACGAAGCCCAGCACCACCGACGAACGCACCGCGCACTCCCAGCGGTAGACGGTGTAGCTCAGCAGCTCGGGCAGGCTGCTGGGCAGCGCGCCGAACAGCAGCGCCTGCCAGCGCGGGCTGCCAGCGCGCAGCAAGGCCTGCGCGGGCGCAGCGTCGGCGCTTTCCAGGATCTCGGCGTAGACCTTGCCCAGCATGCCGCCGTAGGCGATGGCGATGGCCAGCACGCCGGCCGTCGGCCCCAGGCCCACGACGCGCACGAACACCAGCGCCCACACCAGCTCCGGGATGGAGCGCAACGCCACCAGCAGCGCGCGCACGCCGCGGCGCAGCCAGCGCGCCGGGCCGGGGCGCCCTTCCAGCGTGCTGGCCGACAGCCGCGCCGTGGACAGCAGCGACAGCGGCACGGCGATGAGCAGCGCCAGCGTCAACCCGGCCGTGGCGATGGCGACCGTGCGCCAGGTTTCGCGCGCCAGCAGCATCAGGAACTCGGCATCCGCACGCGGCGGTACGAAGTCGGCCAGGAAGCGGCCGGTCGCGCGCAGGCTGCGCTCGTCGAACAGTGTCCACGGCTTGAACTCGGCGAACACCAGCAACGGCCACAGCAGCACCAGGCCGGCCAGCAGCGCCAGCCAGCGCCGGCCCGAAGCAGGGTCGCGCAGCGCAGGGGCCATCACCGGCACATCACCTGCGGCAACGGCAGTGACGGGGCCGGCATCGCGACCTCTGGCGGCGGCTCCAGCTGGCTGCGGTACAGCTCGTCCAGCAGCTCGCCCCCCAGCGCGGCGGGCGGGCCGTCGAACACGACGCGGCCGGCGCTCATCGCCACGACGCGCGGGAAGCGCGCGAGCGCCAGGTCCACCTGGTGCAGGCTGCACACCAGCGCCGCACCGGCCGCACGGGCGCCGTCCTGCAGCGCCGTCAGCGACCGCTCGGCGCGGGCGGGGTCCAGCGCGGCCAGTGGCTCG
>DASWWC010000223.1:0-8443 GCA_036401055.1 Roseateles sp.
GCGGGTGGCGTGTCCACGCGCTGCGCCGTCAGCAGCGCGGGCACCGGCAGCGTCGCGAACGCCAGTGCGCCCAGGTCCACGCGCGCTGCCTCGGGCCAGACCAACGACAGCGAGCCGGCCAAGGTCAGCGTCGGTGCGAACGCGCCCATGCCCAGCGCCGGCAGGTCGAAGTGGCGCTCCAGCCACTGCCATTCGCCGTCGCCCACGGCCTTGGTGTGGCCCAGGCGCAGCGCGAAATCGCGGCGCAGGCCGGTCTCGCCGTCGCCCACCCAGCCGATCAGTGCCTCCAGCAGTGCCGCCCTCGCCTCGGCGGCGGCCGTGGCCATGCGGGATTCGGCCAGCGCCTGCGCGGCCTCGCCGACGAGTTCGTGGCCCATCAACGCGTCCAGCCGCGCGGCGAGGGCCGCACGCCGGGCATCGCGCTCGCTGCGCGTGCCCAGGCCCAGCGCGGCCTGCAGCGCCTCCAGCTCCACCCAGCACAGCTCCACCGGCCGCCAGCGCCCCTTCTCGAAGCGCTCGCGGCGCGTGCACAGCCCGGCCTTCAGCGCCAGGTCGGCCAGGCGCTGCGCCAGCTCGATGCGCGCCGGGCCCGCGGTCTCCAGCAGGTTCTGCCACTTGCGCGTGGCGGCGCTACCGCGCAGCCAGTCCAACAGCAGCGGACGCTCATCGGCATCCAGCGGCGGCAGCGCGCCGGGCCAGCAGGGCGCGCTCGCCTCCAGCTCCTGGCGGGAGCGATCGCCGGAGCGCGGGCGCCAGTCCATCAGGCGTACTCGCTGACCTCCGGCCGCCGCGCCAGCACCGCAATGGGCGGTGCCCAGCGCTCGCCGCGCGGCTTCTTGCTCGTCACCAGCGTGATCTCGCTGGGCTCGAAGACCTCGACGTTATGCGTGATAGGCGTGGTCAGCAGGTACTGCGCCCGCGTCGAACGCAGGAAGTGGCCCACCAACTGGATGTTGCGCACGTCCAGGTGGGCGAAGGGCTCGTCGATGAAGACGAAGCCGCCGGGCGTCTCGTCGTCCTTCATCAGGCCCACGAGCAGGATCAGGCTCTTCAGCACCTGCTGGCCGCCGGAGGCCTCGCCATCGTTCAGGCCCACCTCGCCCTTGCCGTCGAAGTTGAACTTCACATGCAGGCCGGCCTGGGCCAGCACGGTGTCGTCGTTGTCCAGGTGCGGCAGTTGCGCCTCGGCGGCCACACCGGCCAGCTCGCCCAGCTCGGCGACGTTCTTCTTGTAGCGGCGCACGGTGGCGCGCAGCACGTCGATGTAGCGCTCGCGGGCGTTGCTGGCGGCCGTGGCGGCCAGCGCGTTGCTGGCACGGCGGTCGCTGAGCTGCACCTCTTCCTCACGCACCTGCATCTCCATGCGCAGGTGGCGGTCGATGACGGTGGCGTCGGTCTCCCACAGGCCATCCGCCAGCTCGCGGTCCACGCGGTCGGCGCGCAGCTGCGCCTGGCGCGCGTTCTCGAAGTCGTTGCGCAGCGCCTGCAGCGCGATGGCGGTGGTCCAGCGCGGCGGGAACTTGGCGCCGGCCTCGCGCGACTCGCCCGCGGCCGTGCGCAGCGCCTTGCGTCGCTCGGCATGCTCGCGCGCCGTGCGGGCCTGGCGCTCCTCGCCGTCCTTCAGCTCCTGCTGCGCGCGCTCGTAGTTCTGCTCGTGCACGCCGGAGGCCTTCAGCAGCCGGTCGTGCTCGGTCTCCACGCTCGTCATGCGCGTGCTGGCCTCGGCGCGGGCCTGCTTCAGCGCGGGCAGCCGTGCGCGGGCCTCGGCGAACTCGTCGGCCCGCTCGGACAGCTCCACCGCGGCCTTGTGGCCCTGCGCGGCGCGCTGCGCATCCTTCAGCTGGCGCTCCACCTCGGCCTGGGCCTTGGCGACGCCGGTCAGCTCCTTGTCGATGCGGGCCAGTTCACCCTCCAGCGACGCGCGGCGCGACGCCACGGCGTTGGCGCCGAACTGGTGGTCGGACGCGGGAATGGCGACGCTGCGGCCACCGCGGCCGTCGCGGTAGTAGGCATCGGGCGTGATCCATTCGCCGCCGGTGCCGCTGCCCTCCTCGGTGCTGGCCACGCAGCGGATACCGTCCAGCTGGCGGGCCAGCCAGGTGGGCAGCGGCGCACTGACCTTGAGCGCGGCCAGCAGCGAGCCGGGCCGCGCCTGCGGCACCGGCGCGGCGTCGGACACGACGTAGTGGCGGTATTTCTGCTTCGCCGCCAGACGGAAGGCGCTCGCCTCGTCGCTGCGCTGCTTCAGCACGATGACCCAGCGCGAACCGCGCAGCACGCCCTCGGCGGCGGCCCGCCAGGTTTCGTCGGCGATGTCGATGCAGTCGGCCACCACGTGGTGGGCGATGCCGGCCTCGTCCAGCGCCTGGCGCAGCGGGCGCACCTCGGGCGGTGGTGGCGGCAGGCGCTTGTCCTTCAGCTCGTTGATCAGGCCCTGCACATGCAGCAGCTTGTCGTTCCAGCGCGTGTAGTCGCCGCGCAGTCGGTCGCGCTCGGCGGCCAGCGACTGGGTGCGGGCGGCCAGCGCGGCGGCGTCGGCCTCCACGTCGGCCAGCGCACGCAGCTCGTCCTCGCGCTTCACGGTGGCCTCGACGGGCTTCTCGGCATCGCGCGCGGTGTCGAAGGCGGCGCGCGCCTCGCGCTTCTCGCCGTCCAGCTCGACCAGGCGCTTCTTGGCGGCCTCGTGGTCGGCGAACAGCTGGTGCAGGCCGGCACGCTTGGCGGACAGCGCCCGCGCGTCGCTGGCGGCGAACAGCCGGGCGCGGTGCAGTTCGCGGCCGTCGCGGGCCAGGCGCTCGCGCGCCTCGCTCCACTGCATGACCGGCAGCACCTCGGTGGCCAGCCGCTCGCGCTCGGCGATCTTCAGCTGCCACTGCTTGTAGTTGTTGACGCGGTTGGCCAGCTCGGCCAGCTGCGCCTGCGTGCGCGCCAGCTCGCCCTCGGCGGTCTGCACCTCCTTGGCCAGCTGCTGCTGGTGGCCACGCGCCTGCTCGTAGCGGTCCAGCACCTCCTGGTCGCCGAACACCTCGAAGACGAGGCGCAGCAGCTCCTTGGGCGACAGCTCGCACAGCCGGTCGGTCTGCCCCTGCTCCAGCGCCAGCACGCGGCCGATGGCGCGCGTCAGGCCGGCGGCTTCGAGCCGCTTGCGCCAGGCCTCGATGCCCAGCCACTCGCGTTCACCCTTCTCGGCCAGCTTCTCGATCTCGACGGCGCCCTCCACGATGAGGTAGCGGCGCACCCAGTCGCCACCCTGGCGCTCGATGCGGCAGGCCAGCGTGACCTGGTCGCTGTAGATCAGCGAGCTGGCGAACGGCCGGCTGCTGTTCTGCCGGCCGCGCGGGCGGTTGTCCACCAGCGCGCGCAGCCAGGCGGTCTCGGCATTGGCGTGGCGGGCGTAGGTGCGGAAGGTGCGGCCGCCCGAGCACTCCAGGCCCAGCAGCGTGCGCAGCGCGTCCAGCAGCGTGGTCTTGCCCGAGCCGTTGGGACCGGCGATGGTGATGATGTTGCCGTCCAGCGGCAGCGTCACGCGCTGGCAGTAGTCCCAGTGCAGCAGTTCGAGGGTTTGCAGGTGGAACATCAGTCCTCGCTCGGTGCTTGTTCTTCTTCGTTGCGGGCAGCCTGGATCTCGGCCAGCGCAGGCGCGGCGGCGGCATCGGTCGCGCGGGCCAGCACGTCGGCCAGCGCGCCGTCCAGGATGCGCGGCGCGAGCTGGTCGTAGTCCAGCAGCAGGTCCAGCAGCGGGCCTTCGGCGATGTCCTCGCCGCGCCGCGTGATGAAACCGTGGCGCTCCAGCGCCTTCAGGTTGCCGTCCAGCCTCACCTTCTTGCCGAGCTGGTCGCCGAAGTCGGCCAGCAGGCTGCGGTAGCTCAGCACCGGGGCGACGCTGGCCGCCGCGGGCAGCGGCTTGTCGGCGGCGAACATCTCGCCCTGCTGGTCGCTGGCGGCGTCGGCGCGGTTGATCTGGCGCTGGCGCTTGGGCAGGACGATCAGGCTCCACAGCACCACCAGCAGTGACACGCCGTCACGCGGCAGGTCCAGGTTGTTGTTGGCGCCCAGGCCCGTCTCGCCGAACACCGCGCTCTCGGCCGGCCGCAGCAGCGCGACCGAAACATGCTCGGCGTAGACGTTGTCCACCAGCTTCAGCCCAACGCCGGCCAGCCGCGCTGTGACGGCGGCCCACAGGTCGGCATCGATCAGCGCGCGCTTGACCAGCGGGTGGGTGCGGGGCAGCCAGCGGCGGGCCAGCAGTTGGGCCGCCAGGCTGGCGGCGTCGTCGAAGTTGTTCATTCGGACTCGCTCAACAGGTCGCCGCGGCTCATCCAGGCCACGAACTCGTCATCGATGGCGCCCTGCTCGGCGCTCCACTTCACGCGCCAGGGCTGGCGCGCCATGTCGCCGGTGGCGCCCTTCAGGTGACGGGCCTGCGGGTCGCCCAGCAGCGGCAGCAGCTGCGCGCGGTAGGCGGCCGATGCGTAGCTACCGCCCAGCACGGCCGGCGCCACCGGCTGCGTGCCGCGCCCCTCGCTCGTCCAGCCGTCCAGCAACAGTTGCAGCGCGCCCAGCTCGGGCGGCAGGCTCAGCACCTCCAGGCGGCCGTCCGGCGCGGCCTGGGCTGCCGGCAGGCCGGCCACGTCGGCGGGCTTGGGGCGGTCGCGCTCGAACTCGGCCTCGGCGCCGTCCACCAGCTCCTGCCCGGCCACCAGCGCCGGCTGCACGCCGGTGGTCAGCGCGTCGCCCAGCAGCGCGGCCAGGTCAGGCACGCGCTGCAGCCACTGGCGCAGGTCGGTCGTCGTCACGCCGGTGGAGCCCAGCGTCACGCGCTGGCGATCGGCCTGCTGCAGCGCGCGGTTGAACTGGCTGGCCATCACCAGCAGCCCGGCCTGGGCGCCGGCCAGCTCGCGCGCCAGCCGCTCCAGCCGCGCATGGCCGCTGGCCTGGGCCTGCTCGATGATGGCCTTGACCGCGTCGCTGGCACGCTCCACCAGCGCGATGGCGCGCTCGAAGCGGGCATTGGCGCGGCGCAGCTCGAACTCGCTGCCGCTGGCCATCGCGTCGGCGAACTCCTCGCGCAGCCGCGCCAGCTGTGCCTGCAGCATGTGCAACTGCTGCGGCTCCAGCAGGCCCAGCTGGTGCGCGCCGGCCACGCCGGCCAGCAGCGCCGCGAGGTCGTCGTCCGGCCCGGCGGTGTCGGCCGTCAGCGGCTGCAGCATGCCCACGACCGACTGCGCCAGCGGCGTGATCGCATAGGTCTGCGTGGACGCGTCCCAGTGCAGCAGCGCGGCGTCGCGCAGGCGCTTGAGCACGGTTTCCAGCGCGTCTTCCTTGACGTGGTGGAAATGGCGGTTCAGGTCGTCGCGCGTCAGCCGCGCGGCCGGCAGCGCCATCAGCTCCAGGAACACCCACACGCGCAGCCGCACCCAGGCGGCCTCGCCACCGAACAGCGCGCGCTGCGCGGCCATCAGCGCCTCGTGGCGCTCCAGCTGCCACCACAGCAGCGAGTCCACGGGCGCGTCGCCGTCGCGGAAGAACTCCTCGGGCGAACGCGGATCGTCGGCGGGGGCGGTGGGGCGGAGGTCGGACATGGGGCGCGGATTATCGTCGGGGTCATTCAGACGCTTTGAGCGCTGCCGGCGGCTGGCTTGAACCCCGGGGCGGCGACAGCGGTCCACACTGGATGCATCATGAAACAGCCCACCTTCTTCCTGTCCCACGGCGGCGGCCCCTGGCCGTTCATGGACGGCGACTACCGCCGGGCCCACGCACAGCTGGAAGCCTCGCTGCAGGCGCTGCCGGCCACGCTGCCGGAAAAGCCGAAGGCCATCCTGATGATCT
Organism: Roseateles sp.; assembly: GCA_036401055.1. GTDB lineage: Bacteria > Pseudomonadota > Gammaproteobacteria > Burkholderiales > Burkholderiaceae_C > Pelomonas. The sequence goes on from DASWWC010000223.1 coordinate 5,833, forward strand.
CGGCCCACTGGGAGGAGACCGCCTTCACGGTGATGACCTCGCCCGCGCCGGGCATGCTGTACGACTACGGCGGCTTCCCGCCGCACACCTACGAGGTGGTCTACCCCGCGCCGGGCGACCCGGTGCTGGCCGAGCGCGTCGTGGCGCTGATCGAGGCCGCCAGCCTGCCTGCCGCGCGGGACGACAGTCGCGGCTTCGACCACGGCGCCTTCTGCACGCTGGTGCCGATGTACCGCGAAGCCGACGTGCCGGTCGTGCAGCTGTCGCTGAAGCGCGGGCTGGACCCGGCCGAGCACCTGGCGCTGGGACGCGCGCTGGCGCCTTTGCGCGACGAGGGCGTGCTGATCCTGGGCAGCGGCTTCAGCTTCCACAACCTGCGGCTGTACGGCGCGCAGGGCCGCGAGCCGTCGGCGCAGTTCGACGCCTGGCTGCAGGCGGCGCTGCCCTCACCCGCCGGCCGTGCCGAGCGGCTGCAGGCCTGGGCCGCGGCACCGGCCGCCCGGCTGGCGCATCCGCGCGAGGAGCACCTGCTGCCGCTGATGGTGGCGGCCGGTGCCGCCGAGGGCGACACGGCGAGCTGCACCTATCACGAGACCGGGTTCCTGGGCGGCGTGACGGCGTCCAGCTTCAGGTTCGGGGCCTGAGCCCCGCTTAGAGCGCGACCAGTTCGACCTCGCGCACGCGCTCCTGCAACTCGGCCAGATGGCCGGCCGTGTGCGCATCGCCGGTGGCGGCAAGCAGCGCCGCGGTCGGGAACGGGCGCGACTCGAAGTCCAGCCCCGGGCCCAGTCGGTCGATCAAGGCATTGCAGGCATGGCCATAGGCCACCAGCCGCAGCCAGAGAATGGGCTTGGCGCCCACCTGCAGGCCGTCCAGCAACTGGTCGAAGGGCGACACGGCGGCCATGCCGTCCGCGTCCAGCCGCGCATTGAACTCGTCGAAGCGCAGGATGCGCTCGGCGCTCCCGTCGCGCTGGATCAGCGCCTGGGCGCAGGCCGCCAGCGAGTCGGCGAACACATGCTGGGCCTGGCGGCCCCAGTCCACGTCCGGCCGGCCCCGCACCAGCTCGTCGCCACTGAAGATGCGCGTGATCGTCCGCCGAAAGCGCAGACACACCACCGCCGACGGGTCCACGGCGAAGTCCGCCACGCCGATCTGGCGCTCGATCAGCTCGGCAATGGCCAGCGGCCGCAGCAGCCGGTAGAGCGTGCTGCGGCCGTAGTAGCTGGCGATGTCCATGCGGTAGTGCTCGCGCGTGTGGAAGGACTCGATGCGCCCGGCCAGGTCGCGGCAGGCCAGCAGCAGCTGGAAGCGCAGCGGCCCGATGGCCGTGTAGAGCCGGCGCCGGGCCTCGTACTCGTACTGGCGCTGCGCGGCCATCTGGCCCAGCTGGGCCTCCACCTCGCGCTTGATGGCCGCGTCGAACACCGCCTTGTCACGGCCCAGCTCCAGCTGGATCTGGCCCTTGGTGCGCTCCAAGTCCTGGCTCAGGCCCAGCTTGTGGGTTTCGAGCTGGCGCGACAGCTCGGACTTGCGCTGCTCCAGCGCCTCGCTGAGGCGGCTCTGGATCAGCGTGCGTGCCAGCCAGTAAGCCCCCGCAAGCGACAGCCCCAGCGACGAGCTGGCGGCGGCGACGATGGTCCCGAGATCCATGCGGCTCCTCCCGACGGTGGATATGGACTCATCGTAGGCGAGCATCGCGGCGCCAGAATGGCCGCGCCTACTACCGCCGAAGGAGGCCGCCATGGGCGCCGCACCGGGCGACGAGATCGTCCTGCTCGCGCATCTGCCGCTGGTTTGCATCGACGCCGACCGCATCCCGTTTGCGGGCAGCGACCTGTGGCGCATGCCTTTCGACACCTTCGACGCGCTGACCGCCCACGCCTTCTCGGACCACCGCCGGGCCTATGACGTGACCGCGCCGGTCTTCCTGCGGCTGGTCGTCACGAGCCGGCTGGCCCACGTCGTGCCGCTGCCTCCGGAGCCGGCCGAGCACGCCAACCTGCAGCTGAAGCTGCCCGAGCGGGCCTGGCCGCAGTTGGCGACGATGGGGCTGGATCTTCTCAACCGCTTCCACACGCTGGCCGTGCAGCCCGCCTGGCAGGCCCTGCTGCTGCAGGCCCCCGACGCCCAGCTGCCGCCACCGCGCTGGTCACTGACGCTGGCCATCGCCGACCCAGGCTTCGGCTTCGCCACCGGCGGGGCGCCCGCACGCATCGCCAGCGTGCAGGGCGACGCCGACATCGAGTACCTCATCAACGACGGTTTCCACACCCGGCTGTTCGACGCCGCCGGGCTGCAGGCGGCCGCAGCCTGGACGGAGCGGCTGTCTGACGGCAGCGGCATCCACCCCAGCATCGCCACCGCGCTGGACGCGCTGGCCGGATGCGCCTCGCCGCTGGTCGGCGCGGCCGAGCGCACGGTGCTGGCGACCATGGCGCTGGAGGCGCTGCTGCTGCCCGAGCTGCGCAGCGGCCTGTCCGCCACGCTGGCGCTGCGGCTGGCCCATCTGCTGGGGCGCGACGAGGCCCAGCGCCAGCACAGCCGCGCCAGCGCTCGGGCGCTGTACCAGGCGCGCAGCGCGTCGGTTCACGGCGAGGCGCCGGCACCA
>DASWWC010000224.1:0-3343 GCA_036401055.1 Roseateles sp.
ACCGGGTGGGCCGGCGAGCGCAGCGCCACCGTCGCCTGGCGGCCGGCAGCGGCCTCGGCGATGCCGGCGGCGCGGGGCACGATGACGGTCAACGGGCCGGGCCAGAAAGCCTCCATCAGCCGACGCGCCACGGCGGGCATGTGGTCGGCGAAGGGTTCGGCGCCGGCCGCATCCAGCACGTGCACGATCAGCGGGTGGTCGCTGGGCCGGCCCTTGGCGGCAAAGATCTTGGCGACCGCCTCGTCGCGGTCCGCCCGCGCAGCCAGGCCGTAGACGGTCTCGGTCGGTAGGCCCAGCAGCTCGCCGTCCGCCAGGCGCCGGGCGGCGGCCTGGATGGAAGCGGGATCGTTGCCGGGCAGGGCAGACATCAACGCCCGCCCGGCCGCCCGAAGGGCGTTGGCGCCCCCGCGGGGGGCAGCGAACAACGTGAGCGTGGGGGCTTCATGTCGTCAGAAGTCGGTGGGCAGGCCCAGGATGGCCGCGGCCTGCAGCGCCACCGCGTGCGCAGCCTGGGGCGTCTCGGCCGTGATGTTCAAGTGGCCCATCTTGCGGCCGTGCCGCGCGTCCGTCTTGCCGTACAGGTGCAGGTGCGTGCCGGGCAGCGCCAGCACGCGGTCCCAGGCCGGCGGCGTGGGGCCGCCCGCGTCGGAGAACCACAGGTCGCCCAGCAGGTTCAGCATGACAGAGGCCGAATGCTGACGCGGCTCGGGCAGCGGCAAGCCGGCCAACGCGCGCACCTGCAGCTCGAACTGCGACACATCGCAGCCGTCCATGGTCCAGTGGCCCGAGTTGTGCGGGCGCGGCGCCATCTCGTTGACGACCAGCCGGCCGTCGGTGAGCCAGAAGAACTCGATGCACAGCACGCCGACATAGTCCAGCGCTTGCGCCACCTGGCGGGCCGACGCCACGGCCAGCGCCTCCACCTCGGCCGGCACGTCCGGCGCCGGCACCTCGGTGACGGCCAGGATGCCGCCGCGGTGCAGGTTCTGCTGCACGGGCCAGTTGACGGTCTGGCCGTCGGCGCCGCGGGCGACCAGCACGCTCAGTTCTGCCTTCAGCGGCAGCAGCTGTTCCAGCACGCAGGGCACGCGCTTCAGGCCCTGCCAGGCCTCGGCCAGCTCGGCCGGCGTGGACACCCGCACCTGACCCTTGCCGTCGTAGCCCATGCGCGAAGTCTTCAGGATGCCCGGCAGCAGGCCCAAGTCCACCGCCGCCAGCTCGATGTCGTTCGTGATGACGGCATGCGGCGCGCAGGCCACGCCGGCGGCCTGGAAATGCGCCTTCTCGACCGCGCGGTCCTGGCACACGGCCACGGCGGCGGCGGCCGGCGCGACGACGCGCATGTTGGCCAGCGTCTCCAGCGCCACGGCCGGCACGTTCTCGAACTCGGTCGTGATGGCGTCGCAGTCGCGCGCCAGTTGGGCCAGGCCGAGCGAATCCAGGTAGTCGGCCTTGATGTGCTTCTCGGCCACCGAGCCCGCGGGGCTGACGGCATCGGGGTCCAGCACGATGCAGCGGTAGCCCATGGCCTGGGCGGCATGCACGAACATGCGGCCCAGCTGGCCGCCGCCCAGCACGCCCAGCGTGGTCGAACCCGGCAGCAGCGCGCTCAACGCAGCTCCTCGGTCATCGCCACCGCCGCCGCGGTCTGCCGGGCACGGAAGGCGTTGAGCTTGTCCAGCAGCGCCGCGTCGCCCGTGGCCAGCATGGCCACCGCGAACAGCGCCGCGTTGGCCGCGCCGGCGGTGCCGATGGCGAAGGTCGCGACCGGGATGCCCTTGGGCATCTGCACGATGGAGTGCAGCGAATCGACGCCCTGCAGGTGGCGGCTGGCGACCGGCACGCCCAGCACGGGCACCGTCGTCTTGGCGGCCAGCATGCCGGGCAGGTGGGCCGCGCCGCCGGCGCCGGCGATGATGGCCTTCAGGCCCCGGCCGGCCGCCGCTTCGGCGTAGGCGAACATCTGGTCGGGCATGCGGTGGGCCGACACGACCTGCGCCTCGAAAGCGACACCGAACTCGGTCAGAATCTCGGCCGCCAGCTTCATCGTTTCCCAGTCGCTGCTGGAGCCCATGACGATGCCGACAACGGCATCCGGGTTCGAAGGGGCTGAGATAGGCAAGGCGGGCTCCGGGGCTCAGGAAAGCCTTGAATTGTAGAAGCCGAGACTCCACCTCCCCCTCCGCCATGATCGACATCACCCTCCAGAACTTCGAAGCCGAACTCATCACCGCCTCGCAGCGCCAGCCGGTGCTGCTGGACATCTGGGCGCCGTGGTGCGGCCCCTGCCGCACGCTGGGCCCCATCCTGGAGAAGCTGGAGACCGCCTACGCCGGCCGCTTCACGCTGGCCAAGCTGAACAGCGACGAGGTGCCCGAGATCGCCTCGCAGCTGAGCCAGATGTTCGGCGTGCGCAGCATCCCCTTTTGCGTGATGTTCGTTGACGGCCAGCCGGTGGATGGCTTCGTCGGCGCGCTGCCCGAGGCGCAGATCCGCGAGTTCCTGGACAAGCACGTGCCCGCCGGCGAGGAGCTGGAGGCGGCCGCCGATGTGGCCGAGGCCGAAGACCTGATGGCCGACGGCGACCTGGAGGCCGCGCTGGCCAAGCTGGCGCACGCGGTGCAGACCGACCCGGCCAACGAGACCGCGCGCTTCGACTACGTGAAGGCGTTGCTGGAGCTGGGCCTGGTGGGCGACGCCCGCGCGGCCTTCGCGCCCGTGGCCGCCCAGGCCGCCGACACGATCACGCCGCATGCGCGCTTCGCCGCGCTGGCCGTCTGGTTGGCCGCCGCCGAGGCCGGCCCGGCCGACGTGGCCGCGCTGCAAGCGTCGATCGCGGCCAACAAGCGCGACTTCGATGCCCGGCTGCGCCTGGCCCAGCACCACCTGGCCGGCCAGCGCTTCACCGAAGCCATGGACGAGCTGCTGGAAATCATCATGCGCGACAAGACCTGGAACGGCGAGGCCGCGCGCAAGACCTATGTGGCCATCCTGGAGCTGCTGACCAAGCCGGCGCCCAAGCCCGTGGCCGACGCCCAGGCGGGCGGCAAGCTGGAGCTCGCCGGCAAGGCCGCCGTGGTCCAGAGCGACCCGCTGATCGACCAGTACCGCCGCAAGCTGTCGATGGCGTTGTTCTAAAACGCTGCGGGCCGCCCAGGCTCGCCCGCATCCAGCGTCGCGAGGCTGGGCGACGGGCTCAGGGCACTCTGCCCTGGCCGTTGCGGATCTCGCGCAGCTTCACGCACTCGGCGTGGTTCTGGAACACCGGCCGTTCGCACTGCCGGTCGATGCACCAGGCCCGCGCCAGCAGCACGCGCTTGCCGCAGGCCTCGCTGGGGCTGGC
>DASWWC010000225.1:0-14907 GCA_036401055.1 Roseateles sp.
GACGCCGCGGTCGAGCGCCTCATTGCGCAGCGCCAGTTGCCGGGCGCAGCGCTGTGGATCGAGCGCGTCGGACAGCGCAGCTACCACCGCGCCTACGGCCAGCGCGCCGTCGAGCCGGCGCCCGAGCCGCTGGACGAGGCCACCGTCTTCGACGCCGCTTCGCTGACCAAGCCCGTTGTCACGGCCACGCTGGTGCAGTTGCTGCGTGAGCGCGGCCAGCTCGACATGGAAGCGTCGCTGCAGCGCTACCTGCCCGACTGCGGTGGCGCCGACAAAGCCCCCATCACGCTGCGCCATCTGCTGACACACAGCTCCGGCCTCCCCTCCGGCCTGCCCCGCAGCGGCCCGGCGGGCAACTGGACCGGTCAGGACGGCGCCGAGCGCACGGCCTGCGCCCTGGCACCGACGGCCGCCCCCGGCGCACTGTTCCGCTACTCGGACGTCAACTTCATACTGCTCGGCCGCATCATCGAGCGCCAGAGCGGCATGCCGCTGGAGCGCTTCGCCGAACAGGCCCTGTTCAAGCCGCTCGGCATGGCCGACAGCGGCTACCTACCCTTGCAGCGCATGGACGCCGCCCGCATCGCCCCCACCGAACGTCAGCCGGATGGCCGGGTGCTGCGCGGCGAGGTGCATGACCCCACCGCCCGCCGCATGGGCGGCGTGGCCGGCCATGCGGGCTTGTTCACGACCACGGCCGACTTGGCCCGCTTTGCGCGCATGCTGCTGGCCGGTGGCGTGACCGAGGATGGCCGACGCCTGTTGTCGCCGGAGAGCGTGGCACTGCTGACGACGCCGCAGTCGCCTGCCGGGCTCGCCGAGAAGCGCAGCATGGGTTGGGACATCGCCTCGCCCTACGCGCGCCCCCGTGGCAGTCTCTACCCGACCACCAGCTTCGGCCACACCGGCTTCACCGGCTGCGTGCTGTGGCTGGACCCCACGAGCCACAGCTTCTATGTGCTGCTGTCCAACCGCGTGCACCCGACGGCCGGCACCAATGTGCTGCCGCTGTACGGCGAGCTGGGCACGCTGGCCGCGAAGGCGGTGGGCGTCGCACCGGCGCCCTGACTCAGGCCTTGGCGGCCAGCGAGCCCGGGTAGGTCAGCGAGCTCGAGTTCGCCGAGACCGAGAAGACGACGCTGGTGGTGACGCTCTGCTGCATCAAGGAGGTGTAGAGCGACATCACGCCGCCAGAGGTCTTGGACAGCTTGGCCGCCTGTGAGATGGCAGCGTTTTGCTGGATGGTGGTGGACAGCTTCATCGCGTCGCGCGCCTGGTGGGCGATGCGGGTCGCAAAATTGGGCTGGCTGGTGTCACCCTTCAGGAAGGCCGCAGCGGCCGCCCGGTCGGCTTCGGAGCCCTTGAACTCGACGCTGCCGTCGCTCTTCACCGCGAACTCCACGGTTCCCGCCAGCTTGACGCCGGCCTTGGTCATGGCCGCGCGCAGCTCGGTGGCCAGCGCCTTCTGGGCCGTTTCCAAACTGCGTGCCGCCGCCGCCGACTTGACCGTGCCCGCGGCGCGATCCAGCGCGGCCTGCGGCAGCGCCGGGGTGCCGGCCTTGCCCGCCGCCTTGGGGTTCGTCGCCGCACTGTCGAAGCCCTGGGCCGACAGGTAGCTGAGCAGGGGATTGTTGATGCTGGAAACCACGACGGCATCTTGCAGCCGCGGCGCCGGCCCGAACGGCGCAACTGCGCCCGTTTTCCCCTGCTCCTCGGGGCACCTGCGGCCCATGGCACCATGCCGGCCCATGACCCTCCACGTCGCCTGCCTGTGCGCTGCCTGGTGCCGCACCTGCGAGTCCTACCAGCAAGTCTTCGAAGCCGCCTGCGCCGAGCTGCCGCAGCCCGGCCTGCGCGTGCATTGGATCGACATCGAGGACGAGTCCGAGTTGGTCGGCGACCTCGACATCGAGACCTTCCCGACGCTGCTGATTGCCGACGACACCCATGTGCGGTTCGCCGGCCCGCTGACGCCGCAGCCCGAGACGCTCCGGCGCATCCTCAGGGCGCATCTTGCCGACCCGACGCCGGCCCGGGTGGACGCCGATCACGTCGCGCTGGCCGACCGGCTACGGGCGTTGGCCTGACCGGCCGGTGACGGCGTATGCCGCCGAGGCCAGTTCCTCGCGCGACCAATGCCTCGTCAGCCAGATCATCAGCGCCGCGTTCGACGCCTGCCAGCCGAGCATGCCGCCTCCGGCGCGCTCCGCCGCCAAGTGGTCGCGCGCCACCCAGTAGGCGAGCTCCTCGCCGGGGCGCACCCGGTCGCGCGTGACCAGCGCCACGACGAAGCCGTAGGGGTTCAGCGGCTCCAGCACGAGCGGCCCCTCGCCGCCCGCCCTGCGCCACACCTCGTCCTGCTGCTGCGGCGTGGCGAGCACTTGGGGCCTGTCAGGCAAGGTCGGCAGACGGGCCAGGGCGACCTCATACACCAGCCACGGCGCCAGCAGGCACACGGTGATGGCCAGGACAACCAGGGCAGCAAGTCCGCGGAGCAACAGACGCACGAAAAGGAGGTGATGAGCAGCGACCGCGACCATCCTACGCGTCCCTTCTAACGACCCATCGCGTGTAGGACAGGACCGACAGGCACACGCGCCCCATGCTGCTGTGAGACGGCCCTGGCGGCGCCGACAGTGCTTGCATGACAGCGCCACGCTCCACCGCCCCCGACCTGACGCCCGCGGGGGCCGCGCAGGCCTTCGTGCGCCTCGCCAGCGGGCCGGAGGCCGCAGCGGCGCCCGTGCGCGCCGTCCAGTTCGGCGCGGAGCGCTTTGCCGAGCATGGCCGCAGCCTCGCCGCCGCCCAGCGTGTGGACGACCCGAGCAGCCAGCCCCGCCCTTTTTCGCCGAGGCTGCGCAGCAACCTGCGGGTCTGGGCCGCAGCGCTGGACGTACTGTCCGAGGAGGGGCTGCAGGCCGACATCGACCCCGCCCATGCCTGGCTGCTGGACAACGCGCGCATCATGCAGCAGCAGCTCGACGAGGTGCTGCACGACCTGCCGCGCAGCTACTTCCAGCGCTTGCCGCGCCTGGCTGACGAGCCGCTGCAGGGCCTGCCGCGCGTCTACGGTGTGGCCTGGGCCTGGGTGGCCCACGCCGACAGCTCCCTGGAGCTGCCTCTGCTGCACCATTTCCTGACGGGCCACCACGAGGTGGAGGCCCTGACGCTGCGCGAGCTGTGGGCGCTGCCATCCACGCTGCGCGTGGTGCTGGTGGAGAACCTGCGCCGGTTGGCCGAGCGCGCCGCCTGGCGCCACCTGGCACGCCGCGCAGCGCAGCGCCTGTTCGAGACCCTGCCCCACATGGAGGCCGCTGCCGTGCGCACGCAGCTGCAGCAGTGGCAGTCGGCATGGCCCCGGGACCCGGCGCTCGCCGCACTGGCGCTGCGCCTGCATGAACGGCTGACCGACCGCGCACTCGGGCAACCCGGGGAGCGTGACGCCGACGACTCCGCATGGACGGCGGCGAGCACCTGGCTGGCCGAGGTGCTGCCCGACCCCACCGCCGCCCAGGCCGCCGAGCAAGCTGAAAGCGCGGCCGACCACCAGAGCATCCGCAACGCCATCGGCAGCCTGCGCAACCTCGGCGCCGCCGACTGGGCCGGCCTGTTCGAGGCGGTTCACCCGACGCTGCGCGCCCTCAGCCGCATCGACGTCTACCGCCAGGAACACGAAGCCACGCGCGACCGCGTCATGCACGCCATCGAAGCGCTGACGGAACGCCATGGCGCGGCCGAGGCCGACGTGGCCCAGGTCCTGAGCCTGCTCTGCAACGACCCGGCCTGGTCGGAAGATGCCGAGGAGCGCGCGCCGCTGTACTGGCTGGCCGGCCCGGGCTACCCGCAACTGCTGGTCGAGCTGCGCCTCAAGCCCACCGGCGGCGAACGCCTGGCCGCCGCGCTTCGCCGCCATCGCGTCGCCCTCTACCTGGCCTGCCTGGCCGCGCTGCTGGGCGCCACGGTGTTCGCCGTGCTGATCCTCGGCCTGCCGCACGGCGCCGGCTGGCCCATGGCCGTGGCCGCCGTGCTGCTGTCACTGCTGCCGGCCAGCGAGGCCGTCGTCGCACTGGCCAACCGCCTCATCAGCGAGAGCGCCGCGCCGGCCCGCCTGCCGCGCCTGAATTGGCCGCACGGCATCCCTCCCACAGCACGCAGCCTCGTCGTCATTCCCTGCCTGCTGACACGGACCCGGGGGATCACGACGCTGCTGGCCCAGCTGGAGCGCCACCACCTCGCCAACCTGGAGGCCGAGACGCAGTTCGCGCTGCTCAGCGACTGGGGCGACGCCAAGGCCCAGCACCAGCCGCAGGACGAGGCCTTGCTGGCCCATGCGCGCGCCGGCATCGAGGCGCTGAACCTGCGCCACGGCAGCGCCTGCGACGGTCGGCCGCGCTTCTTGCTGCTGCACCGCGAGCGGCGCTGGAGCGAGTCCGAGCAGCGCTGGATAGGCTGGGAGCGCAAGCGCGGCAAGACCGAGACGCTGACGGTGCTGCTCGCGGGCCTGCCGGCGCCGCCCGGTCTGCCACCCGAGCATTTCGTCGACCTCGGGGCCCTGTCCACGCCAGCGCCGGGTATCCGTCACCTCGTCACGCTGGACGCCGACACCGCCCTGCCTCCCGGCGCCCTGCGCGAGCTGGTCGCCATCGCCGCCCATCCGCTGAACCGGCCGCGCCTGGGGACCTCGGCCAGCGGCGCCGTCACCGTCGTGCGCGGCCACGGCATGCTGCAGCCGCGCGTGGCCACGCCGCTGGCCACGGCCGCCGGCAGTTCCACCGTGCACGGCACGGGCTTCCACAGCCTGTTCGCCGGCCAGCCGGGGCTGGACCCTTACAGCGCCGCCAGCTCCGAGGTCTACCAGGACCTGTTCGACGAGGGGAGTGCCACCGGCAAAGGCCTCATCGACGTGCAGGCTGCCGCCCGGGTACTGGCCCACCGTCTGCCCGAGGGCCAGGTGCTCAGTCACGACCTGCTGGAAGGCTCGCTGATGCGCTGCGCCGGCGTCAGCGACGTCGTGCTGGTGGAGCCCGCACCCATGCATGCCGACGTGGCCGCCTCGCGCATCCACCGCTGGACGCGCGGCGACTGGCAGTTGCTGCCCTTCCTCGCCCACCCGACGAAATGGGGCCTGCACGGCATCCACGTCTGGAAAATGCTGGACAACCTGCGCCGCTCCCTCGTGGCGCCGGCCGCGCTGCTGCTGCTGGTGGCGTCCTGGGTGGGCGTGGGCCTGACACCGGCCTACGCCTTGGGCCTTGTCGCCGCGGCCTTCGGCGCCGGGCCGCTCATGGGCGCGCTCGCGGCCAGCGCGCCAGCGCGCGATCGCATCTCGCTGCCGCGCTTCTACCGCCAGGCAGCCATCGAACTGGCTCGCGCCATCGGCGGTGTCGTCTGGCATGTGGCCATGCTGCCAGCGTCCACCTGGCTCAGCCTGGACGCCATCGCGCGCGCGCTGTGGCGCCAGCGGGTCAGCCACCAGCACCTGCTGGAATGGACCACCGCCGACGCCGCCGAGGCTGCCGCCCGAACCGACTGGCTGCCGCTGTGGCGGCAGCACCGGCGACTCACCATCGCCAGCGGCGTGCTAGCGCTGCTGCTCATGACGCCGGCGCTGATCGGCCGGTCGGTGGATTGGGACATGGCCCTGCCCCTGCTGGCCGCGTGGGCGCTGTCGCCATTGTGGATAGGCCTCGCCAGCCGGCCGCGCACACGGCCGCGCCGCGAGGCCATTGACGACGACGCGCGTCAGTACCTGCTGGGCGTGGCGCGGGACACCTGGCGCTGGTTCGAGCGCTGGGTCACCAAGGACGACAACGACCTGCCGCCCGACAACGTGCAGTTCGACCCTGACATCGCCGTCGCCCATCGCACTTCGCCCACCAACATCGGCCTGTACCTGCTTTCGGCCTGCTGCGCACGGGAGTTCGGCTGGCTGCACGACGTGGGCTTGGCCGAGCGCATCCAGCGCACGCTGGACACGCTGGACCGCCTGCCCCGCCACCGCGGCCACTTCTACAACTGGCTGGACACCCAGAGCCTGGCCGTGCTGGACCCCCCCTATGTCTCCAGCGTGGACAGCGGCAACCTCTGTGCCCACCTGCTGGTCGTCGCCGCCGCGTGCGAGGGTTTTGCCCGCGGGGGCGAAGGCATGCCGCCACCACCGGCCGTGGCCGAGGCGCTGAATGCTGTCGCCGCGCGTGCCCGCGCCATCGCGCTGGCCCACGACTTCGGCTGGCTCTACGACCCGCAGCGCCGCCTGCTTCACATTGGCGCCGTCGTCGGCGTGGGCACCGAGCCCGGCACCGAGCGGCTGGACCTGAACCACTATGACCTGCTCGCCTCCGAGGCGCGCCTGGCCAGCCTCGTCGCCATCGCCAAGGGCGACATCCCGCCGGCGCATTGGGGCGCCTTGGGCCGGCCCTTCTTCTCGCGTGGCCGCGTGACAGGGCTGAAGAGCTGGTCCGGCTCGATGTTCGAGATGCTGATGCCCTCACTGGTGCTGGACGAGCCTGCCGGCAGCGCGCTGGCCGAGGCCGCCCGCGCGACGGTCATGGAGCAGATCCGTGCCGGGCGCGCGGCGGGCCTGCCATGGGGCGTCTCCGAAAGCGCCTATGCGCGGCGCGACCACAGTCTCGCCTACCAGTACGGCCCGCAGGGCGTGGCCAGCCTGGCCCTGCGCGACACGCCCACCGACGAGCTGGTCGTCGCACCCTACGCCAGCCTGATGGCGACCATGGTGATGCCGCGCGCGGCGGTGGCCAACCTGCGCGCGCTGCAGGCCCTGGGCGCCCGCCACGACGGCGGCTTCATGGAGGCGCTGGACTACACGCAGGCCCGCCAGCCCGAGGCCGCCGACGCCACCTCCCAGCCCGGGCGGCGATTCCAACGCATCGGCACGACCATGGCCCACCACCATGGCATGTCGCTGGTCGCGCTGACCGAGGTGCTGTGCGGCGGCGCGCCGCAGCGCTGGGCCGACGCCGAGCCGCGCCTGTGTGCAGTGCGCTGGCTGCTGCACGAGCGCGCGCCGCACAAGGTGGCGCCTCTGCGAGAGCCACCTCCCAGGCCCGTTCGTAACACGCCGCGCCGCGCCCGCATTTCGCTGGTGGTGCCGGAGCTGCACGGCCGCGCCCTGCCGGCCACCGCGTGGCTGGGCCACGGCAAACTCACCGCGATGGTGCGCGAGCACGGCGGCGGCACGCTGGTCTGGGGCGAGCCCGGCTCGCAGGTGCTGGTGAGTCGCTGGCGCGACGACCTCGCGCAGGACCTGCTGGGGCACCACCTCCACCTGCGCGATCTGGACCTGCACTGGAACGGCAGCCCCGAGCAGAGTCCCTGGCGCTCGCTGACGTTGCGGCCGACGCCCGGCCCGCAGTGGCGCTACAGCTGCCGGCTGCACCCGGCCAGTGCACAGTTCAACGCCGAGGGCGAAGAGCTGCAGGCCCACACCGAAACCTGGGTGGCGGTGGAGGATGACGTCGAGCTGCGTCGGATCACGTTGCGCAATCTGGCCCGGCGACCGCGCCAGCTGGCGCTGGTGTCCAGTTTCGAGCCAGTGCTGGCGCCGGCCAAGGCCGACCTGGCCCACCCGGCCTTCGGGAAGCTCTTCCTGCAGGCCCGCTGGGAGCCCGAGCAGCAGGCCCTGCACTGGCAGCGTCTGCCCCGCGGCCCCAACGAGCAGCCCGTGCACGCCGTGCATGCGCTGGTGGGCGTGGAACTCGACGGCGGCGCGCGCCTGGAGCAGTCGCGCGCCAGCGCCGATCGCGCCCATTGGCTGGCCCGCGGCGGCACGCCCGGGCAGCCTGGTGGCGTCATCGCCCATGCGAATGCTCAGGCCCTGCTGGGCGCAGACATGCCCGGCCTGGAGACCGAGGCCGGGCCGCTGGACACCGGCAACGACCCGATCTCGCTGTTGCACCTGGTGTTGACGCTGCCTCCTGGCGCGCGCGTCACGCTGACGCTGGCCACCGCCGCGGCCCGCGAGCCGCGGACCCTCGATCACTTGCTGGACAAACTTCGCCAGCCGGCCCTGTGCGAGCGCTCGCTGACGCTGGCCCACACCATGGCTGGCGTGCGCACCCAGGGGGCCAGCCTGGCGCCGGGCGCCTGGCGCGCGGGCCTGACGCTGCAGACTCTGCTGACCTCACAGGCCGCGCGCGAGCCCCTGCCCGTGCCCGAGACAGGCTTCGAGCGCGATGCGCTGTGGCGCCACGGCATATCGGGCGATGACCCCATCGTGCTGATCCGCGTCGCCGACGCGACCGGGGTCGTCATGGTGCGCGAGCTGTGCGCGCTGCTGCAGGCCCAGGGCAGTCCGTTGCCGGTGGACGTCGTCGTCCTGGACGCCGAGCCGCCGTCGTACCTGGCGCCGGTGTCCCGCGCGCTGCGCTCGCTGGCAGAGCAGCAGCTGCAGGGCCGCTGCCGCGTGCATGTGCTCGCCGACGAGACCGTGGGCCCGGACACCCGATTCGCGCTCAACCTGCTGGCGCGCGTGCGCTGGTTCGCCGATGGCCGCCCGCTGGCCCAGCAGCTCGAGCGCCTGGGTCAGAGCCACGAGCAGTCCGCCAAGGCACGACGTGGCGCGGGTGCGACGCTGGTGTCCAGCCTCGCCGCACCGCCTGGCACCGTCACGCCCGACAGCCGCTTCGACGCCGGCAGCGGCGCCTGCCGCTTCGAGATCGACACCGGTGCCCAGCCCCCGAGGCCATGGATCAACGTCATCGCCAACGAGGACTTCGGCTGCCAGGTGTCCGAGCGCGGCAGCGGCGTTGCGTGGGCCGGCAACAGCCGGCTGCATCAGATCACGCCGTGGTCCAACGACGCGCTACTGGACTCGCCTGGCGAATGGCTGATCCTGCACTGCCTCGCCAGCGGCAAGGCCTGGTTGCTGGGCCGAGCCAGCGCCAGCCAGTCCGTCACCCACGTCCCCGGCGCCACGGCCATGGCCTTCCAGTTACCCGGCATGGTGGTTCGGCTGCGCTGGACGGTGGACGCGGTGACCGCCGTCAAGCAATGTCAGGTGGAACTGCACGCCGCCCCCGGCCGGCCACCACGGCCCATGCGCCTGCTGGCCGCCGCGCAATGGCAGTTGGGCATGGACAGCGGCGCTCGCCGCAGCGTCGTGACGCGACTGGAACCGGCCTTCGGAGAGGGCCCGCTGCTGGCGCTGGCCACGCAGGCCGACGGCCTCAATGGCTTCGGCGGCCACACTGCTTGGATGGCCCTGCGCCCACCTCGCGAAGGCGACCTGGCCGCAGGGCAGATCGATGCGATGGCGGGCGACGAGGCGCTGTGGCCCTGGCCGGAGGAGGCCGGCTTCACACCCGACCTGAACCACCCCCGACCCTGGGACGCCGCCATCGAGGCCAGCGGCGACCGCCGCCTGCTCTTCGACGACGAGGGCCGCCTCGTCGTGCCGCACGCGCTGGACGGCCAGGCCGGCCCCGCCACTGACCCCGCCGCGCTGCTGGCCGTGCCACTGCGCCTGGAGGCCGGCCATGCCTGGCATGGCACCGTGCTGCTGGGGCACGCGCCCAGTCTGGCGGCTGCGCGCGAGCAAGCCGTCAGCGCCTGGCAGGCCGACCCGCTGCGGCGACTGGCCGCACAGCGCCAGGTGTGGCGCGACCTGAGCGCACCGGTGCAGGTGGAGACGCCCGACCCAGCCTTCGATGCGCTGGTGAACCACTGGCTGCCGGCCCAAGTGCTGGGCTGCCGCATGTGGGCGCGCGCCGGCTTCTACCAGGCTGGCGGCGCCTTCGGCTTCCGCGACCAGCTGCAGGACTCGATGGCCCTGGTGCAGCACGCCCCCGAGCGGCTGGCAGCGCAGATCCGCCGTCATGCCGCGCGCCAGTTCCCGCCCGGCGACGTGCAGCACTGGTGGCACGAGCCGGCGGGCGCCGGCGTGCGCACGCATTTCGCGGATGACCGGCTGTGGCTGGCACTCGCACTGGCGCTGTACGTGGAGCGCACCGGCGACGCCGCACTCGCCGACGAACCCCTGCCCTTCCTGCAGGGTCGCCCCGTGCCCGAGGGCCAGGAAGATGTCTACGAGGTGCCCGCCATCAGCGACGAGACGGCGCCCATCTACGAGCATGCGGCGCGTGCCATCGACATCAGCCTGCCGGTGGGCGTCCACGGCTTGCCGCTGTTCGGCACGGGCGACTGGAACGACGGCATGAACCGCGTCGGCGCCGAGGGTCGGGGCGAGTCGGTCTGGATGGGCTTCTTCCTGTGCGCCGTCATCGATGCGCTGCGCCCGCTGGCACTGGCGCGGGGTGAATCGGCCCGCGCGGCCCGCTGGCAGCAGGCCCGCGAGAAGCTCGCCGCCGCCTTGGACGCTCAGGCCTGGGACGGTCGCTGGTACCGCCGCGGCTGGTTCGACGACGGCAGCATCCTCGGCACGCATGACGACACTGAATGCCGCATCGACCTCATCGTGCAGGCCTGGGCCGTGCTGACTGGCGCCACCCGCCCCGAGCGCGCGACGCAGGCCCTGGACAGCGCCTGGCGTGAACTGCACGACCGCGACGCCCACCTCCTGCGCCTGCTGTGGCCGCCGCTCAAGGATCACGAGCCGCCGGCCGGCTACATCCAAGCCTATCCGGGCGGCGTGCGCGAGAACGGCGGTCAGTACAACCACGGCGCCACCTGGGCGCTGATGGCCAGCGCCCGGCTGGGACAGGCCGAGCGCGCCTGGGCGGCCTTCACGGCCATCAGCCCGGCCCACCGCGGCCCGCACGGCGCGCCCTACGGGCTGGAACCCTACGCGGTGGCCGGCGACATCGAGGCCGCCGCCCCGCATGCAGGGCGCGGCGGCTGGAGCTGGTACACGGGCGCGGCCGGCTGGCTGCTGCGGGCGGCCGTCGAGTCGTTGTGCGGCGCGAAGCTGGCGGATGGCCAGTTGCGCGTGCAGCCCTGCTTGCCGCCACACTGGCCGCAGGCCAGCGTGCAGTTGCTGACCCAGGGGCGGCGCATCGAGGTGCTGATCCAGCGCGCGCCGCCCGGCGCCGGCACTGCCCCGCCGCCCGGATACCGAGTGCTGGTGCCCGGCGCCACGCTGGCGCTGGGCGAGGTCGGCGGCGACGACCTGCGGCTCTGGGTGCCGGTCACCGAAGCCACGCCGGCCCGCGCGGCGGAGACAGCGGCGGTGCTGTGAGGCCGCAGCAAAACGGCGGCCATGGGGCCGCCGTCGGATGATTGAGAAGAGAGACTCAGACAGTCAGGCTCAGCGCCACTGCCATCAGCACGGTGCCCATGACGACGGTCGTGAACACACGCTCGCTGATGGCCGCGTCCAGCGCCTCCAGCGAACAGAGCATGCGCAGCTTGCGGTCGGACAGCGTGCGGCACTGGCGCAGATGGACGTCCAGGCTGTCGAGATGCTGGCGCAGCAGATGGTCGGTGACGCGAGACATAAGGCCCTCCTCTGAAACTGTGTCTTCAACTCTAGTCATGCCGGACCTCTGTTGCATTCGGACACCGCGGCGCCTGCTTGTAGGGCGAGTCCGACAGGACCACACCGCCATGAGGCACCATGCGCGCATGTGGACCCGCCGGTTGCTTCGACTGCTGATGCCCCTCCTAACGGCATGGTTTGCCGGCGCCAGCTGCGCCGCCCCTGCGCTCCAGGTCGGCTCCAAGCGTTTCACCGAGAGCTATGTGCTGGGTGAAATCGTCACGCAGACGCTGGTCGCCCAGGGCATCGCTGCGGAGCACCGCCAGGGCTTAGGCAACACGGCCATCCTTGCCGCCGCGCTGCAGCAGGGCCAGATCGACCTCTACCCGGAGTACACCGGCACCATCGTGCGCGAGCTGCTCAAGCGCGATGCGCCCGCCGATGCGCAGGCACCGCTGGCGCAGCTCAACAGCTGGCTGCAGCCGCTGGGCCTAAAGGCCGCCGTGCCGCTGGGTTTCAACAACAGTTATGCGCTGGCCATGCGCGAGGCGGATGCGGCGCGGCTGGGTATCGCAACCGTCTCGGAGCTGGCCGCAAGACTCGGCAAGGATGCACGGGAGCTCAAACCCGGCCTGTCGCACGAGTTCCTCGCGCGTGCGGACGGCTGGCCGGCGCTGCAACGCGCCTACGGGCTGAAGCTCGATGCCGGCGCTGGTCTGGACCATGGTCTGGCCTATACGGCGCTGGCCGGCCGCCAGGTCGACCTGATCGACGTCTACACGACCGATGCCCAGCTCGCCCGCCAGCCAGTGCGAGTGCTGCGCGACGACCGCGGCTTCTTCCCGCGCTACGACGCCGTGCTGCTCATGCGCGCAGCGGTGGATGAGCGCCCGCTGCTGGGCTTGACTGGCCGGCTGCCGGAGGCTGAGATGACCCGCCTGAATGCTGCCGCTGAGCTTGACGGCCGCCCCTTTGCCGACGTGGCCCGGGAATTCCTGCAATCGGAGGCGGGCGGCACGGCAAGCCGAGGCTTGATGGCGCGGCTGCTGGCGCCCGATCTCGGCAGGCTGCTGTTCCAGCACCTGGCCCTGGTGCTGGCTTCCCTGGGGCTGGCGGTTGCCGTGGCCGTCCCGCTGGGCATCGCGGCCCATCGCCTGCCGCGCCTGGCCGCGCCGGTCATGGCCATGGCGGGCCTGCTGCAGACGCTGCCATCCCTGGCGCTGCTGGCCTTCCTGATCGCCCTCGTCGGCCGCATCGGCTTCGCGCCGGCCCTGCTGGCCTTGTTCGTCTACGCGCTGCTGCCCATCGTGCGCAACACGCACGCCGGCCTGCAGACCGTGCCCACCGGCTTGACCGAGGCAGCGCTGGCGCTGGGCCTGACGCGCGGCCAGACGTTGCGCGCCGTCGAGCTGCCGCTGGCCCTGCCGACGCTGATGGCCGGCGTGAAGACGGCGGCCGTCACCAATGTCGGCACCGCCACCGTGGCCGCCTTCGTCGGTGCCGGTGGCCTGGGCGAACGCATCGTGGCGGGCCTGGCCGTCAATGACACGACGCTGATGCTGGCCGGCGCCCTGCCCGCCGCGGCCCTGGCCATCGTCGTGCAGCTGCTCTTCGACTTCCTGGAGCGGCGCGTCACGCACAATGGACGGGTCGAATCCAGGGACGGAAGGACATGAACGGCAAGGTGACATCGGGCTTGTGGGCGGCCTGCATGCTGGCGGCAACGGCGACCGCCGAGGCAGGCTGTTCCCGCACCATCGAAGTACCGATGGCACCCGTCGGGCTTAGCGTCAGCTTCGACGGCGATCGCAGCGGCGGCATTTATCCGACGCTGCTGCGCGAGATCGGCGTCGCTGCGGGCTGCGAGTTCCAGATCCAGCGCGTGCCGCGTGCCCGGCTGCAGAGGATGTTCGAGTCCGGCCAAGCCGACCTGCTGCTGCCCGCCTCGGCGTCGCCGTCGCGCGAGGGCGACGGCGAGTTCGTGCCGCTGGTCCAGGTACGGGCCAGCCTTGTCACGCTGACGCATGAGGGTCCAGTGCCCCGCTCCCTGGCCGAGCTGATCGCCCAACCGGGCCTCAAGCTGGCCGTCGTGCGCGGTTTCAATTTCGGGCCGGCCTACGAGGGCGCCGTGGCCGCGCTGCGCCGGCAAAAGCGCCTTGTCGAGGAATCCAACGTCGCTGGCGTCGCCCGCGCCCTGCGCCAGGGTCTGGCCCAGGGCACCGTCATGACCGCTTCCATCTTCATCGGCACGCTGCTCGGGGAGACTGAGTTGGCGCCACTGGTCAAACAGATGCGGGTGGAGCCGCTGGACGAACTCGGCTGGTCGGAGAGCGGTGTCTACCTGTCGCGCCACACGCTGAACGAAGCCGACCGCCGCCACCTCCGCCAGCTTTTCACGCAGATGGCCAGATCCGGGCGGGTCTGGCAACTGCTCAATGACGGCCATCCGCCTGGTAGCCTCGGCAGCAGCATCCGGCCGCTGCCGTAGGCCCGTGGCGCAGGGCCTTCGTCATCCGGATTGGGGATTCGCCGCCTGCGGCCAGCGCCTAAGGTGGACGGTCGATATTGACCGTCACGGAGCCTTGCCATGTGCATTGCCAAGAGCGTCGGGCTGGCCGCCCGCAATGACGTCGCGGATGTCCGCATTGTTCAAGTCCTGCTGAACTTGAACACCGAGGCCTGGAGCGGCCCGGCGCTCAAGCAGCTGAACGTGGACGGACAGATCGGTCCCAACACCATTGACGCAATCCGCGCCTTCGAAACGCGGGCCATGGGCCTGCCGGAGTCCGACGGGCTGGTGACGCCCGGCGACGCCACGATGGCGCGGCTGCTGGCCGGCCTGCCGCCCGGCCCGACGAAGGAGAAGCTAGGCATCGTGATGCCACGCGCGATGCCAAAGCGCATCGACCTGTACTACGAGCCGATGGTCAAGGGCATGACACGCTACGGCATCGACAGCCCCCTGCAGATCGCCCATTTCATCGCCCAGCTCGCACACGAGTCGGGCTCGCTTCTGTATGCCGAGGAGCTGGCCGACGGCAGTGCCTACAACGGCCGCACCGACCTGGGCAACAGCGAACCGGGCGACGGCCCCCGCTTCAAGGGCCGAGGCCTGATCCAGCTGACCGGCCGCAACAACTACCGCGACTACAGCAAGTTCACAGGCGTCGACTACGTGAGCGATCCCACCCGGCTGGCGCTGGACGCGTTCGCCTGCGTCGACGTTGCCTGCTGGTTCTGGCAGTCGCGCAAGATCGGCCCATTGGCCGAGGCCGACGACGCCCGCGCGGTCACGAAGCGGATCAACGGCGGCTACAACGGGCTCGACGACCGCTTGGAACACCTCGCGCGCGCGAAGGCGCTGCTGGGGATATGAGAGGCCACGCCATCAACGCTGCTCGCCCCTGTGCCTGACCTCGACGTCCAGCACTCAAGAAGGGCGACGCGCTTGCATGCAAACGCGTCCGCAAAGCCCGTCTCTGGCCAAATGAGGCTTGAAGGCGGGTTCATGCAGT
>DASWWC010000226.1:0-41204 GCA_036401055.1 Roseateles sp.
AGCTGCTGCCGGTGACGCGGCCGGGGCAGTTGCCCGACGTTGCCCGCGAGGCCGTGCGGCGCGCGCAGGCGGTGGGCGGCATCGTGGTGGCGGCCGGCGGCGACGGCACCATCAACGGCGTGGCACAGCAGGTGCTGGGCAGTGGCTGCCGCTTCGGCGTGCTGCCGCGCGGCACCTTCAACTACTTTGCACGCACCCATGGCATCCCCACCGGGCTGGACGGTGCGCTGCGTGTGCTGCTGCAAGAGCCGGCCGTCCCGGTGCAGGCCGGTCAGGCCAACGGACGCGTCTTTCTCGTCAACCTCAGCCTGGGTCTGTATGCGCAGGTGCTGGAGGATCGCGAGGGCTGGAAGCGTCAGTTCGGCCGCAGCCGGCTGGTGGCGCTGGCGGCGGGGATCAAGACCCTGCTGCGCGGCCACCGCAGCCTGCGGCTGGACATCGAGCTGCCGCAGCGGCGCTGGTCGGCGCGCACGCCCACGCTGTTCGTGGGCAACAACGCGCTGCAGATGGAGCAGGTGGGGCTGCCGCAGGCCGGCGCCATCGACGCGGGCCGGCTGGCCGGCGTGATGCTGAAGCCGCTGGGGCGCTGGTCGCTGCTGGCCCTGCTGGCGCGGGGCGCCTTCGGCCAGCTGGGCGAGGCGGAGCAGGTCCAGCACTTCGCGTTCCGCCGCCTGACGGTCGGGGCCCGGGCGCTGGGCTCGCCGCGCATCAAGGTGGCTGCGGACGGCGAAGTGCAGCGCATGCGGCTGCCGCTGTGCATCGAGGTGGCGCCGCAGCCGCTGCTGCTGATCCGGCCGCCGGGGCTGGCGCCGGAGCGGCGCGAGGTGCAGCCGTGACGCGGGTGCTGCAGGTGTCCGACACGCACTTCGGCACGCAACGGGCGGTGGCGGTGGCGGCGCTGCAGCAGCTGTGCGGCATGCTGCGGCCCGACCTGCTGCTGGTCACCGGCGACATCACGCAGCGCGCCCGGGCGAGCGAGTTCGCCGCGGCCCGCGCCTTCTTCGACGCGCTGGACGTGCCGGCGCGGCTCATCGTGCCGGGCAACCACGACATCCCGTTGTTCGACCTGTTCGCGCGTACCTTCGCCCCGCATGGTCGCCACGTTCGGGCCTTTGGTGACGCGCTGGAGGGGGAGTTCGAGCGCGACGACCTGCTGCTCGTCGCGCTGAACACGACGCGGCGCTGGCGGCATGTGCAGGGCCAGGTGTCGGCGGCGCAGATCGCCCGCGTCGAGGCGCGCATGGCCGCGGCGCGGCCGGGGCAGTTGCGCCTGGTGGCCGTGCACCAGCCGGTGGCGGCCCTGCTGGACGAGGACGTCGGCAACCTGCTGCGCGGCCATGAGCAGGCGGTGCTGCGCTGGGCGGCGGCGGGCGTCGATGCGGTGGTGGGCGGCCACATCCACCTGCCCTATGTGCTGCCGCTGCGGCAGCGCTGGCCGGACCTGCCCCGTGCCATGTGGGCCGTGCAGGCCGGCACCGCGCTGAGCCGGCGCCTGCGCGGCGGCATCGACAACTCGGTCAACCTCATCCGCTGCGGGCCGGCCGCCGCCGTGGAGCGCTGGGACCTGGACACGGCCGCGGGCTGCTTCCTGCGCGTCGGGGCGACGCCGATCGGCCCGCAGGCGCGCTGATCCGGCAGATCAATCAGCGCGCGGCGTTGATCTGCCGGATCAGTGCGGCGTGGCTGGGCAGGTCCACCAGCGCGCGGTCGGCGAAGCGCTGGATCTTGGCAAACAGCTTGCCGGCCTCGGCGGCCTGCGTGAAGTCGTCGCGCCCGGCGCTGAGGTCGGTGCGGAAGCCCATGCCGTACAGGATGTACTGGTAGTTGAAGAAGGCGAAGGTCTCGGTGTCCAGCACGAAGTCGAAGCGGCTCGGCGGGCGCAGCTTCCACTGCTCCAGCAGCTCGGCCAGGCGCGCGGGAATGGTGGCCGGGTCGGCGTTGTCGCGCCAGAAGGGCTCGGGGCGCTGGCTCAAGGCATAGTGCAGCTTCAGGAAGTTGACGATGTTGTCGAAGCGCATCGTCATCAGCTGGTTGAAGCGCCGTGCCGGCGCGTCCATCGGGCCGCTGTGCGGCAGCATCTCGGCGATCATGCCCACCGCCGCCTCGATGAGCACCAGGCCGGTGGACTCCAGCGGCTCCAGGAAGCCGGCCGACAGGCCCACGGCGACGCAGTTCTTCACCCACTGCTGCTCGCGGTAGCCGGGCGCGAAGGGGATGCTGCGCAGGGCCAGGTCCTCGTCACGGCTGGCGCCGCAATAGCGGCGCAGGATCTCTTCGGCACGCTCGTCGTCGATGTGGGTGCTGGAGTAGACGCAGCCGATGCCGCGCGCGCCGTTCAGGCCGATCTCCCACAGCCAGCCAGCCTCGTGCGCGGTGGCGATGGTGCAGCTCTCCATCGGCGTGTCGGGGCCCTCGAAGGGCAGCTTGCAGGCCAGCGCGCGGTCGGCGAACAGCTGGCCGCGCACCGACTTGAACGCGCTGCCCAGCGCCTCACCGATGAGTTCCGCGCGGAAGCCCGAGCAGTCGATGTAGAGGTCGGCCTGGAAGCGGCCGTGCTCGGCGGTATCGAGGTGGGCGATGGCGCCGGCCGCGTCGAGCTGGACGTGGTTCACCGTGCCCTGCACATGCGCCACGCCCAGCTGGCGCGCGCGGTCGGCCAGCAGGCGGGCGAGCTTGGCGGCGTCGAAGTGGTAGGCGTAGTTCAGCGGCGCGGCATAGGGTGCTTCGCCGGCGCGCTTCGGAGCACGCTGCGCATCGGCGACGCGCTGCTGCAGCGTCATGGCCTGCGCGAACGGCGGGCGCGTGGCCTCGTCCTGCAGCAGCCAGTAGGGCACGAGGTTGACGTCCTCGGCGTAGAACGGCGCTTCGAAGGGGTGGAAGAACTGCCCGGGCCCGCCGCTGCCGGGCGCATGCGCCCAGTCGACGAAGCGTATGCCCTGCTTCAGCGTCGCCGAGGTCTCGCGGATGAAGCGGGCCTCATCGATGCCCAGGAACTGCAGCGTGCTGCGGATGGTCGGGAAGGTGCCTTCGCCCACGCCCACGGTGCTGATCTCCGGCGACTCCAGCACGGTCACCTCCAGATGCGGCCGTTCGGCCAGGCGTAGCGCCTTGGCGAGGTAGGCGGCCGTCAGCCAGCCGGCCGTGCCGCCGCCGACGATGAGCAGGCGTCTCTTGTTCGTCATGTCTGCATTCCGTATTCGGGCCGAGCGCCGGGCCGCTCCCAAGCCGGCCCGCCAGGGCGATGTGCTTGCGGTTCAACGCCGCAAGCATCGCCGTCCCCTCGGGGGACCGGCCAAGGTACGCCTTGGACGAGGGGCTTCATTTCTATGCTCTGACGTACAGGTTCTTGAGCCACTGCTGGCCGGACTGGGCGCCGTGGGCCCAGTCTTCGTCCTCGTCGCTGGGCTGGGCAATGTAGCCGGAGGGGTTCAGCAGCTTCACGCGGCCGGCGCGGAAGGCCGACACGCGGTGGGTCACGAAGGTCAGCCCGTGTTCCAGCGCGGTCGCGGCGAGCAGGCCGTCGCGGGTGTTGGCATAGGGCAGCTGCGCGCGGCGCCGCACGACGGCGGCGTCCACCGCCAGCACGCGGCCTTCGAAGGCCGGCATCACGCGGTTGTCGATCCAGTCCCGCACGACCAGGCCGGCCGCGCGCTCCTTGCGGCCGAGCCGGGCGGCGGCGCTCTCCAGCTCCAGCAGCGTCAGCGCCGAGATGAACAGCTTCTGCCGCGGCAGCGCGGCGGCCCAGGCGGCGAGACCCGCGTCGGCGTCGGCGGCCCTGGCCTTGCGAAGCTCCAGCACGATGCCGGTGTCGAGCAAAAACATGGTGGCGTGCTCAGTCCAGGTTCTCGCGGTGATCCCACGCGCCGTCGGCTGCTGCATCGCTCGCATCGATGGCGATGGACTCGGGCATGGCCAGCAGCTCCAGGATGCTTTCACCCTCGCCCGTCAGCCGGCGGTACTCGCCGATGCTGAGCAGCACGTGCGTGGGCTGGCCGCGGTCGGTGATCAGCACGGGCTCCACCAGCGCCGCACGCTTGGCGACGCTGACATCCCGGTTGAACTCACGGCTGGTGAGCAGCTTCATGGCCGCGGATCGTACCTACGTACCTGCCTGGTCGCAAATTGGATGTAGGTACGTAGGCTCGAAACGGCGAGTTCCGATGGACTTCAAGAATTCAATCGGCACAGTGTGTTGCGAGATTGGCAGCGCTTTCAGCAATCTCAGGAGACAACGTTGTACAGGACTGCCGCTGCGGCCTGGAGCGACGCCGAATAAAAGAGGAACGCGATGGAAAACTTTGACCTGCTGGCCATGCTGGCCGACGTCTTCGCCAAGCACGGTGGCCCGGCCCCCGCGGTGGCGCAGACCTATTCCCCCACGGATTTCAGCGTGCACTTCTTCCTGCAGCTGGGGATCATCATCCTGGCCTGCCGCGTGGTGGGCTGGTTGGGCTCCAAGTTCCTGGCGCAACCCCAGGTGGTGGGCGAAATGATCGCGGGTGTCATCCTCGGCCCGTCGCTGTTCGGCCTGTTCATGCCCGACATCCAGGCGGCGATCTTCCCCAAGGAGATGAAGAACGTCCTGTACTGCGGCGCGCAGCTGGGCGTGGGCCTGTACATGTTCCTGGTCGGCACGACGCTGCGGCTGGACCATTTCGCCACCAAGGCCAAGAGCGCTATCGGCGTGTCCATCTCCGGCATCGCCGCGCCCTTCTTCATCGCCTTCCTGATCACGCCGCTGTTGCTGCAGGTGCCGGGCCTGTTCGCCGAGGGCATCTCGGTGGCCAACGCCACGCTGTTCATGGGCGCCTGCATCGCGCTGACGGCCTTCCCCATGCTGGCCCGCATCATCAATGAGCGCGGCCTGGCCCACACCTCGCTGGGCACGCTGTCGCTGACGGCCGGCGCATTCGACGACGCGGTGTCCTGGTGCGTGCTGGCCCTGGTGCTGGCGGCCTTCGGCGGCGGCGCCGGCGTGGCCGTGCTGGCCATCGGCGGGGGGGTCATCTGGGCGGCCTTCGTGATGCTGTTCGGCCGCAAGATCCTGGCGCCGCTGGGCAAGCGGGTCGAGCGCGAAGGCCACATGAGCAACACGGTGCTGGGCATCACGCTGATCGCCTTCTGCACCTCGGCCTTCGTGATGGACGCCGTGGGCATCCACGCCATCTTCGGCGGGTTCATCCTGGGCGCCGTCATGCCGCGCGGCCTGTTCGCCGCCGAGCTGAAGAAGAAGGTCGAGCCCATCACCGTGCTGCTGCTGCTGCCGATGTTCTTCACCTATTCGGGCCTGAACACGCGCCTGGACATGATCAACTCCATGGAGCTGCTGCTGATCGCCGGCGGCGTGCTGGTGGCCTCGGTGTTGGCCAAGTTCGGCGCCTGCTACCTGGCCGCCCGTCTGGCCGGCGAGGACAACCGCACCGCTTTGGGCATCGGCGCGCTGATGAACTCGCGCGGCCTGATGGAGCTCATCATCATCAACATCGGTCTGCAGAAGGGCATCATCGGCCCGGCGCTGTTCTCCATGCTGGTGCTGATGGCGGTGGTCACGACCATGATGGCCAGCCCGGTGTTCGAGTGGGTCTACGGCAGACGCGCCCGCGAGTCGGGCGAGCTGGGCGCCGTGCCCGGCAGCGCCAGCGTCGCCTGACGGTCAACCGAGTCTCTGCGCCGCCGCTGAGAGGTGTCGGTGGCGCCATTTGGGGGCAAGGCCGACGGCCTGCCCTCTTTTTTATGCGCGGGTCGGCCTGATCCTTGCTATGACCCGGAGACCCTGCAGAGGACTTCCATGAGCGAGCTTGCTCCCGGCGTCGTGGCGCGCCCGCCCGCACCCGTCGCGCCAGCGCCCACCCAGGCCCCCGGCTTCACGCTGGCCCAGGGCGTCGTCGCCTGTGCGGGCGTGTTCACCATCATCGGTGTGCTGGCCTTCAGCTCGTTCAACCTGGGCGTGCTGTTGGCGCTGGGCTCGTTCGGGTCCACCGCGGTGATGGTGTTCACCTTTCCGGAGATCCATTTCGCGCAGCCGCGCAGCGTCATCGGCGGGCACTTCATCTGCACCGCGGTGGGCCTGGCGGCGCTGGCGCTGCTGGGGCCGTCCTGGTGGTCGCTGGCGACGGCCGCGGCCGTGTCGACGGCGCTGATGATGCTGACACGCACCATGCACCCGCCCGCCGGCTCCAACCCCATCATCGTGTTCCTGGTCGCACCCAAGTGGGGCTTTCTGTTCTTCCCGACGCTGGCCGGCGCACTGGTCATGGTCGGGGTGGCGGTGCTGTACCACCGTGCCTGCCGGCGGCCCTACCCGGCCTACTGGCTCTGAGCCGGCGTCCTCACTCGGCCTTGAACAGGTGCAGATAGGTGCGGCTGACCGGCAGCACCTCGCTGCGGTGCCGGAAATGCAGGTCGGCCTTCTCGTTGCTGCCGGGCTTCACATGGCTGACGGCGCCCAGGTTCACCACCACGGCCCGGTGCACCTGCTGGAACTGCGTCGGGTCCAGCTGCTCCAGCAGCGATTTCAGCGAGCTGCGCACCAGCGCCTCGTCCGGTCTGCCGCCGTCGCCGCGCCAGGCGACCAGCGTGTATTTCTCGTCCGAGCGCAGGTAGTCGATGTCCTCCACCGGGATGAGCCGCACCGCGCCGCCGACGGCTGCCCGCAGCCAGCGCAGCCGCTGCGGCGCTGCGTCGGCGCTGGTGCGCGCCAGCCGGTCGGTCAGCTGCGTCAGCAGCGCCTCGGTGGCGGCGCCGGGCTGGGCCTGGTGCAGCCGTTCGCGCAGCCGGGCCACGGTGTCGGCCAGCCGGGCCGCCAGCACCGGCTTGACGAGATAGTCCAGCGCGCCTTGTTCGAAGGCCTGCACGGCGTGGTGGTCGAAGGCGGTGATGAACACCACGTGCGCGCGGCGGGCGATGCGCTGCGCGACAGCGATGCCCGACAGGCCCGGCATGTGAACGTCCAGGAAACACACCGCCGGCCGCAGCGCCTCGAACTGCTCGACGGCCTCCACGCCGTTGCGCGCCAGCGCCACCACGCGCAGCTCCGGCCACTGCGCGGCCAGCAGGCCCTGCAGCGCCTCGCGCAGCAGCGGTTCGTCGTCGGCGATCAGGGCCGTGGGGGCGGTCATCATGTCTGCGATGGAAATTCAATTTCGACCAGCATGCCATGCGGCGCCACCTCGCTCAGCCGCAGCTCGGCCGCGCCGCCGAACGCGAGCTGCAGCCGCTCGCGCAGCGTGGACAGCCCCGTACCCAGCCCTGCGCTCGTGGGCTGCAGGCCGACACCCGTGTCCCGCACCTCGGCCACGCAGCGGCCGCCCGCCAGGCGGCGCAGGCGCACGTCGATGCGGCCACCGTCCAGGCTGGGGTCGATGCCGTGCCGCACGGCGTTCTCCACCGGCGTCAGCAGCGTCATGGGCGGGCAGCGCTGCAGCTCCAGACCGGGCTCTACGGTCACGCTGAACTGCAGCCGGTCGGGCATGCGCAGCTGCATCAGCGCCAGGTAGGCGCGCACCATCTCCAGCTCCTGGCCGACGCGGTGCTCGGGCTCCGACAGCCGCGGCACCGCTGCGCGCAGATAGGCCACCAGGCTTTGCAGCACCGGCGAGGCGCGCGGCGAGCCGGCGTCCACCAGCGCCTGCACATTGGCCAGCGTGTTGAACAGGAAATGCGGCTCCACCTGCGCCTGCAGCAGCCGCAGCTGCGCGTCCAGCGCCTGGCGCTCCAGCTCGCCGCGGCGGCGTTCGGCCTGGATGACGAGGGCGTCGCGCTGCCGCAGCAAGGCCGACACCGCCACCCACGACGCCACCAGCATGCCCATCGTGCTCAGCACCAGGAAGCCGTTGAGCATGTCGCGCACCTCCCAGAACGGCGGGTGGCCGGGCGTGATCGTTGACAGGAACAGGCCCAGCACGACGGCCGGCACCGTGACCGTCACGGCCACCACCTGCAGCGCCCAGCGCGCGACGAAGCGCGGCAGGCGGCGCGGCCAGCGTTCCAGCGCGCTGAACACGAGCAGCGCCGCCAGCGCTGGCACGAAGACCTGTGTGGCCAGCGTGGGCAGGTGCGCATTCGAGTTCAGCGCCAGCAGCGTGAACATCAGCGCCGCGACGATGAAGCTCACGTGCAGGCGCTTCAGTCGCAACAGGCGCAGGGGCCAGGATGGAGAGGCTTGCATGCGGCGGCATTGTGGGCAGGTGCGCGGCCCTGTCGAGCGGCCTGCGACCGGCGACGGCCCGCCACGGCCGACACGCGCCCGGCGGCGACGGGGCGCGGCGCGTTCCGTCCGTGCCGGCCGTGCCTCGGCGCGGGCCAGCGTGGCTCGTCGCAAAGCGCTGGTGACGCGGGCGGCGGCCTCGCACAGTCGCCGGCCATGAAACACCTCCGCCTCGCCATCCCCCTCCTCGCCGTCTTGCTGTCGCTGCCGTCACGGGCGACCGAGGCCGAGTTCCAGCAACTGCGCCTGACCCATCAGCACGCCGCGCTCGAAGCGCTGGCCCGCGAGCACCTGGCGCGCGACGCCCAGGACGAGACGGCGCTCTGGTACCTGGGCCGCCAGGCCTTCGGCGAGCCCCGCCTGCGCGCCGAGCTGATGCCGCGGGCCCAGGCCTGCGCGCGGGACAGGCCGCAGTCCGCCCGCTGCCAACACCTGCTGGGCCTGCTGATCGGCGCCGAGCTGATGGATGCCGGCAGCTTCGCCGCCATGCGCCGCGTGGGCGAGGTGAAGGAGCGCTTCGAGCGCGCCGTGGCGCTGGCACCGCACGACTACGCGATGCGCCGCGACCTGCAGGGCCTCTACCTCGCGTTGCCCGCGCTGCTGGGCGGCGGCAAGAGCAAGGCCCGTGCGCAGGCCGAGGCCGTTGCGCGGGTGGATGCGCCCCGCGGCCTGTTGCTGCAGGCGGTGCTCAGCATCGCCGACAAGGCCTTCGACCCGGCCGAGCAGCGCCTGGCCGCCGTGCAGCCCGGGGCCGACCGCCAGCTCGCCGCCGACCTGCTGCAGACGCAGATCGACCTCGGCCGCGCGCTGCTGGACAGCGGTGCCGCCGAGCGTGCGCGCGGCTGGCTCGCGCGGCTGCAGCAGCAAGGCGCCAGCAGCCCCGAGCTGCATCTGGAGCTGGGCCGCGCGCTGCTGGCGCTGAAGCAGCCGGCAGAAGCCGCCGCCGCCTTCGAGCAGGCGCTGCGGATCAACGCCAGGCTGCGCCTGCATCACCACCTCGCCGCCGCCTTCGAGGCCGCGGGCGACGTGCCGCAAGCCATCACCGCCTACCGCCGCGTGCTGGCCGACCCCTTCAACAACGCGGCGGCCGAGCGTGCGAACGAGCGGCTCAAGGCGCTGCAACCTTCCCAACAGGCCAGGAGAACCCCATGAAGCCCACCCTCTCGACACACCCCTCGGCCGTGGACGGCATGCCGCCGGTGTCCCGGCTGCGCCTGAACCTGCTGCGGGTGCTTTACGGCATCGTCGTCGTCGGGCTGGCCTGCGTCGTCTGGCCCAACCTGCTGCTGCGCATGCGGCCCTATGAGCTGATGGAAGGCGTCGTCGCCTGCATGCTGGCCGCCTTCTCGCTGCTGTGCGCGCTGGGGCTGCTGCAGCCGCTGCGCATGCTGCCGGTGCTGCTGTGGGAGCTGTTCTGGAAGGGGCTGTGGCTGGTCGCCGTCTTCGTGCCGCTGTGGCTGGCGGGCCGTCTCGACGAGCAGACCATCGCCGTGGCGGTGACCGTTGTGCCGGTGCTGGCCTTCCCCTTCGTCATGCCCTGGCGCTACATGGTCGAGCGCTACGTCAGACGGCCGGGCCGGACATGAAAAAAGGGCGCCAGAGGCGCCCTTGCTGCTCGGTGAAGCGGAATCAGGCGGCCATCAAGCCGCGACCACGCGCACCATCTCCAGCACCTTGTTCGAGTAGCCCCACTCGTTGTCGTACCAGCTCACCAGCTTGACGAAGGTGCCGTCCAGCGCGATGCCGGCCTCGGCGTCGAAGATGGAGGTGCGGGCGTCACCGCGGAAGTCGGTCGCGACGACCTTGTCTTCCGTGTAGCCCAGCACGCCCTTCAGCGCGCCCTGGCTCTGGGCCTTGAACTCGGCGCAGATGTCGGCGTAGCTGGCTTCGTTGTTCAGCTCGACGGTCAGGTCGACGACCGACACGTCGCTGGTGGGAACGCGGAAGGCCATGCCCGTCAGCTTCTTGTTCAGCTCGGGGATGACCTTGCCGACGGCCTTGGCGGCGCCGGTGCTGCTGGGGATGATGTTCTCCAGGATGCCGCGGCCGCCGCGCCAGTCCTTGTTGCTCGGGCCGTCCACGGTCTTCTGCGTGGCGGTGGCGGCGTGCACCGTGGTCATCAGGCCGCGCTTGATGCCCCACTTGTCGTTCAGCACCTTGGCCAGCGGGGCCAGGCAGTTGGTCGTGCACGAGGCGTTGGAGATGATCTTCTCGCCGGCGTACTTGGTGTGGTTCACGCCGAAGACGAACATCGGCGTGTCGTCCTTGGACGGGGCCGAGAAGATGACCTTCTTGGCGCCCGCGGCCAGGTGCTTCTCGCCGCCGGCGGCGTCCAGGAAGATGCCGGTGGACTCGATGACGATGTCGGCGCCGGCCTCGGCCCACTTCAGTTCCGTCGGGTCCTTGATGGCCGTCAGGCGGATCTTCTTGCCGTTCACGACCAGCGTGTTGCCTTCGACGGCGACGTCACCCTCGAACCGGCCGTGCACGCTGTCGTACTTCAGCATGTAGGCCAGGTAGTCGGGCTCCAGCAGGTCGTTGATCGCGACGACCTCGATGTCCTTGAAGTTCGCAACTGCGGCACGGAACACCATGCGTCCGATGCGGCCGAAGCCGTTGATGCCGATCTTGATGGTCATGGGAGAGTCTCCAGAGAAAGGGAATGAGGGTCGCGCGGGGCCGCCGATTCTCGGCCATACGCGGCAGGGGGTGGTTTCAGAGCGATTTCAGCCCGGCAGATCCAGGGTGCCGCAGCCCACGTTGATCAGCAGCGTCTGGCCCACGAGCTGTTCGAACAGGCGCTCCTTCATCTCCAGTTCCAGCTTGCCCAGCCAGACCAGGAACTCGGTGCGGTTGGGGTCGGGCTTGCCGACCTGGCCGACCTGGTTGTCGAGCTTGGGGCGGCCCAGCGTCCAGGCGACCTGGAAGGGGCAGGACATGGTGTTGAAGTCGAAGTTGACGCGACGCAGCAGATTGTTGCCGGCGTCCTCGCGCAGGCCTTTGACGTTGGACAGGAAAGCGGGCAATGGGATCGCATCCTTGAACACGCGCTTGGCCACGCCATGCGGCCGGAACTGGAAGTGCTGGCGCAGCCAGCTGGGCTTGGCACCGGCGGGCAGGCAGGGCATGCGGTAGCGCGCCACATAGTCCATCACATCGCGCGCCTGGCCCTTGCTGGCGCTGCTGTAGGCCAGCTTGACCGTGGGTGGCGCATCCGGCGCCGTGAAGCCGAAGTCCACGAAGACATTGACGGTCTCGCTCAGCCACGAGGCGCCGCCGCTGGACTCCAGGCCCTCCTTGGGCGTCACGAGGCAGCTGGCGTGCCTGGCCGCGTCGTCCAGGCCGAGCGAGGGGCGCAGCGGCGTCCAGGTGATGGGGTCGGTGGCCCGGGGGCGGAAGGCGAACTCCTGCACCGCCGTGACCGGCCCGCCCTCCAGGCAGGGCAGGCGGAAGCCGCGGATGTGGCGCTCGACCTCGGCCACCATGTCGTCGGTGGCGGCGCGGTACAGCAGCGTGGCCTCGGGCGGCTGGTCGGGCGCCGTGAAGCGCAGCGAATAGCGCACGGTGCCCGGCGTGCGGGCCTCCAGCGCCTCGGCGGGGTAGCGCAGCTCGCTGCCGCGTTGGAGGCAGGCCAGCGTCTGCTCGGCCTCCGGCGACGCCAGCACGGCCACCTGGGCCTGGGCCGGCAGCGTCAGGCCGGCCCCCACGATTGCGCAAAGCGCGACGATCCAGCGCATCGGTCTCTCCCTGACTGTTTTGGTGCAGGGAGGCTTTGTAGCGCAGATCGCCGCGTGGTCTGCTTACTTCTTCTTCAACACCGCCTTCACGGTGGCGGCCACGTTCTCCGGCGTGAAGCCGAAGTGCTTGAACAGCACGCCGGCCGGGGCCGATTCGCCGAAGGTGTCGATGCCGACGACGGCATCCACGCCGTACTTCCACCAGAAGTCGCTGACGCCCATCTCCACCGCCACGCGCGGCAGGCCCTTGGGCAGCACGGTCTTCTTGTAGTCCTTGTCCTGGCGGTCGAACACATTGGTGGACGGCATGGAGACGACGCGCACCTTCACGCCCTCGTCGGCCAGCAGCTTCTGCGCGGCCATGGCCAGCTGCACCTCCGAGCCGGTGGCGATGATGACGGCCTTGGCCTTGCCCTTGGCGGGCTCGCTCAGCACGTAGGCGCCCTTGGCGATCTCGTCGACGTTGGTCTTGGGCGAGTAGGCCAGGTTCTGGCG
Organism: Roseateles sp.; assembly: GCA_036401055.1. Taxonomy (GTDB): domain Bacteria; phylum Pseudomonadota; class Gammaproteobacteria; order Burkholderiales; family Burkholderiaceae_C; genus Pelomonas. The sequence continues at coordinate 12,439 of DASWWC010000226.1, forward strand.
CGACAGCGCCAGCAGGCTGGGGCGCTGTGCGTTGCCGATGGCCATGGTCCAGGCGACGACGGTCTCGGTCGTGTCTGCCGGGCGCCAGACGTCCAGGCCGGGGATCAGGCGCAGGCTGGCGACATGCTCGATGGACTGGTGCGTCGGGCCGTCTTCGCCCAGGCCGATGGAGTCGTGCGTCATCACGTGGATGACGCGGGTCTTCATCAGCGCGGCCATGCGGATGGCGTTGCGGCTGTAGTCGCTGAAGGTCAGGAAGGTGCCGCCGTAAGGGATGAAGCCGCCATGCAGCGCGATGCCGTTCATGACCGCGGCCATGCCGAACTCGCGCACACCGTAGTTGATGTGGCGGCCGTTGTTGGGCGTGCCGTCCTTCTCGAAGCGCAGGTTGGGCGTCGAGCTGGTGTTGGTCAGGTTGGAGCCGGTCAGGTCGGCGCTGCCGCCCAGCATCTCGGGCAGCTTGGCCGTGAAGGCTTCCAGCGCCAGCTGGCTGGCCTTGCGGCTGGCGACGGTCTGCGCGTCGGCATGGGCCTTGACGACGGCGTCCACGGCGACCTGCGCGAAGTCGGCGGGCAGCACGCCGGCCATGCGGCGCTGGAACTCGGCGGCCAGCTCGGGGTGGGCCTCGGCATAGGCGTCGAAGCGCAGGTCCCACTCGCTTTCGGCGCGGTCGCCGGCGGACTTGGCGTCCCAGGCGGTGTAGACCTCGGGCGGCACGACGAAGGGCTCGTGGGTCCAGCCGATGGCCTCGCGGGTCAGCTTGATTTCCTCCGCGCCCAGCGCCTCGCCGTGCGCCTTGGCCGTGCCGGCGCGGTTGGGAGAACCCTTGCCGATGGTGGTCTTGGCGATGATCAGCGTCGGCTTGTCGGCGCTCTTCTTGGCCTTGGCGATGGCCTTGTCCACGGCGTCCACGTCATGGCCGTCCACCGGGCCGACGACGTTCCAGCCATAGGCCTCGAAGCGCTTGGCCGTGTCGTCGCCGAACCAGGGGCCGACCTGGCCGTCGATGGAGATGCCGTTGTCGTCGTAGATCGCGATCAGCTTGTTCAGCTTCCAGGCGGCGGCCAGCGCGGCGGCCTCGTGCGAGATGCCTTCCATCAGGCAGCCGTCGCCCAGGAAGACGTAGGTGTGGTGGTCGACGATCTGGTGGCCGTCGCGGTTGAAGTCGCGCGCCAGCAGCTTCTCGGCCAGCGCCAGGCCCACGGCGTTGGTCACGCCCTGGCCCAGCGGGCCGGTGGTCGTCTCAACGCCGGCGGTGATGCCCACTTCGGGGTGGCCCGGCGTCTTGCTGTGCATCTGGCGGAAGGCCTTCAGCTCCTCGATGGGCAGCTCATAGCCCGTCAGGTGCAGCAGCGCGTAGATCAGCATCGAGCCGTGGCCGTTGGACAGCACGAAGCGGTCGCGGTCGGCCCAGTGCGGGTTGGCCGGGTTGTGCTTCAGGTGCCGCGCCCACAGCGCCACGGCAATGTCCGCCATGCCCATGGGGGCGCCCGGGTGGCCGGAGTTGGCGGCCTGCACGGCGTCCATCGCCAGCGCGCGGATCGCGTGGGCCATGAGGGTGGGGGAGGCGGTCGATGCGTCAGTCATGGCCGGGGCTTTCCTTGGGCTGGGGCAAAGCAAGGGATTTTACGGGGGTGCCTCACCGCGGCTTGATCCAACGCAAGGACTCTGCGTCGCCGCCGCGCGACGCTTGCGGCATGAACTCTTCGCCCATGCCGCTGGCCGTGCGCGTCATCCGCGCCGAGCACGACGCGCTGGCCGCCATGCTGCGCACGCTGCCACTGCTGCTGCAGGCGCAGCGCCGCAGCGGCACGCCGCCGGATTTCGGCGCGCTGCGGGCCATGCTGTTCTACGTCGACGAATTCCCCGAGCGCTTGCATCACCAAAAGGAAAGCGAGTTGCTGTTCCCGCGCCTGCGGGCGCGCGACCCGCTGCTGCGCACGGTGCTGGACGAACTGGAGGCCGACCATGCCCAGGGCGAGCGCGCCATCCGCGAGCTGCAGCACAGCCTGCTGGCCTGGGAGCAGATGGGCGAGGCCCGGCGCGAGAAGTTCGAGCAGCAGATCAAGGTCTATGCGGCGCGCTACCTGCGCCACATGAAGCGCGAGGAGACCGAGATCCTGCCGCGCGCCGCCGCGCTGTTCACGCCCGAGGACTGGGCCCAACTCGACGAGGCCTTCGGCAGCCACCAGGACCCGCTGGCGCCGCGCCCGGGCCAGCCGGTGGACGCCGCCTACGCGCCGCTGCGCCAGCGCATCCTGGCGGCGCTGCCCGAGCCCTTCGGCTGGGGGCCGGCGCTGGTCAGCCCCCACTCCTGAGCACGCGCAGCCGCTCGCTGGCCAACCACTCCACCGGCGGGCGGCCCAGCAGCTCGCGCAGCGCGTCGGCGTCCAGGCCGGCGTCGGCGTCGACCACGCCCACCCAGCGGTCGCGACCGCTGCGCTTGGCCTCGTAGAGCGCGCCGTCGGCCACGTCGATGACGGTGCTCCAGTCCAGCGCCTGCGGCTGGGCGGCGCTGAGCGGGAAGCAGGCGAAGCCGATGGAGCAGCTGCGCGTCAGTCGCTGGCCGTCGGGCAGCTCGAAGGGCCGGCCGCCCACCGCGCGTCGCATGCGCTCGGCCAGGTCGGCCGCGTGCTCGCGCGAGCCGTCGCGGGCCACCACCAGGAACTCCTCGCCGCCCCAGCGCACCACGTGGTCGCTGTCGCGGCAGACCTCGCGCAGCCGCTCGCGCATCTGCACCAGCACCGCGTCGCCGGCCGAGTGGCCGTGGCGGTCGTTGACCTGCTTGAAGTGGTCCACGTCCACCAGCATGAAGACCAGGTCGCCGTTGTCCGATGGCGCGCTGCCGGCCGCGTGGCGGCGCAGCGCCACGGCGATGTCGGCGTCGATGTGCTGGGTCAGGTAGCGGCGGTTGTGCAGGCCGGTCAGCGGGTCGCTGAGACTGGACTCCTTCAGCGCCTCGGACAGCGCCTCCAGCTCGGCCGTGCGCTGCTGCACGCGGTGTTCCAGCGCGGCCTGGCGCCGTTCCAGCGCGCGCGTGCGCCACTGCACCAGGCCGTAGATGCCCAGCACGGCCAGCAGCGCACCCAGCGCGCGCGCCCACCAGGTCTGCCACCAGGCCGGCCGCACCTCGACCTCGATCTGCAGCGGCTGGTTGGTCCAGTCGCCCAGCCGGTTGCTGCCCTGCACCTGCAGCGTGTAGCGGCCCGGCGCCAGGTTGGCGTAGCTGGCCACGCGCAGCTCGGCACCGGTGGCGATCCAGTCGTCGTCGTAGCCCTGCAGCCGGTAGCGGTACTGGTTCTGGGCCGGTGCGCTGAAGTCCAGCGCGGCGAACTCGATCGAGAAGGCGCGTTGCTGCGCCGTCAGCGTGAGGCCCTCGCGCAGCAGGCCCAGCGGCTGGCGGCGACCGTCGATGCGCAGGTCGGTGGCGACGACGGGCGGCTGGAAGCCCCAGCGCTTGAAATGACGCGGCTCCGCCACCAGCAGCCCGGTGCTGCCGCCGAACAGCATGCGGCCGTCGGCCAGCTGGCCGTAGGCGCGGAACCAGCCGGTGCCGATGTCCACGCCGTCGATGCGGCCGAACTCGGTGTAGAGCTGCGTGGCCGGGTCGTACATGCCGCGGTGGGTCCAGATGCGGCCCTGCGCATCGGCCAGCAGGTTGGCGCCGAAGCTGCGGTCCTGCGGGCCACGCTGCATGGCCACGCGCTCGAAGTCCGCGCCCGGCGCGCGGCGGAACAGGCCGGTGCTGGTGTCCACCCACAGCGTGCCATCGGCGCTCGCCAGCAGGCCCAGCACGCCCTCCGTGGGCAGGCCGGCGCCGGCCGGGTGCAGCGCGCCGTCCGTCAGGCGGAACAGGCCCGCCTCGGCGCCCACCCACAGCTGGCCGTCGGCGGTTTCGGCCAGCGCATTGACGTTGCCGCCCAGGCGCTTGCCACCGGCCAGCGGCAGGCGCCCCAGCTCGGCCGCGCTCGGGGTCAGGCGGTGCAGGCCGTCGGCCGTGCCCACCCACAGCGTGCCGTCGCGCCCGACCAGCAGTCGGCGCACGCGCGCCTGGCCGGTGGGGATCACCTCGCGCAGGCGGCGCTGTGCGTCGAAGAGGAACAGCTGGCCGCTCTCGGTGCCGGCCCAGACGCTGCCGTCATCGACCTGCGCCAGCGCGGCCACCAGGCCGCTGAAACGGGTGTCCGGCCGGATCGCGCCGGTCAGCCGCAACTGCGGGTCCAGCACGGCGATGCCGCGTTCCAGCGTGCCGAGCCAGACCTCGCCGCTGCGCAGCTGCAGCACGCTGCGCACGTCGGTGTCGGCCAGCGGGCTGGTGGGATCGTCGTCCTGGCGGCGCACCCACAGCGCGCGGTTCTCGGGATCGTGGCGCTGCAGGCCGCCGCCGTAGCCGCCCACCCACAGCGTGCCGGCGCGGTCGCGCAGCAGCGCGTGGAAGTCGGTGCCGCCCAGCGTCCAGGGGCGGCGCTGGTTGCGCTTGAGCAGCTGCAGCAGCCGTCCGTCGGTGGTGCGCAGCTCCACGCCGGTGACGCGGCCCACCCAGACCTCGCCGTCGCTGGCGCTCAGCAGGCTCAGCACCGGCGACGGTCGTGCGCCTTCGCCGGCCTCCAGCGGCTGCGGCGGCAGCTTGCCGTCGCGATCCAGCAGCAGCAGGCGGCCGTCGCGCGTGCCGACCCAGATGCGGCCGTCACTGCCCTGGGCCAGCGCGTTGACGGGCCAGCCGCCCTCGATCGCCTCGAAGCGCTGGCCGCCGGCGCGCAGCCGCGCCAGGCCCTTCCAGGTGCCCACCCAGAGGTCGCCGTCGCGGTCCACCAGCAGCGCACCGATGCGGTCGTCCGGCAGGCCGCTGGCGCTGCCGGCGCGGAAATGCTCGAAGCGGCCGGTGCTGGGGTCCAGCCGGTCCAGCCCGCTCAGCAGGCCCACCCAGATGCGGCCGTCGTGGGCGCGCGCCAGCCGCTGCACGCTGCCCGGCGAGATGGAGTGGGGCTGGGCCGGGTCGTGCTGCAGGAAGGTCCAGCGCTCGGCCTGCGAGTCGAAGCGGGCCAGGCCCTCGCTGGCGCTGCCCACCCACAGTACGTCGCCGCGGTCGGCCAGCAGCGCGCGCAGGAAGCGGTTGGCGCGGCCGGCGGGGCGGTCGGCCTCCGCCATCGGGTAGGAGCGGGTTTGATAGCCGTCGTAGCGTACCAGGCCCACGCTGGTGCCCACCCAGATCAGGCCGCGCTCGTCCTGGGCCAGCGCCGCGACGATGCCGTCCACGATGCCTGCCGTGCCGCTGGCGCTGACGAAGCGCGGTTCGGACATCGGGTCGCGCTCGGCGCGGGCTCCGTGCGGCGCCAGGGCGCAGATCAACAGCAGGAGCAGGGCAGGCAGCAGGCGCATCGGCGCAGTCGTCGTCTCGGGGCGCCGAGCGTAGCAGCCCGGCCGGGGCGGTTTCAGCGGGCGGATTGCACCAGCCGCAGCCGGCCGCGCGCGGCCCAGCTCTCCAGCGGCCGGCGCACGTCGCGCTGCAGCTCGTCGTCGCTGGACGCGTGCGCGCTGACCAGGCCCACCCAGGCGTTGCGGCCGGCGTCCTTGGCCTCGTACAGCGCGGCGTCGGCCAGGTCGATGGCGGAGCGCCAGTCCAGCGCGCGCGGCAGCTGCGGGCACAGCGGGAAGGCCGAGAAGCCCACCGAGCAGGTCTGCGCCAGGCGCACGCCGCCGTCCAGCTCGAAGGGCTGCGACGCCACCGCCTGGCGGGCGCGCTCGGCCAGCTCGGCGGCGCGCGAGCGCGGCGTGCCGCGGGCGACGATGAGGAACTCCTCGCCGCCCCAGCGCACCAGGTAGTCGGTGGCGCGGAACACCTGCTCCAGCCGGCCGCGCATCTGCTCCAGCACCGCGTCGCCGGCCATGTGGCCGTGGGCGTCGTTGATGCGCTTGAAGTGGTCGATGTCGATGAGGAAGAACAGCAGGTCCTGTTCGCTCTCGCCCTCCACCGGGGCGTCGCTGATGGGCTCGTAGTGGCGCAGCGCCAGCGCCGCGTCGGCGGGCATCTGGCGGTCCAGGAAGCGGCGGTTGCGCAGGCCGGTCAGCGGGTCGGTGAGGCTGGCCTCCTCCAGCTCGGCGGACTTGGCGGTCAGCGCGGCCTTGGCGGCCTCCAGCTCCTCGGTGCGCTCGCGCACGCGCTCCTCCAGCACGCGGCGGTGGCGCAGCAGCAGCCGCGTGCGCATGCCGACGATGCAGGCCACCAGGCCCGCCGCGGCCACGACGGCCAGCGCCAGCGCCCAGCGCGTCTGCCACCAGGCGGCGCGCACTTCCACGGTGTACTGCAGTTCGTCCGGGCCCCAGGCCCCGTCGCGGTTGCTGCCCTGCAGGTGCAGCGTGTATTGGCCCGGCGACAGGTTGGTGTAGATGGCCGTGCGGCTCATGGCCCCGGCCTCCACCCAGCCGTGGTCCAGGCCCTGCAGCCGGTAGCGGTAGCGGTTGCGGGCCGGCTGGCTGTAGTCCAGCGCCGCGAAGGCCAGGCTGAAGCTGCGCTCGCCCGGCGCCAGCACCAGCGGCTGGCCCGGTTGCGGCACGGCGCGCTCCTCGCCCTCCACGCGCAGCTCGGACGCGACCAGCGGCGGCTGGTAGTTCCAGGGCGCGAAGCGCTCGGGGTCGATGGTCAGCAGGCCGCGCGCGCCGCCGAACAGCATGCGGCCGTCGTCCAGCCGCGCATAGGCACGAAACCAGCCGGTGCCCAGGTCCGCGCCGTCGGCCGGCCCCAGCTCGCGACGCTCGCCGGTCTTGGGGTCGTACATGTTGCGCTGCGACCAGATCCGGCCGCGGGCGTCGAACAACAGGTTGGCACCGAAGGCGCCGCCCACCTCGGCGGCCGGCACGGTCTCGAAGCGGGCGCGCTGGCCGTCGCTCTGCACCAGCCGGTGCAGGCCGTTGCCGGTGTCCACCCACAGCTTGCCGTCGGGTGCCACGGCCATGCCCAGCACGGTCTGGCCGGTCAGGCCCTGCGGCTCCACCCATTCGGCGATGGGCTCGGCGTCGCCCGGTTTGGCGACGCGGAACAGGCCCGCGGCGCCGCCGGCCCACAGGCTGCCGTCCGGCAGCGCGGCAAAGGCGTTGACCTCGCCGGTGCCGCCCACCAGGCCGGCGGTCGGGATGGCACGCATCTGCGGCTTCGCCGGCGTCCAGCGCATCAGGCCGTCCAGCGTGGCGATCCACAGCGAGCCGTCGGCCCCGGCGTGGAAGCGCCGCGGCACGGCGTTGCCGCTGCGCAGCGTCTCCTGCCAGCGGCCGCGGATGTCGAAGCGCAGCAGCTGCGTGTCCACGGCCACCCAGACGGAGCCGTCCTTGGTCTGGCCCAGCGCGTTGACGCGCCCGGCCGGCAGGCCCGCGCTGCCCGGCGCGATGGCGGCGATGGGTTGCAACTGCCGGTCGCGGCGCTCGATGCCGCCGGCCAGCGTGCCCAGCCAGACCTCGCCGTTGTCCAGCTGCAGGATGCTGCGCACGTCCAGCCCGCCCGCGCCGCCGCGCATGGGCTCGCGCACCATGCTCAGACCCGGCAGCGAGGGCACGTGGCGCATCAGGCCGCCGCCGTAGCTGCCGGCCCAGACGGTGCCGGAGGGGTCGCGCATCAGCGCGCGCAGGTCGCTGCGCGGCGCGGAGCCGGTGTTGGAGCTGCCGGCGGGCGGCAGGCGCTCGATCAGCTCGCCGGTGGCGGCGTGGCGGCGCGTCAGGCCGGAGGCGTCGCCGAACCACAGCTCCTCGGCGTCGGGCTGCACCATGGCCATGACCGGCGACACGCCGGTGGCCGCACCCGGCTCGGCGCCGTTGCTGAAGGGCAGCACCTGGCCGGCGGCCGACAGCGCGCGCAGCCGGCCCTGGGCCGTGCCGACGACGATGCGGCCGTCCAGCGTCTCGGCGATCAGCGTGACGAGCTGGTCGGACAGGCCCACGTCCAGCGTCTCGATGGGGCCGTCGGCGGGCTTGCGCGCCAAGCCGCGCCAGGTGCCTATCCACAGCGTGCCCTGGCGGTCCACCAGCAGCGTCTGCACGCGCGGGTCGGGCAGGCCGTCCTCGCGGCCGCGGTGGTGGGTGAAGCGCTGGGTCTTGACGTCGAAGCGGTCCAGCCCGCCGCTGCCGCCCAGCCACAGCGTGCCGTCCTTCTCCAGCGCAAAGCTGCGCACCGTGTTGGCAGCGGGCGCGGTGTCGTCGGCGGAGTTGCCGTCGCGGGCCCAGCGGTCCCAGCGGTTCTGGTTCAGGTCCAGCCGCACCAGGCCGCTGTTGCCGGCCGCGACCCAGATCCAGCCGCGCGGGTCGGGCAGCATGGCGCGCACGAACTGCTCGGGCAGCAACTGGCCGTCGGGGGCCATCAGCGGATGGCGCCGGAAGCTGTAGCCGTCGTAGCGCAGCAGGCCCTCGGGCGAGCCGGCCCACAGCAGGCCGCGGGCATCCAGGGCCAGCGCCGACACGACGTTGTCGCGCACGCCGCCCGGGTCGCCGATGGGCTCGAAGCGCGGCACGACGGCCCACGCCGACGTGGCCAGCCCCGCAACGACCATCAGGGTTGTGCACCCCTTTGTTATCCAAGCCCACATGGCGCGCATTCTCAGCCAGCAATGGCGCCGCGCCGGCCGGGTCTTGCCCTCAGTGGAGGTGAATCATGCCCACGCGGTGCGGTGTCTTGCGGGCCGAGCGCCGGGCCGCTCCCAAGCCGGCCCGCCTGGGGCGATGTGCTTGCCGGTCGATCCGGCAAGCATCGCCGTCCCCTCGGGGACCGATCAGGCGCGCCCGCGTACAGCGGGGCGCGTCTGAGCGAGGGGCTTCAGGCCGCGTGAGGCTTGGTGATGTCGTCGATGCGCGCCACCACCGCGGGCGTCAGCTTGGGCGTGACCGCCAGCGCGCCCAGGTTGTCGCGCAGCTGCTCGATGCGGCTGGCGCCCAGGATGACGGTGGACACGCGCGGGTTGCGGTTGACCCAGGCGATGGCCAGCTGCGCCGTGCTGCAGCCCAGCTCGGCGGCGACCTCGCCCAGCCGGCCGACGGCGTCGTTCTTCGCCTTGTCCTGCAGCTGCTCGCGCATCCAGGCCATGTTGTCCAGCGCGCCGCGGCTGCCGGCCGGGATGCCGGCGGCGTACTTGCCCGTCAGCAGGCCCGAGGCCAGCGGGCTCCACGTGGTCAGGCCCAGGCCGATGTCGTCGTAGAGCCGCGCGAACTCCTGATCGACCTTGCGGCGGTGGAACAGGTGGTATTGCGGCTGCTCGACGACCGGCTTGTGCAGGTGGTGGCGCTCGGCGATCTCCCAGGCCGCGCGGATGTCGGCGGCGCTCCACTCGCTGGTGCCCCAGTACAGCGCCTTGCCCTGGCGGATGATGTCGCTCATGGCCCAGACCGTCTCCTCGATGGGCGTGTGCGGGTCGGGGCGGTGGCAGTAGATCAGGTCCAGATGTTCCAGCTGCATCCGCTTCAGCGAGCCGTCCACCGCCTGCATCAGGTACTTGCGGTTCAGTGTGTCCTTGCGGTTGGTGGTCGTCACGCCGTCGCGCGTCAGACCCCAGAAGAACTTGCTGGAGACGATGTAGTCCAGCCGGTTCCAGCCCAGCGCCTTGAAGGCCTGGCCCATGACGACCTCGCTCTGGCCCTGGGCGTAGACCTCGGCGTTGTCGAAGAAGTTGATGCCGGCGTCGAAGGCGGCGGCCAGCATCTCGGTGGCGGCTTTCGTGTCGACCTGGTTGTGATACGTGACCCAGGAGCCGAGCGAGAGTTCGGAGACCTGGAGGCCGGCGCGGCCGAGGCGGCGGTATTGCATGGCGTGATCCTGTCGGGGAGAAGAGACGAAAGCGCGCAGCTTAGGCCCGCCCGCCGAGGCCTGCGCGGCGCGCGGACAATGCCCGCATGCTGAAACTCGCCGTCATCGGCGCGGGCCCCGCCGGCCTCGCGCTCGCCCTGCTGGCCGCCGAGCGGCTGGCCGATACCGAGATCCACCTCTTCGACACCCGTCCGCTGGACCGCGACGTCCGGGGCGACGCGCGCACGCTGGCGCTGAACCTGGGCAGCGTGCGGCTGCTGCAGCGGCTGCAGGCCTGGGTTCCTGAAGGCGCGCAGGCCATCCAGGCCGTGCACGTCAGCCAGGCCCCGCCCGCCCCGGTGGCCGGCGAGGTGTGGATACGCGCGGCCGACCAAGGCCTGCCTCAACTGGGCGCCGTGCTGCCCTATGGCGCGCTGGTGGCACCGCTGCAGCAGCGCTGGCTGGACCTGGCCGCCACGCAGCCCGAACGGCTGTTCACGCGCTTCGGCACGGCGGTGCATGCGATCCGCTCGCGCGCCGACGGCGTGGACCTGGACAGCGGCGAGGGCCCGCTGGTCGACGGCTTCGACCTGGCCATCGTCGCCGAGGGCGGCGTGTTCGCCGAGCAAGACCGCAAACGCATCAGCAGCAACTACCACCAGAACGCCTGGGTCGGCAGCGTGCGGCTGGCCGCGCCGGGCTTGCAGGGCCAGGCGTTCGAGCGCTTCACGCGCAACGGCCCGCTGGCGCTGCTGCCGCTGCCCGACGACGCGCAAGGCCACTGCGCCGCGCTGGTCTGGTGCCTGCCGCAGGCGGAGGACGACATCGCCACGCTGAACGACGCCCAGCGGTTGGTCGTCATCCAGCAGCAGCTGCCCGCCGCGGCCGGGCGGCTCACCGGCATCTCACCGCTGAAATGCTTCCCGCTGGGCCTGAATGCCGAGACGCGGCTGCTGCAGGGCCGTGCGCTGCGCATCGGCAACGCCGCGCAGACGCTGCACCCGGTGGCCGGCCAGGGCCTGAACCTGGGCCTGCGCGACGCGCAGGCGCTGGTGGACGCACTGCGCGACATGGCCGAGACCGGTGCGGGCCTGGACGCCACGCTGGCCCGCGTCGACTGGCAGCGCGCGCCCGACCGCTGGCCCATGATCGCCGCGACCGACTTCCTGGCGCGCAGCTTCGCGTGGCGGTTGCCGGGCCTGCCCGCGCTGCGCGGCCTGGCGCTGGCCGGGCTGGAACGCGCCACGCCGCTGAAGACGGCGCTGGCGCGGCGCATGATGTTTGGCGGCTGAGCCCGTCCCACCGATGTAGGGCCGGCGGGTATTGCTGCCCTTGGGCCCGAGCGCGACGATGCCCGGCCGCCCCTGTCGGGCGTGGAGGCTCCATGAAGACGACCCGTCTGCTTCGCGCGCTGGCCCTGACCGGCCTCGTCGCGCTGACCACGGCCTCCGGCCCCGCCGGCAGCGGCCCGGCCTTCGACCCGCTGCTGGACGGCGGTGGCCTGTGCCGCCCCGGCGTGGCGGGCCAGCCCGTGCTGCTGCAGGCCTTGCTGGCCGCGGCGGCCAAGTCGGAGACCCAGCCCTTCCAGCCCGCGGCCATGAAGGCCGCCGGTGGCGACGTGCCGCTGTACGGCGACCTGGGTGCCATGAGCTTCAAGCTGGGCCGCGCCGCGCCCAAGGTGCAGGCCTACTTCGACCAGGGCCTGCGCCTGGCCTTCGCGTTCAACCATGCCGAGGCGCAGCGGTCCTTCCAGGCCGCGCAGAAGCTGGACCCGAACTGCGCGCTGTGCTTCTGGGGCGAGGCGCTGATCCTCGGGCCCAACATCAACGTGCCCATGCGGCCCGAGGCCGCCGCGCCGGCTTGGGCCGCGCTGCAGCGTGCCGTCGCGCTGAAGCGTGACCTGCCACCGCGCGAGAAGGCGCTGGTGGAGGCGCTGCAGGTGCGCTATCTGCCCGAGCAGCCCGCCGACCGTGCACCGCTGGACGCCGCCTATGCCGACGCGATGAAGCGCGTGGCCGCGCAGTTCCCCGGCGACGACCTGATCCAGACGCTGCATGCCGAGGCGTCCATGGACACCCAGCCCTGGGACTACTGGGAGGCGGGTGGCGTCAAACCCAAGGGCCGCACGGCCGATGTCGTCGCCGCGTTGGAAACCGTGCTGAAGCGCACCCCCAACCACGCCGGCGCCATCCACCTCTACATCCACGCGGTGGAGGCTTCCACGACGCCCGAGCGCGCGCTGCCCGCCGCGCGCCGGCTGGCCGCGCTGATGCCCGGCGCCGGCCACATCGTGCACATGCCCTCGCACATCTACTACCGCGTGGGCCTCTACCGCGAGTCGCTGGAATTGAACCGCCGCGCCACGGCCGTGGACGAGGCCTACTTCAAGCGCTCGCCGTCCGACCCGCTGTACCGCTCGGCCTACTACCCGCACAACATCCACTTCCTGATGGTGTCGGCGCAGATGGGCGGTGATGGCCGCACGGCGACTGAAGCGGCCGCCAAGCTGGATGCATCCATGCCGGTGGATGTGGTCAAGGCCTATCCCATCATGCAGCCCGTCAAGGCGGCGCCGTACACGACGCATGCGCAGTTCAGCCCGCCCGAGGCCGTCCTGGCGCTGCCGGCACCGGCCGACGAGCTGCTGCTGGTGCGCGTGATGTACCACTACGCCAGAGCCGTGGCCCAGGCCCAGCGCAAGGACGTCGCGGGGGCCGATACGGAGATCGCCGCGCTGATGGCGCTGGAATCGGCCGACTTCAGCGCCTTCGACGCCTGGGGCATCCCGGCCAAGGCGGTGGCGCAGACGGCCCGCCTCGTCGCCCAGGCGCGGCTGGCCGATGCCCAGGGCGATCTGGCCGGCGCGGCGTCGCTGCTGACGCAGGCGGTCGCCATCGAGGACGGCCTGGCCTACACCGAGCCGCCCTACTGGTACTACCCGGTGCGCCAGTCGCTGGGCGCGGTTAAGCTGCGCCAGGGCAAGCTGGACGAGGCTGAGGCCGCGTTGCGCGAGTCCCTCGCCCGCGTGCGCAACAACGGCTGGGCGCTGGCGGCGCTGGCCGAGGTCTACAAGCGCAAGGGCGACGCCGCGGCTGAGAAGAGCGCTCGCCAGGCGTTGAGCAAGGCTTGGTTCGGTGCGGAGGGCGGGCCCGACCTCACGAAGCTCTAGGTCCGGGCTTCTTGGGACAATGGCGGCTATGAGCCTGACCGCCTATATGGACGACCTCGGCCGCGCCGCCCGCGCCGCCGCCACCCAGATGGCCGCCGCCTCGACGGCCGCCAAGAACACCGCGCTGCTCGCGCTGGCCCGCCGCCTGCGCGAGGCCGGCCCATCCCTGGTCGAAGCCAATGCGCGCGACCTGGCCGGTTCGGCCGAGCTGAGCGGCCCGCTGCGCGACCGCCTGAAGCTCGACGCCAAGACGCTGGCGACCGTGGCCGAAGGCTGCGAGCAGATCGCCGCCATGCCCGACCCCATCGGCGAGATCACCGGCGTGAAGCGCCGCCCCACCGGCATCAGCGTGGGCCACATGCGCGTGCCGCTGGGCGTGTTCGGCATGATCTACGAGAGCCGCCCCAACGTGACCATCGAGGCCGCGTCGCTGGCCATCAAGAGCGGCAACGCCTGCATCCTGCGCGGCGGCTCCGAGGCCATCCACTCCAACCTGGCGCTGGCCGAGCTGGTGGCCGCGTCGCTGGAAGAAGCCGGCCTGCCGCGCGCCGCCGTGCAGTTGGTCAACACGACCGACCGCGCCGCCGTGGGCCTGCTGATCTCGCAGCCGCAGTGGGTTGACGTCATCATCCCGCGCGGTGGCAAGGGTCTGATCGAACGCATCAGCGCCGAGGCCAAGGTGCCGGTCATCAAGCACCTGGACGGCAACTGCCACAGCTATGTCGATGCCGAGGTGGACCTCGACCTGGCCGTCAAGGTGGTGGACAACGCCAAGACGCAGAAGTACAGCCCCTGCAACGCGACCGAATCGCTGCTGGTGCATGCGGCGCAGGCGGCGGCCTTTTTGCCGCGCATCGCGGCGCTGTTCAAGGCCAAAGGCGTGGAGATGCGCGGCTGCCTGCGCGCGCTGGCCCTGGTGCCCGGTGCGGTGCCGGCGACCGAGGAAGACTGGTCCACCGAATACCTCGCCCCGATCATCAGCATCAAGGTCGTGGACTCGCTGGACGAGGCCATTGCCCACATCAACCGCTACGGCTCGCACCACACCGATGCGATCCTGACGACCAACCATCCCAACGCGATGCGCTTTCTGCGCGAAGTCGATTCGGCCAGCGTGATGGTCAACGCCAGCACGCGGTTTGCGGACGGTTTCGAATACGGCCTGGGCGCCGAGATCGGCATCTCCACCGACAAGTTCCACGCCCGCGGCCCGGTGGGCCTGGAGGGGCTGACGTCGATGAAGTGGGTGGTGTTGGGGCAGGGTGAGGTGAGGGGCTGATGGAGCGCGGCATGCGCCGTTCCAGGCAGGCTGAGCTTTTGCAGATCAAGCGACGCACGGTCGTCTGCAGCCTGCTGGCAGGCGCTGCGGCATCGGTGGGGGCTTCCAAGCCCTATCAGATCCAGCCCGACCTCATCGTCGCCAAGGACGGCACTGGCCACTTCACCTCCGTCCACGCCGCGCTGCAGTCCATCACCAAGGACAACCGTGAGCGCCGCATCGTGCTGGTTCGGGACGGCGTCTACGAGGAACACGTCCGCGTCGACGCCGCCTATGTGACGCTGCGCGGCGAGAGCCGCCATGGCACGCGCATCGCGTTGAACCGCCCCGCCAGCGCGTCCAAGGACGACATCGGCACGGCGGTGCTGAACATCTCGGCGACGGCGCATGACTTCGTGGCCGAGAACCTGACCATCCACAACACCGTCGAGGCCGCGGGCCCACACGCCTTCGCAGTGCTGGGCCGGGCGGACCGCACCATCATCCAGAACGCCGACATCCTGAGCCGCGGCGCCGACACGCTGTCGCTATGGCGCCAGGGCAGGACGCGCGAGGAGGCCAACTTGTCGAACGGCCCCGGTGCTACGCCGCTGACCGAGGACGGTGGGCGTTACTACCACCGCGGGTTGCGCGTCATCGGCTCGGTGGACTTCGTCTGCCCGCGCGGCTGGTGCTACGTGACCGACTGCGACATCGAGCAGGTCTATCCCAAGGCCGAGGCCGCGTTCTGGCACGACGGCGGCAACGGCGCCGACAAGAAGTTCGTCATCCACCGCACGCGTGTGGACGGCCCGCCAGACTTCTTCCTGGCACGCGCCCACCGCGACGCGCAGTTCTTCTTCATCGACTGCAGCTTCACCGAGCGCATGCGCGACAAGCCGCCCTACCTCGTCAGCTACCCGCTGGACGGCGGCTCGCCCAGCGACAAGGACATCGCCTCCAACGAGCGCATCGCGCGCGAGACGCGCGTCGGCGTGCGCCGCTACTTCCACAACAGCCATCGCGCCGGCGGCGACTTCGGCTGGCTGGCGGACAACCTCGCCCAGGCCGCCGGGGCGCCACGCGCCGCGGACATCACGGCGGCCTGGACCTTCGGCGGCAGCTGGAACCCGGAGGACCGCCGCGGGCCGCGCGCGCTCGCGGTGCGGGTGCGGGCCGACCGCTGCGAGATCGAGTTCGACCGCCTCGTCACCGTGAAGGGCCAGCCGGAATTGGTGCTGGCCCGGGGCGGGCGCGGGCGCTGCATCGGCGGCAGCGGCACGAACACGCTGGTGTTCGCGCTGCCGGCGGCCGGCGCCGCGCCCGTGGCGCTGGCCTTCGAGCGTGGCGCCATCGTCGGCAGCGAGGCGACGGCCGACCTCGTCGTGGCGGCGGCCGGCCTGCCTTAAGGGCGCTTAAGGGCGCTGCAGCGCGTCGGCCTGCGCGACATGCAGCAGCGCGCGGCCTTCCAGCCAGCGGTGCCGGCTGCAGTCGGCGGGCAGGGCCAGCGCCTGCATCAGCTGGCGGTAGCCGCTGGCCAGCTCGTGGAAATCCCGCTGCAGGTCGACGGGGCTGCCCAGCGACCGCGCCAGGTGCATGACCTCGTGTGGCCTGGCCGGGGTTCCCGTGGTCAGGGCGATCTGGCTGGCCTTCGCATACTCGCGCGCCAGGCTGGCCAGCGCGGCCTCGGTGCTGCGTATGCCCAGCCGCCGCAGCTGGACCGCCACGTCGGGCTGCGAGAAGACCTCGCCCACGTGCGTCAGGCGCGCCAGCAGGGCGGTCCAGAGCCGGCGCTCCTCCTCATGGCTTCGCTTGCCGTCCTCCGGCTGCCGGGGGCGCGTGACGCCCGCACCGTGGAATGCCATCTCCGTCTCCTGTCGCACGCATCGGCGTCTTGTCCGTCTGGCAGCCTCGGCACTGTCGTGGGCCCGGGCTGCGGCGAAGTCTTGCGCATCGACATGAAGGCAGGCATTGCCAATTCCAATGGCAGGGATAGCGGCGGCGACGGCGCGGCCCCGCCAAGGCAGCCGCGCGAAGGCATCAACGCGAGCCGCTGAGCTGCGCGTCCTTGGGCGCGCTGATCAGATAGTCCGCCGTGAAGCGCTGGCTCTGCCCCGCGGCCAGCGGCAGCTCCCACAGCACCAGGCCGGGCTGCTTGCGCCAGGCCTGCGTCGTCGGCGCCGGCGTGAACTGGGTCTGCACCTTGATGTCTTCGTGCTGCGCCACCGGCGCGGCCTCCACGACTTGCAGCGTGACGGGCGCGGCATGCCGGTTCTCCACCACCCAGGCCCGCGCGTAGCGCTGCTCGGCGCGCGTGCCGATGAAGCCGGTGTTGCCGGCGTTCTTCTGCTCGGGCTCGACCTGCACGCGCAGGCCGTCGTCGCGGCCGAAGGGCAGCTCCAGGCGTTCCTCGCCGCTGGCGACGTTCAGTGTGCTGCTGCCCACCAGCGCGCCGTCGCGCAGCAGTTGCAGCGTGCCGCGCGGCCAGCTGCCGGCCGGCCGCGCCAGTTCGGCGACCAGGTAGGCCGCCGCCTCGGTCTGCGGCTGCACGCGGGCGATGACCCGGGCCTGCAGCTTGTCGGTGCCCAGCGTGAGGCTGGCACGCTGCGTGCCGCTGGCGATGTTGACGCGCAGCGGCAGCGTGAACTCGGTGGCGTGGCTGCCCTGGAAGACGCTGAGGTCGAAGCGCTCCAGCGGCGCCTCGGCAGCGCGTGAACCGCTCACGACGACTTGCTGGGCCGCGATGGCCGGGGCCGGCGACGGCGGTACGTAGGCGCGCATCTCGGCCTGCTGCGGCTGCGGCTTGTAAATGTCCAGCTGCCAGGGCCGCGGCAGGCCCACGCCCACGCGCGACGTGGCCTGCGCGGTGGACAGGCGCAGCTTCACGTCGGTCCAGTCCTCGCC
The DNA here is from genome assembly GCA_036401055.1 of Roseateles sp. Lineage (GTDB taxonomy): Bacteria > Pseudomonadota > Gammaproteobacteria > Burkholderiales > Burkholderiaceae_C > Pelomonas. Next base: position 29,530 of record DASWWC010000226.1, read on the forward strand.
GCTCTGCTGCGACACCTGCGCCAGCCGCTCCAGCGCCAGCGCGCCGCTGGCGGTGTCCAGCAGCGCGCGGTAGCTGGGCGCCCAGCCGGCCTGCGCGATGCGGTAGCTCAGCTTCAGCTCGGCGTCGCGCGCGGTGGACAGCCGCAGGCGCAGGCTGCGCCATTGCGGGTTGGCGTTCAGCACGCGCTCGCGTTCGCCCTGCAGCGGCGCCAGCTGCTTGTCCAGCTCCTCCTGCTGGCGGCGCAGCTGGGCCTGGCGGGCCAGCGTGTCCTGCGCGGTCTTGCGGATGCTGTCCGCCGTCGCAGCGATCCCGGCGGCCGGCGTGGCGCGCGCCTCGCCGGAGCCCAGCGCCCTCAGGTAGCCCAGGCCGGTGTCCAGCGCGCCCAGCTCGGCGGCGACGGCGTCGCGGCGGGCTTCGAGCTTGCGGATGTCGTCGTCCAGCGGGCTCTTGGCGCAGTCGGGCGCGCGCTCGCGCGGCAGCGTCTCCAGCTGCACCGGGCCGAGGTTCACGCCGGCCGGCGCGCTGACCTGCAGCGAGTCGGGGTCGAAGCGGGCGCTCAGGCAGTGCAGCACCAGCTCGCGCGCGCCGGCCGCCACCGTGGCCAGCCGCGTGACCTGCGCGCCGCCGGGGTAGACCAGCACGTCGTCGATGCGCGAGGGGGTCTGCGCCTGCGCGGCCGTGGCCAGCAGTCCGAGAGCCGCCAAGCCGGCCGGGTGGATTCGTGTCATCGCTGCCTCCTGGCTGTGTGAACAGGGCGGCAGGCTATCAGGCCTTATCCGCCTGGCACCCGAACGAACCAGACCCGCTTGTCGTTGACGTCGTTCCAGTTAAAGCCCAGCACCGCCAGCGGGCCGGCGACGAAGGGCAGCGTGTTGCGGTAGCGGTCCAGCCAGCGCTCGGGGATGCCGGGGTCGGTGGGGAAGTGGTCGATGGGTGGCAGCGGGCCCGTGCCGCGCACGCTGCCCGAGTTGGGCTGGCCCTGCCAGAACTGGCGCCCGCCCCAGGTCGGCACCTGGAACAGCGGCACGCTCTGCAGCTTGGTGTAGATCTCGCCGTAGCAAAGCCGCAGGCCTTCGTGCGCCTTGCTGGTCTTGTCGTCGGTCCAGACGGTGATGTTGTAGGTGGCGCAGTCGTTGGCGGCGATCGTGGACGCCGCCACGCCGTAGTTGTTGAACGCGGCCGGCGCCACCTGCGTGATGGTGATGGCCACGCGCGGCCAGGTCTCGGGCTTCTGCGAGTTGGTGATGGGGTGGCGGCGGAACAGGCCGTCCAGCTCGCTGCCCACCATGGAGCGGCCACCGCCGCCGGCCCCGTCGGCGGCCTGCGAGGCCTTGGCGGCAGCCGCCACGGCCTTGAGGCGCTCCATGAAGGACTGGGCGCTGGCGCCGGTCGAGAGGCAGACGGCCAGCAGCAGCACGCTGCGGCGATGGGGGCGCGATGACATGCGAGAACTCCCTGCGGTGCGGATGACAGCGGACATGGTTTTCGGGCAGGATGGCCCGCGGGCCACTGTGGCCCGGCGCGCGGCTTCGCTGCCGCCGACTTAAAGGTTTAGCACCGGGCTTAAGCCGGCCGGCGACCGGCTGCGCCGGCCTCAATCGGGGGGATGCGATGGTGTCGACGGGGACCGAAGACGCAACGGCGCGACGTCGCCGCCGCACGGTCGTCTTCGACGCGGCGCTGGTGCTGCGCCTGCTGGACGATGCCGCCCGGGCGCGGCCCGGGCCGGTGGCCGTGGCCCGGGCGCAACAGCTCTGGTTGCTGAAGGCCTTCGTCGATGCGGCGCAGCCCGCTGCCGGGCTGGCGGTGGATGTCCGGGGCTGGCCGCTGGACCTGGCCGCGCTGCAGGCCCAGGCCGTGCAACTGGGCGAGCAGGGCGCTGCCGCGCCCCGGGTGCTGCGCAAGCTGCGCGCCGGCCAGCCGCTGGACTGGCGGCTGGCGCAGGCGCTGCTGAGCTTCTTCAAGGTGGTGCTGGACCGGCCAGCGCTGCGGCTGGACGAGATCGGCGGCGCCGAGACCGCGCGGCTGCAGGCGGTGGCCGGCGCGCTGCGCGAGGCGCCGCAGTTCCAGGGCCTGCCGGCCATCGAGGCGCTGCTGCTGAAGGCGCACGAGAGCGCCGTGGCGCCCTGGGTGTTCGACGCCTTCGAGCGCGAGTACCGCCAGCTGCGCCGCGTCGTCGACGTGCATGGCCGGCCGCGCATCGCGCTGGAGCGCGTGAGCCGCTACGTGCCGGTCAAGACCGTGGCCTACGAGCGAAGCATCCGCCCCAGCTGCGCCTACGAGTGGCACGAGTGGGCACGCTTCGCCGCGGCCGAGCTGGTGCTGCGGCAGTTCGACGCCCGCGGCCGCTGCCGCGCCGAATGGACGCTGGCGCTGACGCGGCGGCTGGACGAGATGCGTGGCTTCGTCATCTGCGAGCTGGCGCCCGAGCAGCCGGTGGAGGTCGAGCACCTGCTGTTGCAACTGGCCCGCGCCGCACCGGGCCGCCAGCCGCGCTGCCAGTTCGAGTGGCGCGAGCAGATGCTGCTGAACCTGGCGGACCGGGACATCGTCGTCAGCTACTGCCCCATCACGGCGCTGCGGCTGCACATCGACGCCGGCCCGGACTTCATCGTGCAGGTGGGCGATGCGCCGGGCCTGACGCGCGAAGGCGAGCGCGAATGGCGGCTGCACCGCGCGCTGCTGCCGCGCGAGGTGCTGGCCGTGCGGCTGCGCTGGGCCGGCCTGACCGCGGCCGACGCGCTGGCGCTGACGGCGGCGGGCGAGCTGCCGCAGGGGCTGCCCGCGTTGCGGCAGGCCTAGCATCCCGACCTGTCCTTGCTGGAGCACGACCATGCCGCTGCGCACGCTGTCGAGACTGGGCCTGGCCTGCGTGGCCGCCTCCGCCGTGGCGGCGCCCGCGCCGCTGGCATCTTCCTGGCGGGTCGACACGGGCGCGCGCCTGGCGACTCCTCGTGCCGCCCACCAGGCCACGCGGCTGGACAGCGATCTCGTGCTGCTGACGGGCGGCTGCAGCGGCGCCAGCTGCTCGCCCGCCGAGAGGTCTGCCGAGCTGATCGACGGCCGCAACGGGCGGTCGATGCCGGTGGCCGACATGCGGGTGGCCCGCGTGGCGCATGCCGCAGCGCGCCTGGACGACGGCCGCGTGCTGGTGGCCGGCGGCTGGACGGGGGCCGCGACGACCGCCGCCGCCGAGGTCTTCGACCCGTCCTCACGGCGCTTCACCGCGTTGGCGGACATGGGCTCCGCGCGCATGGACGCCACGCTGACACCGCTGGCCGGCGGCGGCGTGCTGATCGCCGGCGGGGCGGCGGCGACCAACCGTCCGCTGGCGAGTGCGGAGGTTTTCGAGCAGGAGCGCTTCGTGGCCGTCGGCGCGATGCGCGAGGCGCGCGCCCATCACGCGGCGGCACGCCTGCCGGACGGGCGCGTGCTTGTGATGGGCGGGCTGGTGGCGCGCAATGCCGCGACCGCATCCGCCGAGATCTACGACCCGCGCACACGCACTTTCACCGCCACCGGCGCCATGCAGCAGCGGCGCTGCAAGCACGCCGCCGTGGCGCTGCAGGACGGGCGGGTGATGGTGATTGCCGGTTCGCCGGACTGCAACGAACAGCGGCGCATCGCGCAGACGGAGATCTTCGATCCGCGCACCGGCGAGTTCACGCCCGGGCCGGCCTTGCAGAACCCGCGCTACAAGATCGTGTCCGCCGCGGCCGTCACGCCGCAGGGCGAGGTCGTGGTGGCGGGTGATGCCAGCGACGTGGAGGTCTGGTCGCCGGGGGCAGCGGCCTTCGTGAAGGCGCGTGGGCCGATCGGCGGCGCGCTCGCCTTCAGCACCGTCACACCGCTGTCCGGCGGCGCGCTGCTGGTCACCGGCGGCTACGACGCCGACATTCGGCCCACCGCCCAGACCTGGGTCGTCAGCCGGGCCGCCCGGTAGCATGCCGCCCATGATCGACTCCCGCAAAGCACTGGTCCTGTTCTCCGGCGGCCAGGACTCCACCACCTGCCTGGCCTGGGCGCTGGACCGCTACGCCGCGGTCGAGACGCTGGGCTTCGACTACGGCCAGCGCCACCGCATCGAGCTGGACTGCCGCGGCACCGTGCGCGACGAGATTGCAGCGCTGCGCCCCGACTGGGCCGCGAAGCTGGGCGAAGACCACCTGCTGGACCTGAGCCTGCTGGGCCAGATCAGCGACACGGCGCTGACCAGCGAACGCGCCATCGAGCTGCAGGCCAACGGCCTGCCCAACACCTTTGTGCCGGGGCGCAACCTGCTGTTCCTGACCTTTGCCGCCACGCTGGCCTACCGCCGCGGCGCCAGCGTGCTGGTGGGCGGCATGTGCGAGACCGACTTCTCCGGTTACCCCGACTGCCGCGACAACACGATGAAGGCGCTGCAGGTCGCGCTCAGCCTGGGCCTGGATGCGCCCATGACGCTGGACACGCCGCTGATGTTCATCGACAAGGCGGCCACCTGGCACCTGACCGAGCAGCTGGGCGGCCAGGCACTGGTGGACCTGGTGGTGGAGCACACCCACACCTGCTACCTCGGCGAACGCGGCCAGCGGCATGACTGGGGCTATGGCTGCGGCCACTGCCCGGCCTGCGCGCTGCGGGCGAAGGGCTTCGCCGCTTACCGGGGCGAAGCGTGACCTTCTGGCAATGGATGGGCGTCGCTGCGGCGGCGCTGCTGTTCTTCTGGGGCGTGGGCGCCTACAACCGGCTGATGGCGCTGCGCAACGCCATCGGCGACGCCTTCGTGCAGCTGGACGCGCAGCTGCGCGAGCGCAGCGACATCTGCGACCGCCTGCTGGCCGCCGTCGCGCCGCGGCTGCCCAGCGAGCAGGCCACCTTCGACGCACTGGCCAATGCGCAGACCGAGTCGCAGAACGCCGCGCAGGCGGCACGCGGCAAGCCCTGGGCGCCGGACCCCATCGGCAGCCTGGCCGTGGCCAGCGCGCTGCATGCGGCGGCATTGACCCGGCTGTCCTCGCTGCTGGACCACCAGCCCGAGCTGCGCAGCGAGACCGAGATCGACGCGCTGGTCAGCGAGCTCAAGCTCATCGAGCGCCAGCGCGCGTTCTCGCGCCAGCTCTTCAACCAGGCCGTGGCGCAGTACAACGAGGCGCTGCACCAGTTCCCGACGCGGGTACTGGCCAACCTGTACGGCTTTGGCGAGGCGCGCTCGCTGTGAGGGTCAGCTGACGGCGATCGCCCCCGATGCGCACATCTCCTTGAACAGCGCCGCCATCGCGCCGCCGCTCATCGCGTAGGGGTCCAGCCGGCCGGTCTCGGAGTACTTCAGCACCAGCGCCGGGTTCAGCCGGTGCAGGTTGACCTGGCCCATGGTCCAGCCCGGGAACTCGCGCTCGGCGATCTCGTCGTAGGCCAGCAGGATGACGTCGCGGTGGCGGCGGTCCTGCACGATGTGCTTGTAGCGGGCGTTGACCGCGTCGCGGCCGCCTTCCAGCACCTGCACGAACACGCCGTCGCTGTAGCACAGCAGCCCCGTGATGCCCTCGGTTGGGTTGTGCTCGCGCGAGGTCTTCAGGATGGCGGACAGATCGGCATCGGTCAGCGGCGCGGCGGCGCGGCTGGCATACATCAGGCGGACGAGCATGGCTTAACCCTTGGCAATCAGTGACAGGAACTCGCGGCGCAGGTTGGCGTCCTTCAAGAACGCACCGCGCATCACGCTGTTGGTCATCTTGGACTCGCTGTCCTTCACGCCGCGCCAGTGCATGCAGAAGTGGTCGGCCTCCATCACCAGGGCCAGCCCGTCGGGCTGCACGCGCTCCTGCAGCTCGTTGGCCAGCATGGTGACGGCCTCCTCCTGGATCTGCGGGCGGCTCATGATCCATTCGCACAGCCGTGCGTACTTGGACAGGCCGATCAGGTTGGAGTGCTCGTTGGGCAGCAGGCCGATCCAGACCTTGCCCATGATGGGGCAGAGGTGGTGCGAGCAGGCGCTGCGCACGGTGATGGGGCCCACGATCATCAGCTCGTTGAGCCGGCTGACGTTGGGGAACTCGGTCACCGACGGCGCCGCCGCGTAGCGGCCGGCGAACACCTCGCGCACGAACATCTTGGCGACCCGCTTGGCGGTCTCCTGCGTGTTGTGGTCGCTGTCGGTGTCGATGACCAGGCTTTTCAGCACTTCCTGCATCTTGGCCTGCACTTCGGCCTGCAACGCGTCCAGCTCGCCGGGTTCGATGAAGCCGGCGATGTTGTCGTTGGCATGGTGGCGGCAGCCGGCCGACACGAGGCGGTAGCGGATGCGTTCGGAAACCGGGGCGTCGGGGGCGGGGGCATTCATGGACGTGGATTCTGCGGGGAAAGCCGGCTTCTACACTGGCGCGATGTCCCAAAGCCCCCACTCGACCCCCTTGCATCGGCTGCTGTCCCAGGCCGCCGACGCGGTGCAGGGCGTGCGCGAGGGCAAGTCCCTGACCGACCTGCTGGCCCGCGCGCCGGCCGACCTGCGCCCCGGCACCCAGGCGCTGGCCTTCACCGCGCTGCGCCGCCTGGGCGGCGCCGAGGCCGTGCGGCAACAGCTAGCGCCCAAGGCACCGCCGCCGCGCGTCGACTCGCTGCTGCTCGTCGCACTGGCCCTGCTGTGGCCCGACCCCGAACCGGCCTACGCCGACCACACGCTGGTCGACCAGGCCGTGCACGCCGCCAAGACCCGCGCGCCCGCCAGCGCGGCCTTCATCAACGCCGTGCTGCGCCGCTTTCTGCGCGAGCGCGATGCGCTGGTGGCCGCGGCCGGGCGCAGCCCGCTGGGCGCCTTCAACCACCCGGCCTGGTGGGTGGAGAAGCTGAAGCAGGACTGGCCGGCGCAGTGGCAGGCCATCCTGGCCGCCAACAACCGCCCGCCGCCGATGACGCTGCGCGTGCACGCCCGGCGGACGACGACTGCCGACTACGCCGAGCGCCTGGCCGCGCTGGGCATGGGCGCCCGCCCGCTGGGCGCACCGACGCCGCAGGCCCTGGTGCTGGACAGGCCGGCGCCGGTGTCGGCGCTGCCAGGCTTTGCCGAAGGCCTGGTGTCCGTGCAGGACGCCGCCGCCCAACTGGCCGCGCCGCTGCTCATCGGCGCCGGCCTGAAACCCGGCGCCCGCGTGCTGGACGCCTGCGCCGCACCCGGTGGCAAGACCGCTCACCTGCTGGAACTCCAGCCCGACCTGCAGCTGACCGCGCTGGACGCCGACGCCCAGCGCCTGACCCGCGTGCAGGACAACCTGAATCGTTTGCAACAGCAGGCAATGCTCAAGGCTGCCGACGCCCGCCAGACCGCCACCTGGTGGGACGGCCAGCCCTTCGACGCCATCCTGCTGGACGCACCCTGCAGCGCCTCGGGCATCGTGCGCCGCCACCCCGATGTGCGCTGGCTGCGCCGCCCGGACGACATCACGGCGCTGGCCCGCATCCAGGCCGAGCTGCTGGACGCGTTGTGGCCGCTGCTGGCGCCGGGGGGGCGGCTGGTCTATGCCACCTGCTCGGTGTTCCGCGCCGAGGGCCAGGACCAGCTCGACGCATTTTTGCAACGCCATCCCGAGGCGAAGGCCCACGACGTGCCCGGGTTCACGGGCCACCTACTCCCCCTGGCCGACAATGCCCTGCAAGCCCAGCCGCCCCTGGACGGCTTCTTCTACGCCCTGCTGGTCAAGCCCTGATTTGTTCGCCCGGATCGCCATTGCCGCCTTCTTCGCCGCGCTGCTCGCCCTGTTGCCGGGCGGGGCGCGGGCCGACGGCATCGAGCTGGCTCACTTGTCCACCCGCAAGGCCGAGGATGGGCTGGAGCTGAGCTTCACGACCCGCTTCGAGCTGAGCCGTGCCGCCGAGGATGCGCTGCACAAGGGCGTGGCGCTGTGGTTCGTGGCCGAGGCGCAGGTGCTGCGCAACCGCTGGTACTGGCGCGATGCCCGTGCCGGCCGCGCCGAGCGCAGCTGGCGCCTTGAGTGGAAGTCGCTGCTGCGGCAGTACCGCGTCTCCACCGGCGGCCTGCAGCAGAGCTTCTCGACGCTGGACGAGGCGCTGACGGCGCTGCGCGGCGTCAGCGGCTGGCGCATCGCCGAGTCCAAGGACATCGAGGACAGCGGCAGCTACTACCTGGAGTTCAGCTACAAGCTGGACGTGACCCAGCTGCCCCGGCCCCTGCAGATCGGCCTGCAGTCCGGCTTCGCGCTCGGCATCGAGCAAAAGCGCAACCTGGCCGCCGACTTCACGCTGAGATGACCAAGGTCGCGCGGTGGGGCTGGGTCATCACCCTGGTGACCCTGACGGGCGTGGCCGGCGTGCTGGCCTTCGTGCTGACCATAGGCACCACCAGCGAGCGCGGTTTCTTCGAGCGCCACTACCACTGGCTGTACTGGGTCAATGTGGCTGTGGCCGCCGTCCTGACGCTGGTCATCCTGACCGCCGCCGTGCGCCTGGTCGTGCGCGTGCGCAGCGGCCGTTTCGGCAGCCGGCTGCTGCTGAAGCTGGCGGGCATCTTCGCGCTGGTGGGGGTGGTGCCCGGCGTGATGATCTACGCCGTGTCCTACCAGTTCGTGAACCGCAGCATCGAGACCTGGTTCGACGTGCGGCTGGCCAGCGCGCTGGAGGCCGGCCTCAATCTGGGCCGCGGCACGCTGGACGCGATGGTGGCCGACCTGGGCACCAAGACCCGTGACGCGGCCGAGCAGCTCGCCGAAGGCGGCAGCACGCCCCAGCTGCTGGCGCTGGAGCGGCTGCGCGACAAGCTGGGCGTGCGCACCATCGCGCTGGTGGGCGGGCGCGGCCAGATCCTGATGGAGAGCGGCGGCGACACCCGCCAACTGGCGCCCGACCGGCCCAGCGACACCATGCTGATCCGCGCCCGCGGCGGCACGCCCGCCAGCCAGCTCGAAGGCCTGGAGGACGAGGTCGCCGCGCTGCAGGGTGGGGCGCAGATCCGCGCGCTGGCGCTGCTGCCCAGCACCGAGCTGCGCCTGGGCCTGGGCGAGCGCTACCTGATGGTCATCCAGAGCGTGCCTGCGTCCATGCTGTCCAACGCGCTGGCCGTGCAGACCGCCAACAGCGAGTACCAGCAGCGCTCGCTGGAACGCGTGGGCCTGCGCCGCATGTACCTGGGCACGCTGACGCTGGTGCTCATCCTGGCGCTGTTCGCGGCGCTGCTGCTGGCCGTCACGCTGGGCAACCAGCTCGCGCGGCCGCTGCTGATGCTGGCCGACGGCATGCGCCAGGTGGCGCAGGGCGACCTGTCCATGCGCCCCGCGCTGGCCACGCGCGACGAGCTGGGCGGCCTGACCCGCTCCTTCGCCGACATGACCGGCCAACTGGCCGATGCGCGCGCCCAGATCTCCCGCACGGTGGTCGAGCTGGACGCCGCCCGCACCCACTTGCAGACCATCCTCGACAACCTGACCGCCGGCGTGCTGGTGTTCGACGCCGAGGGCCACATCGAGACCGTCAACCCCGGCGCCACCCGCACGCTGCGGCTGCCGCTGTCGGCCTACGTCGGCCGGCCGCTGGCCGACGTGCCCGGCCTGGCCGAATTTGCCGCCGCGATGGACCGGCGCTTCGAGCAGCATCTGGGCAGCCGCGACGCCACCGAGCGCGACATGGACCGCGAGCTGTGGCAGGACTCCTTCGAGCTGCAACTGGACCCCAAGCAGGACCCGCAGACCCTGCTGCTGCGCGGCGCGCCGCTGCCGCACGGCGCACGGCTGGTCGTGTTCGACGACATCTCCGAGGTCGTCTCTGCCCAGCGCTCGGCCGCCTGGAGCGAGGTGGCGCGCCGGCTGGCCCACGAGATCAAGAACCCGCTGACGCCTATTCAGCTGTCTGCCGAGCGCATGCAGCACAAGCTCGAAGCCAAGCTCGAAGGCACGGACCAGGCCATGCTCGTGCGCTCGGTCGCCACCATCGTCAACCAGGTGCAGGCGATGAAGCAACTGGTCAACGAGTTTCGCGACTACGCGCGGCTGCCGTCGGCGCAACTGAAGCCGCTGGACCTCAACGCGCTGATCCAGGAGGTGCTGAGCCTGTATGCCGAGCCCCAGGAGAAGGGCCGCCTGGCCGCCGATCTGGCACCGGGCCTGCCCAACATCCGTGGCGACGCCAGCCAGCTGCGCCAGGTCATCCACAACCTCGTGCAGAACGCGATGGATGCCGTGCACGAACGCGCCGACGGTCGCGTGGTCGTGCGCTCTTCGCTATCGCTGACGGAGGCCGGCGCGCCGCGCTCTGTGCGCCTGCACATCGTCGACAACGGCCCCGGTTTTGCCGAGAAAGTGCTGAAGCGCGCCTTCGAACCCTATGTGACGACCAAGAGCAAGGGCACCGGCCTGGGCCTGGCCGTCGTGAAGAAAATTGCCGATGAACACGGGGCCCGCATCAGCCTTCGCAACCTGCATGCCGCACCGGATGCGGGTTCTCCCCCCGATGCGGGCGCAGAGGGGGCCGTGATCGGTGCGCAAGTTTCGCTATCATTTTCGAACCTGGCACCTGCCACCGAGCAAGGCGCCAAGACCTAAGGATTCATGGCCACCATTCTTGTTGTCGACGACGAACTGGGCATTCGGGCCCTGTTGTCAGAAATCCTCAGCGACGAGGGGCACACCATCGAGCTTGCCGAGAACGCCGCCCAGGCGCGGGCGGCGCGCGAGCGCATGCGGCCCGACCTGGTGCTGCTCGATATCTGGATGCCCGACGTCGACGGCGTCACGCTGCTGAAGGAGTGGGGCGGCGCCGGCCTGCTGACCATGCCCGTCATCATGATGAGCGGCCACGGCACCATCGACACGGCGGTCGAGGCCACCAAGTTCGGTGCCGCCGCCTTCCTCGAAAAGCCCATCACGCTGCAGAAGCTGCTGCGCGCCGTCGAGCAGGCGCTGGTCAAGACCGCGCCGCCGCGGCCCGCGCCCGCCGTTGCCGGCGTGCCGAGCTACGTGCGCCCGGAGCCCAGCGGCATCGGCGGGCTGCCCGCGGCCCCCAGCCACGGCGTCGCGATCAGCAACCACCTGCCGGTCAGCAACGCGCTGGCGTCCGAGCAGAGCTTCGAGCTGGACCGTCCGCTGCGCGAGGCGCGCGACGCTTTCGAGAAGAGCTATTTCGAGTTCCACCTCGCCAAGGAAAACGGCTCCATGACCCGCGTCGCCGAGAAGACCGGCCTGGAGCGCACCCACCTCTACCGCAAGCTCAAGCAGCTGGGCGTGGACCTGAGCCGCAACAAGCGCGGCAGTGGGGGCTGATTGGCAACAGCCGCGGCTGTGCTATAGTCGCGGACTTCGCTGAGCGGCCCACCGGCTGCTGGTGATCAAGACAAGAGGCCTGGTAGCTCAGTTGGTAGAGCAGCGGATTGAAAATCCGCGTGTCGGTGGTTCGATTCCGCCCCAGGCCACCAAGAATTTGCAGTGCCCACAAGCACTTAGAGCGAGCCCCGTGTAGTTCATCTGCCGGGGCTTTTCTACAATTTGTGCCGCACATCTACAAAATTTTCCCCGCCGACATGCGGGGACGTTTAGCAGTTGCTAAACTGCGCCGCATCCCGCCCTTGGCAGTACGCCGTCCAACTCATCGAGGACGCGCCGAACCCTAGGGCGTTTTTGTTTCTGCGATTTGGGAGACGAGCGCGATGCCTACAGCCATCCTCATTGACGGCGCGTATTTCGTGAAGCGCTTT
>DASWWC010000227.1:0-36763 GCA_036401055.1 Roseateles sp.
GCTGCGCGCGGCCGGCGAGCTGGCCGACCTCGGGCCGGTCGAGCTGGCGCTGGGGCGCGAGGAGGTCGAGCAACTGGCCCGGGCCGCGGGCCTGGACGAGAGCGTGGCGGCCAGCCTGCATGAGCGCTGTCAGGGCTGGCCGGCCGGGCTGCGGCTGGCGCTCGGGATGAGCCAGGGCCAGCGCCTGCCCGCGGCCATCGACCGCGCCACCTTCGACTACCTGGCCGCCGAGGTGCTGGACCGGCTGGATGCCGGCCTGCGCGGCTTCCTGCTGCGCACCAGCGTGCTGCACGAGCTGGACGCCGCCCGCTGCCAGGCCATGGGCGAGGGCGCCTACGTGGCGGGCTGGCTGGCCGAGATCGAGCGGCTGTCGCTGTTCGTCACCGTCGTCGACCTGGCGCCGCACACGCTGCGCCTGCACCAGCTGTTCCGCGACATGCTGCAGCAGCGCCTGCGCCAGGAGCAGCCCGACACCCACCGGGAGCTGCTGGAGCGCGCCGCGATGCTGGAGACCGACGCCATGCGCCGGCAGAACCTGCTGCTGGCTGCCGGCCGCCCCGAGCGCGCCGCCGAGCTGCTGCTGGCCGACGGCGCGCTGCTGATGAACCAGCTGGGCGCCCAGGGACTGCTGGACCTGACGCGGCGCTTCGACAGCGCCTTTGCCGACACCAGCCCCGAGCTGCACCGCGTGAAGGCGCTGGCGCTGTGGGTGCTGTGGGAGGCGCAGCAGGCCGAGTGGCACTTGAGCCGCGCCGAGGCGCTGTTCGAGGCGCGTGGCGACGACGCCGGCCTGCGTGCGTCGCAGGCCCACCGCAGCATCCTGCTGATCGCGCAGGGGCGGCTCCAGGAGGCCGGGGCGCTGCTGCGCGACCTCGACCCGTTCGCGCTGTCCGGCGAGCTGCGCCGCATGTCGCTGCTGGGCCGCACCTGGCATGCGCTGGAGAGCTGCCGCTTCGACGCCGTCGCGCCGCTGTTCGAGGCCCTGGTCGCGGAGCTGGAGCAATCGGCCTCGCTGGAGGCCTGGTACACCGGCTCGCCGGCGCCGCGGCAGATCAGTTGTGCGGGCATGGCGGCGCCGGTGGACCGCTGGTACCGCGGCGCGCTGCAGGTGCTGGGCGACCGGGCGCTGCCCTTCGGCGTCAACGCCCACATGGCCCAGGCCTGGAATCTGTTCTGGCAGGGGCGCCTGCCGGAAGCGCGGCAACTGCTGGCGCGCGCCGAGTCCGACGCCGCCTGGTTCGGCCGCCTCATCATTGCCCGCAACCACGGCCAGGCCTTGCACGCGATGCTGGACCTGATCGCCGGCCAGCACGACTCGGCGCTGCAGCTGATGCGGTTGCGCCTGGCCGAGCATGTGCCGGGCTACGGCCTCTGGGGCGAATGGCACGCCACCTTCTTCATGTCCCGCATGGCCGCGGCCTGCGGCAACCGTGCGGCTCTGGCCGAAGGGCTGGCGCGCCTGGCGCGCCTGGGCGCCGACCTGAGCGACCTGGTCATGCCGCATCGCACGCGGCCGCTGCTGGGCCTGCAGGCCCAGTTGGCAGCGCTGGAGGGCCGGCGCGACGAGGCCATCGCCGCCTGGCGAGGACTGCTGGCCGACGGCGAGAGCGGCGACCTGCTGGGCCAGCTGGCCGAGGCCCGTGCGTGCCTGGCCGAAGCGCTGCTGGAGCAGGGCGACCGCGCCGGCGCGGCCCAGGTGCTGGCACCGGCCCTGGCGAGGCGCGAGCCGGGCGGGCTGATGTGGGCCGTGCCGCGGCTGCTGCGCCTGGCCGGCGAGGACTGGGGCGATCTGCTGGACCCCGGCGACCTGGCCCGCCTGCGCGGCTGGGCCGACGTGCTGCGGCCGGCGGCGCAGGCCGCGCAAGAAGCCCTGCCCGCCGTGGCGGCCGATGACCGCCTGTCGCAGCGCGAGGCCGAGGTCATTGCGCAGATTGCCGCCGGCGCCAGCAACAAGCACATCGCCCGCGCGCTGGATCTGAGCCCCCACACCGTCAAGCGGCATGTGGCCAATATCCTCGACAAGCTGGGCCTGAACTCGCGCGGCGAGGCCGCGGCCTGGTGGAACCAGCGGACTCAGGCGGCCACGAGGCCCGGCGCGCTGGGCTGACCCAGCGCCCGGCACAGCTTGGCCCAGGCGCCGTCGTTGAGCCAGGCGCGGGCCGAGGCCAGCACCGGGGCCTGCACGGCGGGCGGCATGCCGCCGATGATCATGACCCGCTCGGCCGGCGACAGCGCCGGGATCATCCAGCGCAGGATGTCGCTCATCTCGCGCGGGCCGATGCTGGCCAGGATGCGGCCGTGGATCTCGAACAGCTCCTCGTCCGTGTAGGCCGCCCACAGCGCCTGGTTGTGGCGGCTCTCCTCCACGCCCATGTGCTCGAAGTTGTGCGCCACGAAGGCCGCGAAGCGGCGGTACAGGCGCTGTGCCGCGGCGGCCGACGGCATGGTGCGCAGCGCGGCGCCCTCGGCCCGCAGCGTGGCGATGGCGTCCAGGTGCTCCTCGTGCTCGGCCTCGATGGCGGCGCTGGCGCCGGCGCGGCGCGCCTCGATGGCGGGGTGCACGTAGGTGTTCTCCTTCTCCACGTGGTGGGCGGCGGCGTCCAGCAGCGCGTCCAGCTGCGTCAGCGTGGCGGCCAGGTCCAGCGGGTCGTCGATGTCGACGCGGCCCAGCTGCTGCAGCGTGTCGGTCATGAACAGGCGCAAGGCCTTGTGGATGTGGGCGTAGAGGTCGAGGCGGGTGGCGGCTGAGGTCATGGTGAGGCTCCGTTGAAGTGGGCTCCAGTGTTGCGGCGGGCGCCGCCGCTGCCATCGCCCCGATGGGCCAGGGCCGAGGAGCCATGCCATGACGAGCGTCATGGCTCCTTGGTATTCCTCACATTGGCTCGTCGGGGCGATGGCTGGCCGAGACCCGCCCGGCACAGTGCCGGCCCATGCAACGCCTTGCCGTCCTCCTGCTGCTGCTCGCCGCCTCTGCGGTGCGCGCCGGGCTGCCCGAGCGCCTGAGCCAGACCGGCCTGGACGGCGCCGGCGTGCGCGCCTTCGAGCCGCGCTTCGCGCTGTGGTCCGATGGTGCCGCCAAGCGCCGCTGGATCGCACTGCCGGCTGGAGCGCAGGTCGATGCGGCTCAGCCGGACGCCTGGCGCTTTCCCGTCGGCACGCGGCTGTGGAAGGAGTTCAGCATCGATGGCCGGCCGGTCGAGACGCGCGTCATCACGCGGGAGTCCGATGGGCGCTGGGCCTACGTCAGCTACGTCTGGCAGGGCGATGACGCGGTTCGCGCGCCGGCCCGCGGCCAGACGCTGACGCTGCCCGGCGGCCGGCGCTACGACGTGCCGTCGGAGGGCGACTGCATCGCCTGCCATGCCGGCGCGCGCAGCCCGGTGCTGGGCTTCGCCGCGCTGCAGCTGGGGCCGGCGGTGCCGGCACTGCTGCGCGAAGGCCTGCTGAAGAACGCGCCCGCCGCCTGGGCCACGCAGGCGCCGGACTTCGTCGCTGCCGACGCCACCGAACACGCCGCGCGCGGCTATCTGCACGGCAACTGCGCGCACTGCCATTTCGACGGCGGCGTGCCGGTGCCGCTGCGCCTGGCGCTGGACGTGGGCGCCGCGCCCGCGCCGGTCGATGCCGCCGCCGTGCTGAAACGTGCCGGCACCCGCAACCCCTACCAGCAGATGCCGCCCCTGGGCACCCGCGAGGTCGACGCCAAGGGCCTGGCGCTGCTGGCCCATCACTTCAACCCGGAAAAGAAGCCATGAAAAAACTGATTCCCCTGCTGGCCTTGTTGGCAGCTGCCAGCGTCCAAGCCGGCGACCGCATCGAGCGCGGCCGCTACCTCGTCACCACCAGTGGCTGCACCGACTGCCACACGCCCCTGAAGATGGGCGCCAACGGCCCCGAGCCCGATCTGACGCGGTCCTTGTCCGGCCACCCCGAGAGCCTGGTGATCAGCGCGCCCGCGGCGCTGCCGGCGGGGCCATGGCTGGCCGTCATCGCCAACACCGGCACGGCCTTCTCCGGGCCGTGGGGCGTGAGCTTCGGCGCCAACCTGACGCCCGACCCGGAGACCGGCCTGGGCCGCTGGAGCGAGAACGACTTCCTGCAGACCTTGCGCACCGGCCGCCACCTCGGCCGCGGCCGGCCCGTGCTGCCGCCCATGCCCATCCCCGTCTACCGCCAGATGACGGACGACGACCTGAAGGCCATGTACGCCTACCTGCAAAGCCTGCCGCCCGTCCGCAACAAGGTGCCCGAGCCGCTGGCGCCGCTGGCCCGCTGACCCCACCGGAGACCCCTCATGAAACGCTTCAACTCCGACGCCGGCCTGTTCTACGCGCTGGTGTCCTCCATCGCCATCGTGGCCGCCGGCGTGCTGGCCCTGCCCGAAGCCGCCTTCGCGGCCACCGCGCCCTGCGAGGACCGCGCCTCGCTGCAGCAGCGGCTGGATGACTTCGATGCCCGCTGGAACGCCAGCGACGCCTGGGGCCTGACGGCGCAGTTCGCGCTGCAGGGCAGCCTGGGCGCCGCCGCCGAGCCGGGCCGCCAGGCGGTCTACCGCGAGCTGATCGAACGCCTGGGTCGAGCGCCGGCCCAGCGCCAGACGCGGCTGCTGCGCGCCACCGACGTGGGCGGCGCCTGCCTGGTGGACGTGCAGGTGAAGAGCGGCGAACGCCGCGAGGCGGGGCTGTTCCTGCTGGCGCCGACGCGCGAGGGCGGCATCGTGGCCATGCGCTGAAAAGAAGAAGCCCCGCCGGCCAGGCCGTCGGGGCGCAAGAGCGCTTCACACCGCCCGGGACACCTTCCGGAGAAGACGTAGGGCTGCGGCGTGCATCACAGCGCAGGCGGCCAATCTGGCGACACCCTCGCGGGTGACGCAACGCAGGCCTGATGGGCGTCGCGGACGGCGCGCGCGCCGTCTCGCCAGGGGCCGCAGCGTTGCCGGGGGCCATGCACTGGTGACGGGAGGGATCATCGGTGCAGCCGGGTGTGAACAAAGCCGCAATCAGCCGGCGCGTATCCGCCCTATTCGGGCCAGCCCCTCCAGGGCCACGAAGGCCAACAGGCTCCAGCCGAACACCGGTAGCGCCCAGGCGAGCGCTGCCATCAGTGGCCACAGCCACAGCGGCACGGCTTTCAGCGTGCGCACCGGCAGCGTGGGCGCCGCGACCTTGCCGCGCGGGCGGCGCAGCCACCACATGGCAAGGCCCGACACCACCGAGAACACCGCCGCCAGTGCGGCCAGTGCCAGCAGCGCCTGGTTCCACAGGCCGAACTCGCCGCGATGGAAGGGAATGCCCACGGCCGTGGCGCGGGCCATGGCCGGCAGGCGCTCCCAGCCGCTGGCAAACAGCGCGGCACCGCTGCGTGCATCCAGCGCGAGGTTGAAGCGGCCCGCGGGCTGGCTGCGGTCGAAGTTCTCGACGCGCCAGACACCGCTGGCGTCGGCCGGCGGCGTGATCTGCAGCGCGATGTCTGGCGCCTGGGCGCGGCTGCGCTCCAGCACCGCCTGCCAGGTCAACGCAGGGCCGCCGCCGGGTGCGGAGCGCAGCGACTTGGGCGCGCGCGGCGCGTCCTGGCCCAGCGCGTTCTGCAGGTCGCGGAAACGCTTGCCGCTGTGCTCGGCCCAGGTCAGGCCGGTGACGAGCACGACGACCAGCACCAGCCCGAGCGCGATGGCGACGAGGGCATGCAGGTCGCGCCAGGTGGCACGGCCCCGGCCCCAGCGCGGCAGCAGTGCCCGCCAGCCGTCGCCGCCCCTGGCCTGCGGGCGCGGCCACCACATCACCAGACCGGTGGCGAACAGCACCAGCATCCAGCTCGCGCCCAGCTCGATCAGCCAGCGCCAGCCCTCGCCCTGCAGGGCGTTCGAGTGCAGCTTCTTGGCCCAGGTCTTGAAGCGCTGCATTTCCTGCAGCTGCCCCAGCACGCGGCCGGTGTAGGGGTCGACGTAGACGATGCTGCCGGACGGCAGGCCGTGGTCGTGCTCGGCGGCACCATGGTGGGCATGCGGCGCGCGCAGCCACACCTGGGTGCTGTCGGTGGCCGCGTGCGCCGGCACGACGTAACGCAGCGCCGCGTCCGGCGCGGCGGCCAGCGCGGCGGCGACCTGGGCGTCCAGCGGCAGGCGCTGGGCACCCACCGCCACCCGGTCCACGTCGGCATGCCGCCAGGCCTCGATCTGCGGCGTGAAGACGTAGAGCAGGCCGGTCAGCGCGGCGAACAGGATGATGGGGCTGGCCACCAGGCCGGCCCAGAAGTGGAGACGCCAGAACAGCCGGTTCAGTGCCGACGATGAGGAGAGGGGGCTCATGAGGACGTCCTTCAGCGCTTGAAGTGCACTTCAGCGTGCAGCGTGCGGCCGGGGTAGGGGTGGCTCTGGTAGTCGTGCTGGTCCGTCAGGTTGTTGATGCCCAGGGCCAGCGTCAGCTGCGGCGTGAACTTGAAGGCGCCGCGCACGTCGAGCTGGTTGAGCCGGGACACGCCGCCGTAGACGTCGGGGTTCACGTCGAGGTTGTAGGTGTCGCCGTAGGCGCGGCCCTGGTGGCGCCAGCCGGCGGCGAACAGCCAGCGCGCGTCGGGCCGGTAGCTGGCCTGCAGCGCCGCGCGGGTGCGCGGCACGCGCAGCCACCACTTGCCGACCATGGCCGGGTCCCTGGCGTTGGCCACCACCTCGCTGCGCAAGGTGTAGGTGGCGCTGGCCTCCAGCGCCAGGCCCTTCAGGCCCAGGTCCTGTGCCTGCCAGGCCAGCTCGACGCCGTTCGTCTTCACGCGGTCCACGTTCTGCACGCAGGTGTAGCTGCTGGCGCCGGTGGCGCTGGTCTTGCAGACGGCGGCGTCGCTGGTGGACTGGCGCAGGATGGCGTCGCGCACCTCGTCCCAGTACAGCGACACGCGCAGACGCTGGCGCTCACCCTCCAGCTCGGCGCTGAGGTCGACGGCGTCCGAGGTCTCGGCCTTGAGCGTGGGGTCGGACAGGGTCTGGCTGGTGGCGGTGACCGTGCCGTTGTAGAGCTCCTCCACGTTGGGGAAGCGCACGCCGCGGCCCGTGCTGGCCTTGAGCGTGAGCTGGTCGGTGGCGACCCAGGCGAGCGCGGCCTTGGGCGAGCGGCCGCTCAGCGCGCGGCTGGGGTAGGGCACGGTGACGCCACCGCCCTGCTGGCTGCCGCTGTGGGTCTTGAAGCGCTCCTCGCGCCAGCCCAGCGTGAGCATCCAGTCGTCGCCGAGGCGCCAGGCGTCTTGCAGGTAGAGCGCGGTGATCTCGGTCTTGCCGCCGTAGAACTGGCTGGTCGCGCCGCTGCCACTGCGCCAGTCGGCCAGGGTCTGCACCGTGTTCTCCAGTCGGTAGCCATTGCGATGCAGGCCCAGGGCCAGCGTGTGGCGGCCGTCGCCCCAGTCGCCGGTGCTGGGCGTGTAGCTGGCCTGCAGCTCGGCGGTGTTCCAGCCGGTGCCGTCCCGCCTCGTGAGGCTGCCGGCGCCGCCGGCCGCGGCGATGGGGTCGGGGTTGTTGGCCTGGCGGGCGTCGTCGTTCAGCAGCCGGTAGTCCGAGACCACCAGCGAACCGTTCCAGCCCGGGCCGCGCCGGGTCTTGAGCGTGGCGCCGAGCTGCTGGTGGGTCTCCTGGCGCGTGGACGGCGCGAAGGCGCTGGCGGGGATGCTGAAGCGGTTCACGCCGTCGCTGACGACGCCGGACCACACGGTGTTGCCTGTGGCATCGCGCAGCCAGCTCTGGTTGCGGGTCTCGGTGTCGTTGTGCCACCAGGACGCCATCGCGCTGGCCTCCAGCGTGGGCATGAGCATCAGGCCGCCGCGCAGGTTGAGCGTGTCCTGCACCGTGTGGTCGATGGCGCCGCCGCTGGCGCCGAACACGGCGCGCTTGAGGCCCTTGGGGTCGCTGTCGTAGACGATGCCGGTGACGGGCGTGGCGGCGCCGCTCACCGCGGGGAAGCTGCCGGCGGCATTGGCCACCACGGTGTGCCACTGCATGGGCTGACCGGTGGCATCCTGGTGGTTGAGGTCGGCGCTGAACCAGGCGCCGCCGGCCAGGCGGTTGGCCAGGTGCAGCGAGAACTGGCCGCTGTCGAAGCGTTCCGCCTGGCCGTACTGCTTGAAGTTCTGGCTGCTGGCCACCAGCCGGCCGGACAGCTCCAGGCCCTGCGGCACGCGCTGGCTCATGGCCACGGTGGTGCCGATGGAGTTGCCCGGGAACAGCGCGGAGTAGGGGCCGTAAAGCAGGTCCACGCGCGCGATGGCCTCGGGCGAGGTCATGTTCCAGCGCGGCGCGTCGAAGCGGCCCAGGAAGTTGCTGATCAGGTAGCCGTCCAGGTAGACCAGCGCGCGCGAGGGCTGCAGCGTGCCGAAGCTGCGGCCGGCCAGCAGTGCGTTGCGGTCGCCGAGGTAGCGCTTGCGCACCACGGTGCCGGGCATGTAGTTCAGCGTGTCCTCGGGGTTGAAGAGGTTTTGCTCGCGCAACTGTTCGGCGGTCTTGCTGGCGGTGCTGCCGGGCACGGCGGCGGGCAGGCCGTTGCGGGTGGCGCTGCCGTTGATGGTGACGGGGGCGAGCTGGGCGTCGGTGGCCACGCCCTGGGCGTGGGCTGTGAGGTGGGCGAGGCAGGCGAGCGCCAGGGGTGCCAGGGGCGAGAGGTGGAGGGAAGGGTTCACGGGTATCGGCAATGCACGCAGCAGCGTCGCACCGGCGCAGGTGCGGTCGCTACAAAGGAGGGGAACGCAGGCCAGAAGGGCTCAGCGCAGGCAACGGGCGGGTCAGGCCAGGGCCGGGGGTGCGTGCAGGTGCAGCGTGAGCCAGCGATGGCTGGCGTCATGCAGGGGCGGGGTGTGCCGCAGGCGCGTGGGCGGTGCGAGGCAGGCGGCCCGGAGGGCCGGCGTCAGCCCAGGCGGCAGCACCGGCAGCGGCGCGGCGCCCAGCAAGGGAGCGAGCGCGCAGCCAAGGTGTTGGCCGGCATGCGTGGCGGGGGCTGTCGGCGTCGCGGGATCGGCAGGCAGCGTGCGCACGCCGTAGACCGAGCAGACATCGGCCAGCGCCACGCCGCGCAGTTGCGCGGCCGCTGCCGCCAGCCCCGGCACGGCGGCCTTGAGCAGCACGGCCAGTACCAGCGCCCATGCCCACAGGGCGCGGGCCGTGCGGGGCAGGGTGCGGCAGGGCAGGCCGGCAGGGTGCATCAGTGGGCGTGTGCGGCGGGCTTGGCTGGCGTGACGGTCAGCTTCACGGCCGGTGCGCGGGGCTTGGGTGTCTCGGCCGTGGGCAGCTCGGCCCAGTTCCATTCGCCCTGCGTGCAGAGCTGGCGCACCGGGAACCACAGCAGGCCCGGCTCGGACGGCAGGCCGGCGCGGATGACGAACTCGTCGTACCAGTCGTCCTGCAGGAAGTCGGCCGGCGTGTTGGCCGTCCAGCGCACCTCGGCCAGCTCGTCGGTGACGGGCTTGCCGTGGCTCTCGTAAGGCTTGGCCAGCGGGCGGCGCGTGGTGGTCAGCGTCCAGCCGGCTTTCGGCATGGGTTTGGCGCCGCGCAGCCCGGCGGGCAGCGTGACGATGACGACCCGGGTCGGCGTGCCCTCGCAGCCATGGCCGATGCGGAAGGTGGCGCGGTAGCCGCTGCCAGCCGCAGCTTCGGGCTGCTCCAGCGAGACATGGGCCTGGGCGGTGGCGGCGAGCAGGGCCAGGGCGGCGGTGATAAGGGGCTTCATGGGCGTGGCCTCACAGGTCGAACTTCAGCTCAGCCGAGTAGCTGCGCTGCGGGTAGTTGTGGAAGTTCCAGTAGCGGTAGTTGTTCAGGTTGTCGATGCCGAACGCGGCGCTCCACTGGCGGTTGATCTTCCACAGCACGCGCACGTCGGCGGTGGCGTACTTGCTGACGCCCATGTAGGCAAAGCCGTTCACGTCGGCGTTGTTCAGCGTGCGGTACTGGCGGCCGCTGTAGCGGGCGGCGAGGCTGGCGCTCCACTGCGGGCTGAAGCGGTAGGCGGCCAGCGCCGTGGCGCGCCAGCGAGGGATGTTGGGCTGCCACTTGCCCACCGTGTCGCCCGCGGTCGAGACGAAGCCGCTGTTGGCCTTGATCTTGGAGTCGGTGTAGGTGACGCTGGCCGACAGGTCCAGCCCCTTGAGGCCCCAGTCGGTCGTGGCCAGCGTGGCCTCCAGGCCGGTGGTGCCGATCTTGTCGATGTTCTGCACGGTGGAGATGTTCTTGTTTGCACCGGCGTCGAACGTCGTCTGCGAATAGATCGCGTCGCGGGTGGTTTCGGCGAACAGCGTCACCCGCGATTGCAGCGCGCCCCAGCCCTGGTCGGCGCTGAGCTCGGCGGTCCAAGACTTCTCCGGTTTCAGGCTGTTGTTGCTGATGTACTGGGTGCTGGCGTTGGTGATGGCCCCGTACAACTCGTTGACGGTGGGCATGCGCACCGCGCGGCCGACGGAGGCCTTCAGCACCGTCTCCGGCCCCGCCTGCCAGGACAGCGCGGCCTTGGGCGAGAGGTCGCTCTCGTGCCGGGATGCGTAGCCGGCGCTGTCGGTCGCCCAGTGCTCGGCGCGCAGGCCCAGCACGGCCTTCCAGTCGGGGGTCAGCAGCCAGGCGTCCTGGGCGTAGACCGCCTGCAGCCGGGTCTTGCCGGCGACCCTGCTGACCAGCGTGCCGGGGGCGTCGGTCAGGTAGTTGCCGGTGATGTTGGCGCTCAGGTAGCTGAGCTTGTAGCTGTCCTGCTGCAGGCCGAAGTCCACCACATGCGCGGTGCCGGCCGGCCGCCAGATGCCCTTGGCGGCCAGCGTGTTCCAGCCCGTGCCGCTGCCGTCGGCCAGCGTGCCGGCGCCGCCGGTCAGTGCGCCGGGCTGCGGGTTGGTGGCAGCGTTCTGGCGTTTGTCGTCGCGGGCGTAGTCGTAGAGGCTGGCGGCCAGCTCCCAGTCCCACTCGCCGCCCGTGCGGCTCTTCACCGACAGGCCGTGCATGGTGTGGCGCAGCTGTTCGCGGGTGACGGTGAAGTCGCCACCGGTGAGGGCCGCGTAGACCTTGCCGTCGATGTTGACGCTGCCTGCGTAGACAGCCTGGCCCGTCGCGTCGCGCAGCCAGCTCTCGGAGTTGCCATCGGCGTCGTTGCGCCACAGGCCCAGCACGTAGCTGGCGCGCACGGTGGAGCTGAGGTCGTAGGCCAGCTTGAGCTTGAGGTGGTCTTGCGTGGTGCTGTACTGCGTGCCGGCGCCGAGCAGGTACCAGGGCGCGTTGCTGCTGTTGGGCATGAGCACCGCCCCGGTGACCGCCGTGCCCGTGGTGGCAGCCTTGCCCGTGCTGGCCACGCGCGTTGCAAAGGTCAGCGGCTGACCGTCGCTGTCGGTGCGGCTGACGTTCAGCCACCAGCTGAAAGCCCCCGTGCGATCACCCACCGACGCGCTGGCCGCCCAAGCCCGGTAGGTGTCGCTGTGGCCGTAGAGCTCCGAGGACTGGCTGCTGAACCCGACCTTGGCGCGCGCCTCGAACTTCGTCGGCATGCGGGTCACGTAGTCGACCACCGCGCCCACCGAGTTGCCCGGGTAGGCGGCCGAGAACGGGCCGTACATGACGTCCACACGCTCGATCTCCTCGGGCGTCACCAGCCCCCAGCGCGGCGGGAAGGAGAGGCCGCCCACGCCGTTGCCCAGGTAGTTGGACAGCAGGATGCCATCGGCGTAGACCGCCGAGCGGGCGCTGTTGCCGGTGCCCGAGGCGCGGCTGGACAGGATGGCGTGGTTGTAGTCGCCGATGTAGCGCTTGCGCACCAGCAGGCTGGGCAGGTACTTCAGCGCGTCTTCGGAGTCGGTCGCGTTGATGCTGCGTTCGATGTCTTCGCGTGTGACGGTCTCGCGCGTGGTGGGGATGTTGGTGGGCAGCGAGCTGGGCGAGGTGCCTTGCACGCGCACCAGGCCCAGCTTCGTGCGCGGGGCCGCTGTGGAGGGGGTGTCGTCGACGGGCATCGTCGCGGTGGCCAGGGCTGCGGTGGCGACGGCCGCGACGGGTGCGTCGCCACAGTCGTCGCAGTCTTCGCAGTCTTCGCAGGCGAGGGCAGGGGTGTGGGCCAGCGCAAGGCTGGACAGGGCGGCGCAGGCGGCAGCCGCGCGCGCTAGGGGCATCTTCTTCATGAAAAGGCAGCAATCCGGGTCGGGCCGTCGCAAGCGGGTGCGACGGCGGGCGCCAGGCCGTGACGGCGTGGCGGGGACGTGGACTCAGAGTGCTGCGGGGGGCGCGCGGGCGCTGGCCGGGCGCCAGGCGTGCGCGGTGACCGGGGCGGTCCAGAAGCGCTCCGGGGCTTCAAAGCCCAGTTCGGTGCGCAGCATGAGCGTCGGCACGCTGGGGGGCGGTGCGATATCGGCCGCCGTGATGTGGCAGGCCGCGCAGTGGCCGTGCGCCAGCAGGTCCAGCGCCGTCTCGATGGGCCGGGGTTCGGCCGCCTTGCTGGCGGCTGTGGACGCCCGGCAGATGTCCTGCCAGGCCGAGAAGTCGCCGCGCGCATGGGCCAGCGCCGCGCTGATGCCCGGCGCCAGCAGCCCCAGGCACAGCACGGCCAGCAGCCACCACGAGTGGCGGCGCGCGCGGCGGTGGCTCAGGGCGGGCATGCGGGAGATTCTAGGGGCCGCCTGATGGGCGCCGGTTGACGTGGCTCAAGCGCCGGCCGGCCCGTGACCTCAGAACCGGTGGCGCATGCCGACCGAGAAGCTGTTGCCCTTGGTCTGGCCGGAGAGCTTGTCGCTCATCGCCATCGCATACAGGTCGGTGCGCTTGGACAGGAAGTAGTCGTAGCCCACCGTGAAGGTCTTGCGGTCGGAGCCGACGTTCTGGCTGATCTGGCCGTACTGCGCCAGCAGCTTGCCCATGCCGATGGGGATGGCCGCACCGACCTCGGTGATCTTGAAGTCGATCTTCTTGGTGTCGTTGCTGGCGTCGGCGTACTGCAGGAAGAACTTGACGGCGCCGAAGTCGTAGGAGCCGTTGAGCGACAGCACGGTGGTGTCGTCCACCGCCGCCGGGCCGCCGTCCTTCTTCACCTTCTGGTAGACGACCGCGCCGCCCAGCGGGCCGTTGACATAGGTGGCGCTGGCAGCCGTGTTGCGGCCGCCCTGGCCCTCGCCCGCGGCGACGAAGGCGCTGGCCGTGAAGCCGCCGTAGTTGGGCGTGGTGTAGAGCACCGAGTCGCTCCAGCCGGAGTCGCCGGTGACGGTGCTGCTGGCGAAGATGTGGCGCACGCTGGGCGAGTAGCCGAAGGAGTCGCCGAAGGCATTGAAGTTGATGGTGGCCAGGAACAGCGTGGTGGTGTTGCGGCCCACGCGCAGCGTGCCCCATTCCTTGCTGGTCAGGCCCACGTTGGCGGCACGCGCCCAGTAGTTGTCGGTGGGCGAGCGGCCGCTGGCGCCGATGTCGCCGCGCAGAAAGCCCTCCAGGTTGAAGGTCGCGGCCAGGCCGCCGCCCAGGTCTTCCACGCCGCGGAAGCCGTAGTAGCTGGTGGACATCTTGCCGCTGTCCAGCGTCTTCAGCGACGCGTTGGTGCCGGCGGCCTTGCCGCTGCTGACGCTGAGGTCGATGAGGCCGTAGGCAGTGACGCTGCTCTGGGCCAGGGCCGGCAGGCTCACCAAGGCGATGAGGCCGGCGGTCAGGGTTTTCTTGTTCATGGGTTCTCCTCGTTGAAAGATCTTGGGCGGAGGGCCTTCGTGACCGATTGCGACGGCATCAGCCGCCCCCTCGATGCGCCCAGCCGGTCATGCGGCGCTCGACGACGGCGAAGAATTCGTACATGACCATGGCCATCGCGCCGACCACCACCAGGCCGGCGAAGGCCAGGCCCATCTGCATGGACGAGCCGGCCGAGATCAGCAGGTAGCCGACGCCCTCGTTGGACGCGGTCATCTCGGACACCGTGGTGCCGACGAAGGCCAGCGTGATGGACACCTTCAGCGCGCCGAAGAAATAGGGCATGGAGCGCGGCAGGCCCACCTTCCACAGCACGTCGGTGCGGCGTGCGCCCAGCACGCGCAGCACGTCCTCCAACTCGGGCTCCAGCGTGGCCAGGCCGGTGGCGATGTTGACCATGATGGGGAAGAAGCTGATGAGGAAGGCGGTCAGCACCGCAGGGCCGACGCCGATGCCGAACCACACGACCAGGATGGGCACGAAGGCCGCCTTGGGCAGCGCGTTGAAGCCGGTCATCAGCGGGTACATGGCCGCGTAAGCCAGGCGCGAGCTGCCCATCAGGCAGCCCAGCAGCACGCCGACGACGATGGAGATCGCGAAGCCGACCATCGTGACCCACCAGGTGCGCCAGGCGTGGCCCAGGATGGTGGTGTGGTGCTCCCAGAACTGCTGCGCGATGCGTGACGGGCTGGGGAACAGGAACTCCGAGACGTCGAACAACCCGCAGAGGCTCTGCCAGACGGCGAGGATGAGGACGAGCAGCACCCAGTGGGCCTGGCGTTGCAACTTCATTGGGCGATCTCCGCGCCGGCCTTCTTCAGCGCGCCGATGTGGCCTCTGAGTTCATGCACGATCTCGCCGAAGGCCGGCGTGTAGGTGATGTCCAGCTCGCGCGGGCGCGGCAGCTCCACCTCGCGCCTCAGCAGGAAGCGGCCGGGGCTGCGCGTCATCACGTAGATGGTGTCGGCCAGGAACACCGACTCGCGCAGGTCGTGCGTGACGAGGATGACATTGAAGCCCTGCTCGGCCTGCAGGTCGCGCAGCATGCACCACAGCTCCTCGCGCGTGAACGCGTCCAGCGCGCCGAAGGGCTCGTCCAGCAGCAGCAGCTGGGGTTCGTGGATCAGCGCGCGGCAGATGCTGGCGCGCTGCTGCATGCCGCCGGACAGCTGCCAGGGGAACTTGTCTTCGTAGCCGGCCAGGCCCACGCGGGCCAGCAGCGCGCGGGCGCGGGCCTCGAACTCTTGGCGCTTGTGCTTCAGCTCAGAGCGGAAGGGCTCGACGATCTCCAGCGGCAGCATCACGTTGGCCAGCGTGGTGCGCCAGGGCAGCAGCGAGGCCGACTGGAAAGCCATGCCGCTGATTTTCAGCGGACCGTGCACGGTGCGGCCGTCCACGCGGATCTCGCCTCTTGATGGCGGCTTCAGCCCCGTGGCCAGCTTCATGAAGGTGGACTTGCCGCAGCCCGACGGCCCGACGATGGCGATGAACTCGCCGCGTGCGACCTTCAGGTCGATGGCCTCGACGGCGAACTTGTGCTGCGCGAGAAGTTCGTCGTTGTAGGCCAGCCAGACATCGCGGAAGTCGACAAAGGACTCCACGGCTTACTTCTTCGGCAGGATGTTCAGCTCGGCCGCGCTGGGCAGGAAGCTGCCGTTCCACACGGCGGCCGCGTCCACGCGCGTCTTGGTGCCGTAGGCGTCCGACACCTGGCTGGCCATCAGCGACAGCCGCGCCGCGTTCAGCTGGCCGAAGCCCTCGGCGCGCGCGTCCGGGCTGGCGATGACGGCGTCGATGGCCATGCGCAGGCGGCGTTTCTCCAGGTCCACGTTGATGATGCCGTCGCGTTCCTTGACGTAGGCAATGGCCGCGTCGGGTTGCGCCAGCACCTCCTTGGCGCCCTTGGTGAACGCCCGCAGGAAGGCCTTCAGCGCCTCGGGCTTCTCCTTGATGAACTTCGGCGTCGCGATGATGACGTTGCCGTACAGCTTCACGCCATGGTCGGGGTAGGGGAAGACGACCACGTCCGCCGCCTTGGCGCCGCGGGCCTCCAGGTTCAGCAGCGACGTGAACGAGAAGCCGGTGATGGCATCCACGTCGCCGCGCACCAGCATGGTCTCGCGCAGCGGCGGGTCCATGCTGATCCAGTTCACCGCGCCCAGCTTGTTGGCCTTGGCCAGGATGGGAAAGCCGCGCCGGCCGGCGTCGAACACCGGCGCGCCGAGCTTCTTGCCCGTCAGGTCGGCCAGGCTCTTGATGCCCGACTTCTTCAGCGCCAGCACCGCGGCCGGCGTGTTGTTGTAGACCACCATGACGGCGACCGGCTTGTTCGGCGCGTCGGGGTTGTTGGCGTGGAACTCCATCAGCGCGGCCATGTCCGCGAAGCCGATGTCGTAGGCGCCCGAGGCCACGCGGGTGACGGCGCCACCCGAGCCGTTGCCGGCGTCGATGCTGACGTCCAGCTTCTCGTCCTTGAAGTAGCCCTTGGCTGCGGGCAGCAGGAACAGCGCGGCGGGGCCTTCGAAGCGCCAGTCCAGCTGGAACTTGATGGGCGTGGTCTGCGCCAGCGCGGCGGAAGGGGCGGATCCCCAGGCCACGAGGGCGGCGGTCAGGGTGGCCAGGGCGCGGCGGCTCAGTCGCATGCAATCTCCATCAACGAGGGCGCGGCGGTGCGCCCGTTGACGGGAGTGATTGCAAGCGCCATGCCACGCGCTACCGACGTGTCAAGGCACTGTCATGAGCCTGGATGGGGCGTGGCTGGCGCTGCAGCCGGGTGCGGCGCACCCGATTGGCGCGGGCCCGCGTGACGTGGGGTCAGGGCTTGAGCAGGTCCGCCAGCGTGCGGGCAATGACCTGCGTGGCGCGCTTCAGGTCATCCAGCACCAGATGCTCGTCGGCGCGCTTGGCGTTGCTCTCCAGCACCGTGCGCGGCCCGGCGCCATAGATGGCGGCCGGCACGCCGTGCGCGGTGTACAGGCGCACATCGGTGTACAGCGGCGTGCCGGACGTCGGGATGGGCTCGCCAAACACGTCCTCGGCGTGCTTCTGCAGCGCCGCGATCAGGCGTTCCGCGCCGGGCAGCGGCTGCATGGAGTGAGCGAGCAACAGGCGCTTGATGTCCAGCGTCACGCCGGGGCTCTGCGCCACGGCCGCGTCGATCAGCGCGCGCAGCTCGGCCTCGACCTGGGTGGCGTCTTCCTCCGGGATCATGCGGCGGTCCAGCTTCAGCACCACCTTGCCAGGCACGACGTTGGTGTTGCTGCCGCCCTCGATGCGGCCCACGTTCAGGTAGGGGTGGGTGATGCCCGGCACGGCGGACAGCCGCGTCTTCAGCACGTCGTTGTGGGCGTACAGCGCGGTCAACAGCTTGTTGGCGGCCTGCAGCGCGTCGATGCCCGTGCTCGGGTAGGCCGCATGCGAGGCCAGGCCATTCAGCGTCACCTCCAGCTGCAGGCAGCCGTTGTGCGCGGTGACGACCTGGTAGCTGAAGCCGGCGGCGATGAGGAACTTGGGCCGCGTGATGGCCTCGCGCAGCAGCCAGCCCGGGCCCAGCTCGCCGCCGAACTCCTCGTCGTAGGTGAAGTGCAGCTCCACGGCGCCCTTCAGCGGCAGGCCGGAATTCTTCAACGCCAGCAGCGCGAAGGTGTAGGTCGCGAAGTCGCTCTTGCTGACGGCGGCGGCGCGGCCATAGAGCTTGCCGTCAACGATTTCGGCGCCATACGGGTCGTGCGTCCAGCCGTCACCAGGCGGCACCACGTCGCCATGCGCGTTCAGCGCGACGGTCGGGCCGTAGGTGGAGAAGCGGTGCCGCACAACCAGGTTGGTCACCGACTGCATGCCCGCGGCCTGCACGGCCCACAGCGGCGCCGGATGCTTCTCGACCGTGAAGCCCAGCTCGGTCAGCAGCTCCGCCGTGCGGTCCGCATGCGGCGCGTTGTTGCCGGGCGGGGTGTCGGTGGGGATGCGGACGAGTTGCTGGAGGAAGCGGACTTCGTCGTCGAAGTGATCGGCGATCCAGGTGTCGGTTGCGGTCATGTCGTCTTTCAGGCGGCCAGCGCGTCGCGGGCCGTGACGTTGCGGTCGATGTCGTTCAGCGTCGGCAGCGTCTTCAGGTCGTACTGCGCCTGCAGCGCCAGCCACGAGGCCGCGTCGCCGCCGAAATACTTGGCGAGCCGCGCGGCGGTGTCTGCGGTCACGGCGCGGCGCTCCTTGACGATCTCGTGGATGCGCGTCGCCGGCACGCCCAGCGCGACTGCCAGCGCGTTGACGCTCAATCCCAGCGGCGCGAGATAGTCTTCGCGCAGCACTTCGCCCGGGTGCACCGGGCGCATGCGGTTGACGGGGCGGCTCATGTTGGTTTCTTCAGTGTTGTTCAGTGGTAGTCCACGATCTCCACGTCCTGCGGCCCGGCCTCGGTCCAGCGGAAGCAGACCCGCCACTGGTCGTTGATGCGGATGCTGTGCTGGCCCTGGCGGTCGCCCTTCAGCGCCTCCAGCCGGTTGCCGGGCGGCGCCTTCAGGAAGTCCAGGGTCAGCGCGGCGTCCAGCTGGGCGAGCTTGCGTTCGGCCACCGAGACGAAGGCCTTGAAGCGCCGGGGCTGTCTGCCCTCGAACAGGGCTTGCGTGTCCCGGCACTTGAAGGACTGGATCATGCCGCGAGTCTATTACGCGGCGCGTAATATTTCCAGCAGCTCCGCGAACGCCCGGACCGCCAGCTCCGCATCATCCACCGTCACCGACTCCAGCGGGTTGTGGCTGATGCCGCCATTGCCGCCGCGCACGAACAGCATGGCCTGGGGCAACAGCTCGTGCATCTTCATCGCGTCGTGGCCGGCGCCGGAGGGCAGGCGGTGCAGCGGCAGGCCCAGCGCGGCGATGGCGGCCTCCCAGCGCGCCTGCCAGGTCGGGTCGCTCGGCGCGGCGTTGGCGGCCAGCGTGGGCGCCAGCGTGAAGCTCAGGCCGCGGCGCTCGCAGATCTCTTCCAGCGTGGTGCGCACGTCCAGGTCCAGCAGGTCGCGCGCCGTGTCGGTCGTCGCGCGCAGGTCCAGGCTGAAGCGACAGCGGCCGGGGATGACGTTGGTGGAGCCCGACGGCACTTCCAGCATGCCCACGGTGCCCACCACGTCGGGCACGGCGGAGGCGCGCTGTTCGACGAACAGGATCAGCTCGGCCACGGCCGCCGCCGCATCGCGGCGCTGGCCCATGGGCGTGGTGCCCGCGTGGCTGGCCAGGCCGATGACCTCGCCGGTGTAGCGACGGCTGCCGTTGATGCTGGTGACGATGCCCAGCGGCAGGTCCAGGCTGTCCAGCACCGGGCCTTGCTCGATGTGGACCTCGACGAAGCCGAGGTAGCGCGACGGGTCGCGTTTGCAGGCCGCGATGGCGTCCATCGCGCCCGGCAGGCCGGCGGCCTGCATCGCGTCGAGCAGCGTGGTGCCGGCGGCATCGGTCTTGTCCAGCCAGGCTGGATCAAACGTGCCGACGAGTGAGCTGGCCGACAGGAAGTCGGCCGGGAAGCGCTGGCATTCCTCCTCCGAGAAGCCCACCACCTCGATGCCGAACGGCAGGCGCGTGCCGGCGCGGCTCAGCTCTCGCACGACCAGCATGGGCACGAAGATGCCCAGACGCCCGTCGAAGCGGCCGGCGCGGCGCACGGTGTCGTAGTGGCTGCCGGTCAGCAGGCGCTTTTCCGTGGAGGCATCACCGGTGCCGTTGTAGACGCCCACGACGTTGCCCACGGCGTCACGGCTGACTTCGTCGAAGCCGCACTCATCGCGCATCCACGCCATCAGCTGCTCCGCGACGGCGGTGTGCGCCGGCGTGGCGTAGGTGCAGGTCAGGAAGTCCTCGGTGTCGCTGTGCGCCGCCAGCGCGGCGGCCCAGTCCCACAGCTGTTCGCCCAGCACCGGCCTCACGCCGAACTTGTCGTTCAGCCGGATCTCGGCGATGCGGTGGATCTGCCGCAGGCATTCGGCCCGCTCCAGGTCCGGGTGGGCGCGCAGCCGGCGCTCGAAGGTCGCGATGATTTCCTGACGCGTGAAGCCGGTGCCACGCGGGCCGCGCACGGCCAGGATGAAGGGCCAGCCGAAGCGCGCGTTGTAGTCGGCGTTGAGCTTCTGCAGCTTGGCGAACTCCTCCGGCGTGCAGGCGGTGAGGCCCGCCTTCTGCTGCTCGTTGGTCGATTCCGCCGTCAGCTCGCCCGCGACGGCGGCCTTGCCGGCCAGCTCGGGGTGGGCGCGGATCAGGCCCAGCTGTTCATCCAGCGACGCTTCGCGCACGACGCGCGCCAGCGCGACCTTCAGCGCGGCCAGCGTCTTGAACGGACGAGTCGCCGCGGCGCGTTTGGCAATCCACGGCGAGTGTTCGTAGGTGCCGTCCAGCAGCGTGACGAAGTCGGCGGCGCTGGCGTTGTTGAGTTGGTCCAGGGTCATCATTCCCACACAAAAGCGGTCTTGGCGTCGAAGGGGTGCGTGGCCTTCCAGTGCCGCGCGATGTCGAGCCGCCGGCACACCCACACGCGGTCATGTGACTCGATGTGGTCGAGAAAACGCTGCAACGCACGCATGCGTCCGGGCCGGCCCAGCAGCCGGCAGTGCATGCCGATGCTCATCATCTTGGGCGACTCCGCGCCCTCGGCGTACAGCACGTCGAACGTGTCCTTCAGGTACTCGAAGAACGGTTCGCCATGGCTGAAGCCCTGCGGCAGCGCGAAGCGCATGTCGTTGCAGTCCAGCGTGTAGGGCACGACGAGATGCGGCGCCAGCTCGCCGTTGGTCTTGCGCACCTGCAGCCAGAAGGGCAGGTCGTCGCCGTAGTGGTCGCTGTCGTACTCGAAGCCGCCGAAGTCGGCGACGAGCCGGCGCGTGGCGGGGCTGTCGCGGCCGGTGTACCAGCCCAGGCCGTGCGGGTCGCGGCCCAGCGTCAGGCGCTTCAGCGAAGCCATCGCCTGCGCCATGTGGGCGCGTTCGGTGTCCTCGTCCATGCCCTGGTAGTGGATCCAGCGCCAGCCGTGCGAAGCGATCTCGTGGTCCAGCTCGACGAAGGCCTGGGTCAGGTCGGGGTGGCGCTCCAGCGCCATGCCCACGCCGAACACGGTCAGCGGCAGCGCGCGCTGCTCGAACTCCTTCAGCAGCCGCCACACGCCCACGCGCGAGCCGTACTCGTAGATGCTCTCCATGCTCAGGTGCCGGGCCGGGTAGCTGGCCGGGTTGAACATCTCGGACAGGAACTGCTCGCTGCCGGCATCGCCGTGCAGCACCGAGTTCTCGCCGCCCTCCTCGTAATTCAGCACGAACTGCACGGCCACGCGGGCCTGGCCCGGCCATTGCGCGTGAGGCGGGTTCTCGCCGTAGCCGATCAGGTCGCGGGGATAGCGGGGTGTGCTCATCCCTACACTTTGCATCAAGCCGCATGCGGCAACGCTGAACGGAATCCCGATGGGCAAACTGACAACACACGTGCTCGACACCGCTAACGGCTGCCCCGCAGCCGGCATGGCCGTACGGCTGTATCGCTTCGATGCGGAAGGCCCCAAATGGCTGCGCAGCCTGCACCTGAATGGTGACGGCCGTGCCGATGGCCCGGTGCTCGAGGGGGCGGAACTCCTGGCAGGCCGCTACCGGCTGGTGTTTGAGGTGGCCGCGTATTTCCGCGCCCGCGGCGAGACGCTGCCCGAGCCTGCTTTCCTGGACGAGGTGCCGTTGGACTTCGGCATTGCCGACGAGAGTTCGCACTACCACGTGCCGCTGCTGGCGTCGCCGTGGAGCTACTCGACCTACCGTGGCAGCTGAAGCGCAGATCTTCGTCAGCGTCGCCCGCACCAGCGGCAGCGTGCCGCGCGAGGAGGGCGCGTGGATGGCGGTGACGGTCGACGGATTCACAGGCACCGTGGGGGGCGGTCATCTGGAGTTCGACGCGATCGCCCGCGCCCGCACGGCGCTGGCTGGCGGCGAGCTGGAGCCCGAGGTGCGCTACCCGCTGGGCCCAGGCCTGGGCCAGTGCTGCGGCGGCGTGGTCTGGCTGCGCTTTGAGCGCGTCGCGGCGGGCGAGCACGTGGCCGCCCGGCTGCCCGGCGGCGTGCTGCGGCCGGTGGCCTTGTTCGGCGCGGGCCATGTGGGCCTGGCCATCGCCCGCATCGCGCGGGAGCTGCCACTGGCGCTGCACTGGATCGACAGCCGCACGGATCAGTTCCCGACCGAGCCGCTCGCGCCCGGCTGGCGCCAGGAGGCGGTGGACCCGATTGCCGACGCGGTGCCCGACCTCGCGCCGGGCTCGGCCGTGCTGGTCATGAGCTACAGCCATGCCGAGGACTTCAACCTGATCGCCGCCTGCCTGAAGCGGCAGCGCGAACGCGGCGACCTGGCCCTCATCGGCATGATTGGCAGCCGCACCAAATGGGCCAGCTTCCGGCACCGCCTGGAGGCGCGCGGCTTCACCGCGGCCGAGCTGGATCAGGTCGTCTGCCCCATCGGCGTGCCTGGCGTGGCGGGCAAGCAACCGGCCGTCATCGCGGTGGCGGTGCTGGCCCAGATCCTGGCTTTGCCTGCATAAACTCGCGCCCTGTCGCAGCGGTGTCGGGCGCCCGTCGCCCGCGGACGCGACCCCCAGGCTCCACAGCACCCGCCGTGGTGGGGCTATGCGAGATCACCACCGCTAATGGACATCTACCTGCTCGACTGGGCCAACCTGCTGCTGCGCTGGTTGCACGTCATCACCGTCATCGCCTGGATAGGCGCGTCGTTCTACTTCGTCTGGCTGGACAACCACCTCGTCAAGCCGGTCGACCCCGCGCTGAAGGCCAAGGGCGTGGACGGCGAGCTGTGGGCCGTGCACGGCGGCGGCTTCTACAACCCGCAGAAGTACCTGGTGGCGCCTGGCAACCTGCCCAAGGACCTGCACTGGTTCTATTGGGAGAGCTACTGGACCTGGATGAGCGGCTTCGCGCTGTTCCTGGTGCTGTACCTGTGCAATCCCAGCCAGATGCTGATCGACACCCGCGTGCATGAGTGGGGCGCGCCCTGGCACGCGGTGGCGGCGGCGCTTGGCTTCCTTGTCGTCGGCACGGCGGTCTACGACATCGCCTGCCAGACCTTGGGCCGCACCACGGACGGCGGCATCGGCAACGATGGCCGTGTGATGGCGGTCGTCATCGTGTTCGTCATCGGCGCCAGCTGGCTGGCCTGTCATCTGTTTGCCGGCCGCGCCGCCTTCCTCATCGTCGGTGCGATGCTGGCGACCATGATGACGGCCAACGTAGCGCACTGGATCATCCCGGGCCAGAAGAAGGTCATCGCGCAGATGCGTGCCGGCGAGAAGCCCGACCCCATCCACGGCCAGCGCGGCAAGCAGCGCAGCGTGCACAACACCTACTTCGGCCTGCCGGTGCTGATCGCCATGCTCAGCAACCACTACGGCATGCTGCACCAGCACGCACAAAACTGGATCGTGCTGTGCGTGCTGATGGCCGCGGGCGTGGCCATTCGCATCTTCTTCGTGAAGCGGCACAAGGGCGTCAACAGCTGGGGCGCGGTCGCGTTCGCGCTGGCGCTGCTGGCTGGGCTGATCGCCTGGATGGCACCCAAGCCCCAGCCGGTTGCCGCCGTGGTGGCGCCTGTCACGCTGGCGCAGGTGCAGGCCATCGCCGCGCAGCGCTGCCTGATGTGCCACAGCGGCGAAGCCGCGCAGAAGGGCGTGCGGCTGGACTCGGCCGAGGCGCTGACGGCGCACAAGGCGCAGATCCACCAGCAGGTGGCCGTGCAGCGCCTGATGCCGCTGAACAATGCGACCGCGATGACCGACGAAGAACGAGCCCTGATGGGCCGCTGGGCGCTGCAGAAATGACGCCAGACCCGCGGGCGCTGCTGCGCCAGCTCTACGAGGTGGCCGTCGCGCGTGCGCTGCCGGAGCGCATGCTGGCTGCGCACCTGCCGTCGCCGCCCGACCCGAGCAAGGGCCGCACCGTCGTGCTGGGTGCCGGCAAGGCCGGCGGCGCGATGGCGCAGGTGCTGGAGGCGGCTTGGCCGGCCGATGCGCCGCTGTCGGGGCTGGTGGTCACCCGCTACGGCCACATCCCGCCCGGCTGGCGGCCGCGCCGGCTGGAAGTCGTCGAGGCCGCCCACCCGGTGCCCGACGCCGCAGGCCTGGCCGCCACCGAGAAACTGCTGGCGCTGACACGCGGCCTGACGGCCGACGACCTCGTCATCTGCCTGATCTCCGGCGGCGGCTCGGCGCTGCTGAGCCTGCCGGCGCCCGGCCTCACACTGGCCGACAAGCAGGCCGTCAACCGTGCGCTGCTGAACAGCGGCGCGTCCATCGGCGAGATGAACTGCGTGCGCAAGCACCTGTCCGCCATCAAGGGCGGGCGCCTGGCCGCGGCCTGCGCACCGGCGCGGGTGCTGACGCTGGCGATCAGCGACGTGCCGGGCGACGACCCCGCCGTCATCGCCTCCGGCCCCACCGTGGCCGACCCGACCACCTGCGCCGACGCGCTGGCCATCTGCCGCCGCTATCGAATCGACCTGCCCGCCGCTGCGCGCGCTGGCCTGGAGTCGGGCGTGTTCGAGACGCCCAAGCCTGGCGACGAGCGACTGGCCGGCCACGAATTGGTGATGCTGGCCACGCCGCAGATGAGCCTGGAGGCTGCCGCCCAGCATGCCCGTGCGCAAGGCCTGGCGGCGCACATCCTCAGCGACGAGATCGAGGGGGAGTCGCGCGTCGTTGGCGGCCTGCACGCGGCGCTGGCCCGCGCGGTCGCGCGGCGCGGCGAACCCTTCGCCAAACCTTGCGTGATCCTGTCCGGCGGCGAGACGACGGTGACCGTGAAAGCCGGCCAAGCAGCGGGGAAGGGCGGCCGCGCGACCGAATTCCTGCTGGGCTGTGCGCTAGCCTTGCAGTGCGAGCCCGGCGTCTGGGCGCTGGCCGCCGACACTGATGGCATCGACGGCGTGGGCCCGCACGCCGGCGCGCTGCTGACCCCCACCAGCCTGGCGCGCGCGCGTGCGCTCGGATTGAACCCGCAGGCGCTGCTGGACGCTCACGATAGCGCCAGTTTCTTCGCCCCCCTGGGAGATTTACTGAGCGTGGGCCCCAGCTTTACCAACGTGAACGATTTCCGCGCGCTGCTGGTGCTCTAGTCCTAGACTGGTTCGCATCCCAGTTCAGGAAGGAGTCCGCGATGACTGCAGCCGCCGAGCGTTTCTTCGTCAAGCACAACGCCCTGCCGACCATGCCCGAGGTGGCCTCCCGGCTGCTGAGGAGCTTCGACGACGACAACGTGGGGCTGGCGCAGATCGCGGCGCTCATCGAAAAGGACGGCGCGCTGACCGCCAAGGTGCTGCGCCTGGCCAACTCGGCGCACTACAGCCCCTCGCACCAGATCGCCACCGTCATCGACGCGGCCCACGCGCTGGGCCTGGAGACCTTGCGCAACCTGGCGATGGCCGCCTGCCTCAGCGGCGCCTTCCCCAAGGTGCAGGGCCTGGACCGCACTGTTTTCTGGCGCCACAGCATCGCCACCGCCAACTACGCGCGCATCCTGGCCCGCATGCTGGGCGCCGACGGTGCGACCACCGACACGGCCTACCTGGCCGGCCTGATGCTGCGCACCGGTCAGCTGCTGATGGCCATCGACGATCCGCACCAGGTGGCCGACGTGGAGGCCCACGCCGCCGAGCCCGGCAGCCGCTTCTCGCTGGAGGAGCACCGTTTCGGCTGCACGCATGCCGATGTGACCGCATCGCTGGCGGCGCACTGGCATTTCCCGGCCCGCATGGTCGAGGCCTTCAAGGACGCCAACACGCCGCTGGAGATCCGCCCGTTCTCGCTGATCGCCGCGGTGCTGCACGTGGCCGAGGTGCTGGCCGACGCGGCCGAGCACCACGACGAGCCTGTGCATGCGCTGAAAGTGGCCGTGCCTGAGTTGATCGAGCACATGCACCTGGACCTCGACATGCTGGCCGCCAAGGTGGCCGCCGCCGGCGACCCCGCCGCCGAAGTCGAGCAGTTGCTGCATTGAGTCAGAGGCAACCCGCGGACGGCGGAGCACTCGCCTGACCGTAGTTGAACTGCGCCCAGCGTGGCGGCTGCTCGGCCGGCTGCAGCACGAAGGCGTGATGGAAGCTGGTCTCGCACAGCTCCGCCAGCTTGGGGCCGCCCAGCGCCGCCAGCACCGCGGTGACGGTGTTGCTGTGGCCCACGACCAGCACCACGCCGGTCTGCGCGCGCACGGCGTCTGCCATGGCCTGCACATGGCCGGCCTTGGTGTCGATCACCAGCGGCTGCACGCCCAGCGCCCGGGCCAGCGGCGCCCCCGTGTCGCGCGTACGGCGGAACTGCGTGGTGATGATGGCGTTCACCCGCAGCCCGGCGAGCGCCTGGGCCAGCGCCTGCGCCCGCTGCTCGCCGGCGGGGGTGAGCGCCGGATCACCCGCGGGCTCGGCCGCGCGCTCGGCGTGGCGCACGAGGACCACCAGGTCGGGCTGGGCGGCGGCCAGCGTGCTTGTCAGCAGACAGGCCGCCAGCGGGACGGAGAAGCGCTTCATCGCGGTTCCTGAAGGAGGGTGGGCGCATTCTCGCCAGGGCGCCCAGTTACCATCCCGGCCCCATGCTGTTCCCCTGCACATCCGACTGATGGCCCTGCCTTTTGAACTCCAGGTCGGCTGGCGCTACATCCGCGCCGGCCGCGGTGGGCGGCGCAACGCCTTCATCAGCTTCATCTCCGGCGCATCCATGATCGGCATTGCGCTGGGGGTCATGGCCCTCATCGTCGTGCTGTCGGTCATGAACGGCTTCCAGAAGGAAGTGCGCGACCGCATGCTCAACGTCATCGCCCACGTGGAGCTGCTGGACTATGCCGGCCAGGCCCTGCCCGACTGGCAGGCCACCGCGGCCAAGGCGCGGCAGAACCCAGCCGTCATCGGCGCGGCGCCCTTCATCGCGACGCAGAGCCTGATCGCGCGCGGCGACGACATGCGGGGCACCGTCATCCGCGGCATCTCGCCGGCCGACGAGGCGCAGGTCACCGCCCTGGGCGCGCAGCTGAAGGACGGCGTGTTTGCCAAGCTGGTGCCCGGTGCCTGGAACATCGTGCTGGGCGCCGAGCTGGCGCGCCAGCTCAATGTGGGCGAGGGCGACAAGATCACCGTCGTCGCGCCCGGTGGCCAGGTCACGCCGGCCGGCGTGGTGCCGCGGCTCAAGAGCTTCAATGTCGTCGGCACCTTCAGCTCCGGCCACTACGAATACGACTCCAGCCTGGCGCTGGTGCACGTCGACGATGCCGCGCGGCTGTACCGCACCGGCGGCCCCACCGGCGTGCAGCTGAAGCTGCGCGACGTGCACGATGCCCGCGCGGTGGCCGCCCAGCTCGCCGGCAGCATGGGCCCGGACATCCGGGTGCGCGACTGGACCCGCTCCAACGCGACCTGGTTCGACGCGGTGCAGATCGAGAAGCGCATGATGGGCATCGTGCTGACGCTGATCGTTGCGGTGGCGGCGTTCAACCTCGTGTCCACGCTGGTGATGACGGTCACCGACAAGCAGAGCGACATCGCCATCCTGCGCACGCTGGGCGCCAGCCCGCGCTCCATCATGGGCATCTTCATCGTGCAGGGCGCGGTGTCGGGCGTCATCGGCACGCTGGCCGGCGTGCTGCTGGGGCTGCTGATCGCCTTCAACGTGGACGTCATCGTGCCCTTCATCGAGCACATGCTGAACGTCAGCTTCCTGCCGGGCAGCATCTACCTGATCAGCCAGATGCCCAGCGACCCGCAGCAGGCCGACATCATCCCCATTGCCGTCACCTCGCTGGTGCTGGCCTTCCTGGCCACGCTCTACCCCAGCTGGCGCGCCAGCCGCGTGCAACCGGCGGAGGCGCTGCGCTATGAGTGAGGTCATTCTCCAAGCCACCGGCCTGACCCGCCGTTTCCAGGAGGGCGGCCTGGACGTGACCGTGCTGCGCGGCGTGGACCTCAGCGTGAAGCGCGGCGAGACGCTGGCCATCGTCGGCGCCTCGGGCTCGGGCAAGTCCACGCTGCTGCATCTGCTGGGCGGGCTGGACATGCCGACCCAGGGCGGCGTCACGCTGATGGGCAAGGCGCTGGCCGGCATGGACGAGGCCGCGCGCGGTGCGTGGCGCAACCAGCAGCTGGGCTTCGTCTACCAGTTCCATCACCTGCTGCCGGAGTTCTCGGCGCTGGACAACGTGGCCATGCCGCTGCGCATCCGCCGCCAGCCGCCCGCGCAGGCGCGCGAGACGGCCGCGCAGATGCTGGCGCAGGTGGGCCTGAAGGACCGCGTGCAGCACCGGCCGGCCGAGCTGTCCGGCGGTGAGCGCCAGCGCGTGGCCATCGCGCGGGCGCTGGTCACGCGCCCGGCCTGTGTGCTGGCCGACGAGCCCACCGGCAACCTGGACCGCGACACGGCCGACGCCGTCTTCGCGCTGATGCTGGAGCGTGCACGCCACCTCGGCACCGCCTTCATTCTTGTCACCCATGACCGCGACCTCGCGGCGCGCTGCGACCGGCAGCTGCGCCTGGTGGCGGGCCAGTTCACCTGATCTTGTTGCCCATGACGACCCCGCGCTTCATCCTCAAGCTCTCCTGCCCCGACCGCGCCGGCATCGTGCATGCCGTCACCGGCATGCTGCTGCAGCAGGGTGGCAACATCCTCACGTCGCACCAGCACGGCGACGCCGACCATGCGCGCTTCTTCATGCGCATCGAGTTCGAGGCCTCGGCCGAAGAAGCCGCACTGCAGGCTGCCTTCGCGCCGCTGGCGGCCGAGTTCGGCATGGACTGGGAGCTGGTCGCCCGCGCCCGCAAGACGCGCGTGCTGCTGCTGGTGTCCAAGCTGGGCCACTGCCTGAACGACCTGCTGTTCCGCGTGAAGACGGGGCACCTGCCCATCGAGATCCCGGCCATCGTGTCCAACCACCGCGAGTTCTACCAACTCGCGGCGTCGCACAACATCCCGTTCCATCACTTCCCGCTGCTGGGCGCGACGGACGAGCAGAAGGCCGCGCAGGAGGCCAAGATCCGCGAGGTGGTGGCCGAGAACAAGATCGACCTGGTGGTGCTGGCGCGCTACATGCAGATCCTGTCGCCCGAGCTGTGCCGTGACCTGTCGGGCCGCGCCATCAACATCCACCACAGCTTCCTGCCCAGCTTCAAGGGCGCCAAGCCTTATCACCAGGCCTACGAGCGTGGCGTGAAGCTCATCGGCGCGACGGCCCACTACGTGACCAGCGACCTGGACGAAGGTCCGATCATTGAGCAGGAAGTGGCCCGCATCGACCACAGCATGCCGCCCGAGCAACTGGTGGGCATCGGCCGCGACATGGAATGCGTGGCACTGGCGCGGGCCATCCAGTGGCATGCGGAGCACCGCGTGCTGCTGAACGGCAACCGGACTGTCGTCTTCCGCTGAGGCGGAACGCAAGGCATGTGGATCGATACCCACTGCCATCTCGACGCGCCCGAGTTCGACGCCGACCGTGACACCGTCGTCGCACGGGCACGAGGCGCGGGGCTGACGCAGATCGTCATCCCGGCGGTCGAGGCATCCAACTTCGACACCGTGCGCCTGCTGGCCATCCGCCAGGGCTTCACCTACGCGCTGGGCATCCACCCGCTGTACGTCATGCGTGCCGCCGAGGGCGACCTAGCGGTGCTGGCCGAGGCGCTGGCCACGCACCACATCGACCCGCGCCTGGTGGCGGTGGGCGAGATCGGGCTGGACTTCTTCGTGCCGGGCATTGATGCCGACACGCAGCAGCGCTTCTACGTGGAGCAGCTGAAGCTCGCGAAGCGCTTCGGCCTGCCGGTCATCCTGCATGTGCGCCGCAGCGCCGACCAGTTGCTGGCCGGCCTGCGCCGCGCGGGCTTCACGCAGGGCGGCATCGCGCACGCCTTCAATGGCAGCGAGCAGCAGGCTCAGCACTTCATCGACCTGGGCTTCAAGCTGGGCTTTGGCGGCACACTGACTTTCGAGCGCTCACTGCAAATACGCCGGCTGGCCACCATGCTGCCCGACGAGGCGCTGGTGCTGGAGACCGACGCGCCGGACATCCCGCCGCACTGGCTCTACAAGACGGCCGAGCAGCGCGCCGCGGGCGAGACCGCGCGCAACGAGCCGGCCGAACTGCCGCGCATTGCGCAGAGCCTGGCCGAGCTGCGCGGCTGGACGCTGGAACAGACCGCCGCCGTCACCGGCGCCAATGCGCGCACGGCGCTGCCGCGGCTCAGCGGTTGCGCGGGCTGATGGGCGTCTCCGGCACCGGGTAGCCCGCCGCGCCGAAGGTGGCGACGATGGCCTTGTGGGTGTCGAAGTAGACCTGCCAGTAGTGGTCGGTGTGGCAGTAGGGGCGCACGCACAGCAGCGGGCCTTCGGGCGTGAACTGCAGGATCTCGATGTCGGGCGCAGGCTTGTCCAGCACGTTGGCAATGGCGGCGATGGCGGGGCGCAGCCGCGCGATGGCGTCCAGCGGATCCACGCTGTTGGCGACCTTGGCCACGCAGTCCACGCGGCGGTGCGGCAGCGTCGAGAAGTTCTGGATGGAGCCGCCGAACACGGTGTTGTTGCCGACGATGGTGTGCACGTTGTCCGGGCTGGTGATGGTGGTGCCGAACAGGCCGATCTCGGTCACCGTGCCGGTCACGCCACCGGCCTGCACGAAGTCGCCCACCTTGAACGGCCGCAGCACCTGCATGAAGACGCCGGCGGCGAAGTGGGTCAGCAGCCCGCCCCAGGCCGTGCCTATGGCCAGGCCGGCGCCCGCCAGCAGCGCGGCGAAGGAGGTGGTCTTGACGCCGAAGATGTCCAGGATGCTCAGGATGAGCACGATGTTGAGCAGCACGCTCAGGATGGAGCGCAGGTAGGTGACCAGCGTCGAGTCGATGCGCTTGCCGCGCAGCAGCGCGGCGGAGAACAGGCGCAGCGACAGCGAGATGAGCCATCGGCCCACGACCCAGGCGGCGATGGCGGCCAGCACCTTGAGGCCGAAGTCGGCGCCCTGTGTGCTGAGGAAGGTCCAGATGGCTTCAGAGTTCATGCTTGTGTTCTCCCTTGGAGTTTGAGGATCAGAGATTGTCGAAGTCGAGTGACAGCTCGACACGGTCGCCCACGCGCAGCGTGCCGCTGCGCCCGTCGTCTGCGTCCAGTGGCAGCAGGTTCAACGCTTCGCATGAGGCTGAGACACTGCGTCGTCGATGTCATGGACCCGTCCACCTTGAAAGCCCGCGCATCCTCGCAGCCTCGTGCCGCGCTGACCACCCCCTCGGTCCCAGCGCCCGACCTTGACCGGCTGACCGGCTTGGCCCCGGTCTTCGACGCGCGGGTGCGCGTGCTGGTGCTGGGCAGCTTCCCGGGCGTGGCCTCGCTGCAGGCGGCGCAGTACTACGCCCATCCGCGCAACGCTTTCTGGCCGGTGATGGCGGCGCTGCTGGACGAGGCCAACCTGCCTGCGCGGCCCTATGCGCAGCGGCTGCAGGTCTTGCTGCAACACCGCGTGGGCGTGTGGGATGCGGTGGCGTCCTGCCAGCGCGACGGCAGCCTGGACACGGCCATCGTGAATGCCCAGCCCAGCGACCTGCCGGCATTGCTGCGCCGCCTGCCGGCGCTGCGCGCCATCGCCTGCAATGGCGCGCTGGCGCACAAGGAAACGCTGGCGCTGCTGGGCGATCCCGGCCTGCCGGTGCTGCGGCTGCCGTCCACCAGTCCGGCACACGCGGGCCTCAGCCTGGCCGACAAGCTCGCCGCCTGGCGCGAGGCGTTGGTGCCGCACCTGCGCTGACCTGGGATGATGGCCGCATGAAATCCAAACCCAAGACCTGGGCGCCCGCGACCTTGAGTGAATTCGACGGCGTGCGCTTCCTGCACCTGGACTCGATCTGGGTGCAGGGGGCCATGCGCATTCGCAAGCCCGATCAGCTGGAGCTGGAGTACATCCAGCGCATGTGCGCGTGGATGCTGTGGCGGGACCAGGCCGAGCTGGGGCAGGGCCACGCGGTGCAACTGGGCCTGGGCGCCGCGGCGCTGACGCGCTTCAGCCACGGCCAGCTGAAGATGCGCACCACGGCGGTGGAGCTGAACCCCGAGGTCATCGCTGCTTGCCGGCAGTGGTTCCGGCTGCCGGCCGACGATGCGCGGCTGTCGGTCGTCAATGGCGATGCCGAGGCCTGGGTCAACGACGACGCGAACCTGCAGACCGTGGACGTGCTGAATGTGGACCTGTACGACCACGAGGCCGCAGGCCCGGTGCTGGACGACGAGGCCTTCTATGCGGCCTGCCGCGGCGTGCTGGCCGATGGCGGGCTGATGACGGTCAACCTGTTCGGCCGCAGTGCCAGCTTTGCCCGCAGCGCCTTGCGCATCGCGCGCGCCTTCGGCTCGGACCAGGTCTGGAGCCTGGCGCCCACCAAGGAGGGCAACACGGTGGTGGTGGCCGCCCGTGGCGTCCAGGTGCCGCACCGCGACGTGCTGGAGCAGCGCGCGGCTAATATCGAATCGCGCTTCAAGCTGCCGGCCCGCAAATGGCTGCGTCTGGTGCAACCGCTGCCGATGAGCATCCTCAACGCCCTCTGACTTCATCCGCCGATGACGACCAAGCCCAAGCCCTTGGCTACCGCACCCAAGTCCGACGGCCGCCTGGAGTGGCGCACGCTGCTGAAATGGCTGTTGGAGGACGGCCTCATCGACGAGTCCCAGGTGCAGCGCACCGAGCAGCGCCTGGGCGCCGGCGACAGCTCGCTGCATCCGCTGGTGCGGTTGGGCCAT
The DNA here is from genome assembly GCA_036401055.1 of Roseateles sp. Classification (GTDB taxonomy): domain Bacteria; phylum Pseudomonadota; class Gammaproteobacteria; order Burkholderiales; family Burkholderiaceae_C; genus Pelomonas. Next base: position 32,425 of record DASWWC010000227.1, read on the forward strand.
GCCAACCTGGTGCAACTGGCCACCGGCAAGACCATGGACGTGGAGGCGCTGTCGGAATGGCTGGCCGTGCGCGCCAGGCTGCCCTATCTGCGCATCGATCCTTTGAAAGTGGATGTGGGTCGCGTGGGCGACGTGATGTCCATCGGCTACGCCGAGGCCAAGCGCTGCCTGCCGGTGCAGTTCGGCATCAACGATGTGACCGTGGCGACCTCCGAACCGTTCGACACCAGTTGGGTCGCGCAGATCGAGTCGCATGTGCGCAAGCCGGTCCGGCTGGTGGTGGCCAACCCGCTGGACATCGCGCGCTACACGACCGAGTTCTTCACGCTGGCCCGCTCCGTGCGCGCCGCCACCAAGGCCGGCGAGCAGAGCCAGGTGGCGAGTTTCGAGCAGCTGGTCGAGCTGGGCCGCACGAACAAGCAGTTGGATGCCAACGACCAGGGCGTCGTTCAGGTGGTGGACTGGCTGTGGCAGTACGCCTTCGACCAGCGCGCCAGCGACATCCACCTGGAGCCGCGCCGCGAGATGGGTGTCATCCGCTTCCGCATCGACGGCGTGCTGCACACGGTCTACCAGTTGCCGCCCACGGTGATGAGCGCGATGACCTCGCGCATCAAGCTGCTGGGCCGCATGGACGTGGTGGAGAAGCGCCGCCCGCTGGACGGCCGCATCAAGACGCGCAACCCGGCCGGTGACGAAGTCGAAATGCGCTTGTCCACGCTGCCCACGGCCTTCGGCGAAAAGATGGTCATGCGCATCTTCGACCCCGACACGGCGGTCAAGGACCTGGCGTCGCTGGGCTTTGGCCAGCACGACTCGGACCGCTGGGAAAGCCTGGTCAAGCAGCCCCACGGCATCATCCTGGTGACCGGGCCGACCGGCAGCGGCAAGACCACCACGCTGTATTCCACGCTGAAGCGGCTGGCGACGGACGAGGTCAATGTGACCACCATCGAAGACCCGATCGAGATGATCGAGCCGGCCTTCAACCAGACCCAGGTACAGAACCAGCTGGACTTCGGCTTCGCGGAAGGTCTGCGTGCGCTGATGCGGCAGGACCCGGACATCATCATGGTCGGCGAAATCCGCGACCTGGAGACGGCGGAGATGGCCATCCAGGCGGCGCTGACTGGCCACCTGGTCTTCAGCACGCTGCACACCAACGACTCGGTGTCGGCCATCACGCGCTTGCAGGATCTGGGCGTGCCGACTTACCTGATCAGCGCGACCATCATCGGCGTGCTGGCGCAGCGCCTGGTCCGCACGCTGTGTGTGCATTGCAAGCAGCCGGATCCGCTGGTCACGCGCGAAAGCCTCAACGAACTGGTGAAGCACTGGCGCCTGGGTGGCGGCGTGAAGCCGTACAAGCCGGTGGGCTGCCTGGAGTGCCGCAACACCGGCTTCCGCGGCCGCGCCGGCTTGTATGAGTTGCTGACGGTGACCGAGGGCGTGAAAGGATCGATGGCCGATCTCGGCGCACTGCGTCGCCAGGCCATGCAGGAAGGGTTGCGCCCGCTACGACTTGCCGGCGCGATGAAGGTCGCCGAGGGCGTGACGACGGTGGAAGAGGTGCTGCGAAGCACGCCGGCCTGGGAAGGCTGATACGTGTAATCCACAGGCTGGTGCCTGCCCCCCGCTGACAGAATCGCCCGGCGTAGTTGGCGCCCTCCCGCGGTGCCTTGGAGACAAGAAGCGATGAAGATCAAGAGTCAGCGGGACTTCTGGTCTGGACTACTGTTCCTTGCAGCAGGTCTGGGCTTTGCGTGGGGTGCGACGGAGTACTCCTTCGGCACCTCGGCCCAGCCTGGGCCGGGCTACTTCCCTTTCGGGCTGGGCGTGCTGCTGGCGTTGCTGGGGGCGCTGGTGCTGTTCAAGGCCTTGACCCTGGAGTCGGAGGGCGGGGACCCGATAGGCAAGATCGCCTGGCGACCGCTGCTCGTGATCCTGGCGGCCATCACTTTGTTCGGTCTGTCTCTGCCGCGCCTGGGACTGATCTGCACGCTGCCGCTGACCATTCTTCTGTCCTCCCTGGCGAGCCAGGAGTTCCGCTGGCGTGACGTGCTGTTCAGCAGCGTCGTGCTCACCGCAGGCAGCTGGGCGTTGTTCATCCTGGGCCTGAAGCTGACCATTCCGGTCTGGCCCATCTATCTCAACGGCTGAGGACGCCCATGGAATTGCTGAACAACCTCGGGCTGGGCTTGCAGACCGCACTGAGTCTGCAAAATCTCTTCTATGCCTTTTTCGGTGCCGTGTTGGGCACGCTGATCGGCGTGTTGCCGGGCCTGGGACCGGTCGCCACCATCGCGATGCTGCTGCCGTCCATCTACACGTTGGACGCGACGCCCGCGCTGATCATGCTGGCCGGCATCTATTACGGCGCGCAGTACGGCGGTTCGACCACCGCCATCCTGATCAATGTGCCGGGCGAGTCCAGTTCGGTCGTGACGGCCATCGATGGCTACCAGATGGCTCGTCGCGGCCGTGCCGGCGCGGCGCTCGCGGCGGCAGGTCTGGGCAGCTTTTTCGCAGGCTGCGTCGGCACGGTCATCATCGCGGCCTTCGCGCCACCGCTGACCGAGCTGGCCTTCAAGTTCGGTTCGGCCGAGTATTTCTCGCTGATGGTGCTGGGCCTCGTGGGCGCTGTCGTGCTGGCCTCGGGCTCGCTGCTGAAGGCCATCGCGATGATCGTGCTGGGCCTGTTGCTGGGGCAGATCAACACGGACGTCATTACCGGCACGGCTCGTTTTTCCTTTGACATCCCGGAGCTGACCGATGGCATCGGCTTCGTCGTTATCGCCATGGGCGTGTTCGGCTTCGGCGAGATCATTGCCAATCTGGGGCAGCCCGCCGAGCAGCGCGAGGTCTTCACCAAGGAGGTGAAGGGCTTGTGGCCCACCCGCGAGGATTTCCAGGATGCTTGGCCCGCCGTGCTGCGCGGCACGGCGCTGGGATCGGTGCTGGGTGTGCTGCCGGGCGGGGGGGCACTGCTGGCGGCATTCGCGTCCTACACGCTGGAGAAGAAAGTCGTCCGCAACCCCCGGGTGCCATTCGGCAAGGGCGCGATCCAGGGCGTGGCCGGACCGGAGAGCGCCAACAACGCAGGCGCGCAGACGAGCTTCATCCCGATGCTGACGCTGGGCATACCGCCGAATGCGGTCATGGCGCTGATGGTCGGTGCGATGACCATCAAGGGCATCCAGCCGGGCCCCCAGGTCATGACCAGCAACCCCGAGCTGTTCTGGGGCCTGATCGCGTCGATGTGGCTGGGCAACCTGATGCTCATCGTGCTGAACCTGCCGCTGATTGGTATCTGGATCAAGCTGCTGACGGTGCCCTACCGGTTTCTGTTCCCGGCCATCGTGGTGTTCTGCTGCATCGGCACCTACTCGCTGAACAACAACAACTTCGATGTCTACATGACGGCCGGCTTCGCACTGGTGGGGTACGTCTTCTACAAGTTGAGCTGCGAGCCGGCACCGCTGCTGCTCGGATTCATCCTGGGCCCCATGATGGAAGAGAACCTGCGCCGCGCCTTGCTGCTGGCGCGGGGTGACTGGAGCACCTTCCTGACCCGACCGCTGTCGGCGGGGTTGCTGATTGCTGCGGCCTTGATGATCGTGGTCGTCATGCTGCCCTCCATCAAGAGCAAGCGGCAAGAGGCCTTTCAGGAAGAAGCCTGACGGAGAAGGTTGAGACATACAGGTGGACGCGAGGGCGGCAAGCCCTTCCGCTGCAGTTGTGCTCCAAGGATTCCGGGGCGGCTCATTCAAACACCTGTGACGTCACCCTCGTCACAGGTGTTCTTCAACCCGAAGAGCGAAATTTCTGAAATCTATTGCCTGCCTAAAAATTCCTGTGCTACAGTCGTGGGCTTCGCTGATCACAGCACTGAGTTGAAAGACGCAGGACTGAGTTGGCGAAGCGAGCCGAAAGGTTCGGGTGGGCTTGAGAGAGTCGCCGAGTGCTTCGAAATAATTTTTCAAAAGTGCTTGACGACGAATGCGAAAGCAGGTCACAATCCCATCTCTTTGCTGCTGACAACAAATTGCGAAAGCGAGTTGTTTGAGGCGACAGGGAAAGCAAGTCGACAAGTGTTGAGAAAAGAAATTTTCAAAAATACTTGACGACAAGCAAAAAAGCAGATTAGAATCTCGCTTCTTTGCTGCTGACAACAAAACGATGTCAGCGACGCAAAACGAAGAGTTAAGACTCTGAAGTTTGCGATGTTCTTTAAGAATTAGCAGCCGATAAGCGTGGGCGTTTGAGGCGAAGTGATGTTGTCAGGTGACTGATAACAGTCCTTCGGACTTTAAACGCTCACGGAAATTAGATTTGAATC
>DASWWC010000228.1:0-3789 GCA_036401055.1 Roseateles sp.
AGCAGCGGGTCGGCCGCGCGGGCCTGCGCCCAGACCTGCAGCAGGTCGTCGGCGCGGGCTGCGGTGGCGGCCAGCAGCGCGAGGACGATGAGGGAGATTCGCATCGTGAGCTCAGGCCGGAATGGCCATCTTCAGTTCGGCGCTGAGGTCCACGACCTGGCCGTCGATGACGTGCACGTTGCGCTGCGCGCGGGCCGCCAGCTGCGGGTCGTGCGTGACCATGACGATGGTGGCGCCGTCGCGGTGCAGCTCCTCCAGCAGCTCCATGACGCTGCGCGCCATCGCGCTGTCGAGGTTGCCGGTGGGCTCGTCGGCCAGCAGCAGGCGCGGCTCGCCGGCCAGCGCGCGGGCGATGGCCACGCGCTGCTGCTGGCCGCCAGACAGCTCGTTCGGGTAGTGCTTGGCGCGCGCCGACAGGCCGACGCGGGCCAGCGCGTCGGCAGCGCGCTTGCGGCGCTCGGTGCCGCCCATGCCGCGGTAGCGCAGCGGCACCTCGATGTTGTCCAGAACGTTCAGGTCGGGGATGAGGTTGAAGGCCTGGAAGATGAAGCCGATCTTCTGGTTGCGGATGCGCGAGCGCTCGGCGTCGCCCATGCGGCTGACGTCGATGCCGTCCAGCTTGTAGACGCCCGCGCTGAAGGCTTCCAGCAGCCCGGCAATGGTCAGGAAGGTGGTCTTGCCCGAGCCCGACGGGCCGGTCACGGCGACGAACTCGCCCTCCTTCACCGTCAGGTTGAAGTCGCGCAGCGCGTAGGTCTCGACCATCTCGGTGCGGTAGACCTTCTGCAGTTTTTCCATCTGGAGCATGGTTCTTCCTTGGTTCAATCAGAGACGAGCACGCGGTCCGCGCTCTTGAAGTTGTCGGTGCCGGAGATGACGACGCGGTCGCCGGCCTTCAGGCCCGACACCACCTCCACCCGCTCCAGCGAACGCGCGCCCAGCTTGACGGCCACCTTCTCGGCGACGCCGCCCCGCAGCACGTAGGCATAGCTGCCACCGCCCTCGTCGACGAAGCTGCCGCGCGTGACGCCCAGCACCTGGTCGCGGCGGTCCAGCAGCACGCGCACGCTCAGGCGCTGGTTCTGGCGCAGCTGCTCCGGCTGCGCGCCGGCAAAGCGCAGCCGTGCGCTGACCTCGCCGTTGACGACCTCGGGCGACACCGAGCTGACCTGGCCCTGCCAGCGCTGGCCGTTGCCGCTGATCTCGCCGGGCATGCCGGGCTGCAGCTCGCGGGCGAAGCTCTCGGCCACCTGCATCTGCACCTCCAGCGCCGACAGGTCGATGACCGACAGCAGCTTGGCGTCGCGGGCCACGTTCGTGCGGTCGGCGATGAAGAGCTGGCCCACCTGCCCGTCCACCGGCGAGCGCACCTGCAGCTCGCCCACCTGGCGCTCCAGGTCGGCCACCAGCAGCTGCTGGCGCGACAGGGCGCTCTGCTTGGCCTGCACATCCAGCTTCAGGCTGTCGGTCTTCAGGCCGCGCAGGCCGGCGGCCTGGTCCAGCGCCAGCCTGGCCTTGGCCAATGCGTCCTGGGCACGATCCACCTGCATGCGCGCGGTGGCGCCAGCCTCGAAGGCCTGGGTCTGGCGGGCCAGGTCGTTCTGCGCGGTCTGCTGGTCGATGCGGGCGTTCTCGTAGGCGCTCTGCAGCGCGGCGGCCTGCTGGCGGGCCTCGACCTCGGCACGGGCCAGGTCGGCGCGCAGCGCGTCCACGTTGCTGCGCTCCTGCGCGAGCCGGTTGGTCAGCTCCGGCGAGTCCACGCGGGCCAGCACCTGGCCCTGCTTGACGGGGTCGCCCGCCTTGACCAGCAGCGTGGCCGTGCCAGCGCCCTGCGCGAACAGCGTGGGGCTCTGCGCGGCGACCACGCGGCCCTCGCCGGCCACGTCGCGCGTCAGCGGCGCCACATCCACCGTCGCAATGCCCAGCCGGGCGACGCTGACGGTGCTGTCGGCAGACAGCAGGCGCTTGACGCGCGGGCCGACGGTGAAGGCCAGCAAGGCCGCCAGCGCCACGCCGCCGGCAATCAGCAGCGGCCAGCGCCGGGAGGTTGGGGCGAGCGGGCGGTCCTGCTCGGAGGTGTCACGGAAGCCGGTGTTCATGGCTGCAGGTTTTGCAAGCCATGTGCCAGGGGGTCCGCCCCCGGAAAATCAAGGACTTGGCGCCGCGGACGCTGTCCGCGGACAGTGTCCGGACAGTCCGGTCTCAGGCGATGCCGGTGGCGACGAGGAAGCAGTAGGCCAGCACGGCCAGCGCGCAGCACAGGCCGAAGGGCGAGAAGGGGATTCGCGTCATGTCCATCTCCCAGCGTTGACCATCGCGGCTCAGCTGCGCAGCAGCTTGTCCGCGTGACGCCAAGTCTGCGGTGACTGCGGAAACACTGTTGCCAGCGCGGTTTCCGACAGGCCCAGGTGGCGCTGCAGCACCGGTGCCAGCACCTGGCGGAAGTCGGTGGTCACGGCCAGGTCGCGGCCGTCGGCCAGCGCGGCCTTGTCCAGGCCCGGCCAGTCGCCCAGCACCTGGCCGCCGGCCACGGCGCCGCCCAGCAGCCACATGACGTTGCCGCGGCCGTGGTCGGTGCCGCCGTTGCCGTTCTGGCGCACCGTGCGGCCGAACTCGCTGACGACGACGATGACCGTGTCCTTGAAGGTGTCGCCCAGGCCTACGCTGAGCGCGTCCAGCCCCTCACCCAGGCTGGCCAGGCGGTTGGCCAGCTGGCCACGCGCAGCGCCCTGGTTGACGTGGGTGTCCCAGCCGCCCACGGCGGTAAAGGCCAGCTGAGTGTGCGGGTCCTTGCGGATCAGCGTGCCCAGCCGCAGCGCGTCGGCCGCGAAGCTGCGCGCGGACGGCGCGCCGGCGTCGGCCGTGGGGTCCATCGACCGCCCGCCGCCCATGCCGCCGCCCATCGCGTTGCCGGACGCCATGCTGCGCGCCATGCCCTCGCGGCCCTCGGTGGTGTCGCGCAGCGTGCCGCTGAGCGGCGCATCGCCCGCATAGAGCTTGGCCAGCCCGGCCTGCATGCGCGGGTTGTCGATGGCTCGGCGCTGCAGCGCGTTGGGCCCCAGGCCCAGGCTGGCGACGCTGGCCGTGCCCGAGAAGATGCGCGGCGGCGTGCTGCCCTGGCTGATGGCCCGCGTGGGTGCCGGCTCGCCGGGCAGCGCGGCCAGCAGGCGGTTCATCCAGCCGTCGGGCGTGGACTTACGGCCCGGCGTGCCGGACTCCAGGTAGTCCTGCGCGTCGAAGTGCGAGCGCGTCGGGTCGGGCGAGCCGCTGGCGTGCACGAAGGCCAGCTGGCCGCCGTCCCAGTGGCGCCTCAGCATGGCCAGCGACGGGTGCAGGCCGAACAGCGAGTCCAGCCTGATGAGCCCGTCCTCGGCGCCGGGTGCGGCCAGCGCGATCTGCGGCCGGCCGTCGGCGTAGTCGCGCTCGCCGTAGGGCGCGACGACGGACAGGCCGTCCACCGCACCGCGCAGCATGACGACGACCAGCTTCTTCTGCGCGCCACCTTGCGCGCGCACCAGCGAGACGGGCAGGCCGCCCAGCGTGAAGGCACCGAAGTGCAGCAGTTGTCGACGCAGCATCGTGCTCACCTTTTCATGAAGTCGGGGGAGGCCAGCAGCAGGGCCACCTGCTGGCCGGCCGGCTCGGCGGCCAGCGTGCGGCGCGTGGGCTCGCTGAGCGCGGCGCCGAGCGTGCTGCCGAGCCGCTCGGCGCTGATGCCGCTGCGCTGGCCCAGCGTGGTGGCCAGCTGCACGCGCTGCGTCAGCGCCTCGGGGTTGCGCCAGGCGGCAG
>DASWWC010000229.1:0-2244 GCA_036401055.1 Roseateles sp.
AGCGCCCGCGCCGGCGCGGGCCGCCGAGCCGCCGGCGCCCAGCAGCGAGATCCGCCTGGCGCTGCTGCTGGGCAACCGCGCCTATCCGCAGCCCTTCGACCTGCCGCCCATCCCCAAGAACCTGCGCGACCTCGAAGGCGCGCTGGCGCGCCGCGGTTTCAAGGTCACGACGGCGCTGGACCTGGACCTGCCCGCCGCGCGGCGCGCGCTGGACGCCTTCATCACCGAGGCCGCCGCCAGCCCCGCGGACGCAACCATCTTTTTCTACTTCAGCGGCCACGGCGTGCAGGTGGATGCCTCCAACCTGCTGCTGCCCGCGGGCCTGAACCCGTCGGCCAAGGGCGAGCTGCTGCAGACAGGCAGCGTGCAGCTGCTCAGCGATGTGGTGCGCCGCCTGCCGCCGCGGCGCGAGGGCATGATCATTGCCGTCGTGGACGCCTGCCGCACCGGCCTGCGCGCGGGCGAGGTGGTGGGGCTGAACCAGGTCGAGGCGCCGCCGGGCTGCCTCATCAGCTTCTCCACCGGCGCCGGCAAGCCGGCCCTTGCACCGGCCGTCGAGACGCAGAACACCTTCTACACCGGCTCGCTGGTGAAGCTGATGGGCAGCGTGTCGGGCGAGACCACCTTCCCCGAGCTGATGCACCTGGTGCGCACCGACGTGCGCGAGACCATGCTCAAGCACCCGGTGGCGGCCGTGCGCGAGCTGGCGCAGGACCCCTTCATCGCCGACCACACGCGCGTGCGCCTGACCGTGGAGCCCAAGCGGGCCGGCGTGGCGGCGCCGGTCGTCGCCGACATCGACGAGGAAGACTGGCTGAAGAAGCTGGAGCAGATGGCGTGGCCGGCCGAAGTGGTGCAGCTGTGCGAGGGCTTCCTGGCGGCGCGCCCGCAGAGCCGCTTCGCGCCCGGCGTGCAGGTGGCGCGCGACGGTGCCCGCACGGCCGTGGCGGCGCTCAAGCGCAGCGACGTGCGGCTGTACCGCGCCGCGTTCACGCTCACCGACGACATGCCCGGCGAGCAGCGCCAGGACCTGCTGCGCTGCGGCCGCGGCGACAAGGACGCGGCGGCCCGCATGGCCGCGCGCTGCCGCAGCTTCGGCGACTCGTCGGCCACGCGCTCGCGCTACGAGGGCTGGCTGCAGTTCGCCGTCGCTTTAGGCAACGGCATCGCCAGCTATGAGCTGGCGCTGCACTTCCGCAGCACGGGCCAGCCGCTGCTGGCCTCGCAGTTCGAGGCGCGCGCCCGCGACCTCGGCTACACGCCGCCGCCGGACCTGGACAACGTGCGCAAGTAACGGCTGGAACCATGGCCCGCCGCCGGTCACCCATGCAGCACGCTAACTGCATGGAGCCACGTCATGGCCAAGGCACACATCGATCTCAGCGCGACCGAGCTGTCCGCCAAGGTCATGGGCGAGCTGGAAAGCAAGCTCAACGGCAAGACCTTCAACTTCAAGACCACCAACGCCGAGCTGGATCTGGACGGCAAGTTCGTCGACGCCGTGCGCTGGCAGGCCCGGCTGTGGGAGACCGTCGTGGCGGAGTCCGGCGTCAAGTCGCCCGGCAAGCCGCGCAAGATCACCAGCAACCTGGAGGAGCCCGGCACCTACAACGTAGAGCTGGAGCTGTGGGACCGCATGCTGAAGTTCAAGCTCGCCATCGCCGCGCCCGCCAGCGGCGACAAGACGCCGCGTGCCATCAAGCGCAACAGCAAGCCGCCGCACGTGAAAGTGCATCTGCGCGGCGCCAACCTGAAGGCCTGCCCGGCCAACTTCATCGCTGACCTGAAGGACTTGATGACTCAGATGGGCAAGACCGCCAGCTACAGCTACGTGGGCGGCAGCGGCAGCAGCAAGGGCTGGGACCCGAAGTTCGCCAAGCACCAGTGCCACGAGCAGCCGGGCAAGGGCTGGAAGGCCTACATCGACGAGCCCAGCATGGGCACGGGCACCACCTGGCGGCTGTACTTCGAGCTGGACTTCGACATCCCGACCAAGACGCTGAACGTCAATCTGACGCAGGTGTCCGAGGACCACTGAGCGGCGCGCCCGGGCCCCAAAGGCAAAACCCGCCTCACCAGTCCGTGTCAAAACGGCTGGAACGCGCGCCAAGAGCAAAACGCCTCGAGTTTCTCGGGGCGGTTTTGTTTGGGTGCATTCAAGCACCCAGTCGAACGTATTTTCCAATGAGGGGATGCGGGGCTGATGCCTCGCATGCAAGACAGGCAAGACCTCTTCTGCAGCCT
>DASWWC010000230.1:0-7422 GCA_036401055.1 Roseateles sp.
GGGCGGGCGTCCAGGCAGGCGGCCATGCGCGCCGCCAGCGCGTCCTCTCGGTGCGCGCCGGCCTGCATCGCGCGGGCCAGCGCCCGCGCCGTCATCCTGCGGGCGTGGTTCACCCGTCATCCCCTGGCTGAAGAAAGAAAAGGTGCGGCCGCCACCTGAGCGACGGGTGATGCGTGAGGTGTCGGGCGCCAGGCGCCCCGCGCCTCGTGCCCTGCAGGGCGGCGAACTTCCAACCCCCGGGGTTGCCCCGGAGTGCTTGCCGGTCAAGGCAGGCGAAGACCTCGGTGGGCGACCGCGCGGCGATGGTAGCCTCGCCCGCCATGGACATCTACAAGCCCCTCGTCGCGCTGCTGGCCATCGTGAACCCCGTGGGCGTGGTGCCCTTCTTCATCCACTTCACCAGTGGCCTCACGCGCGAACAGCGGCGCCGGACCATCCTGGTCAGCGCCAGCACGGCCGGCATCGTCATTGCGCTGTCGGCGCTGTTCGGGCTGAAGATCATCGAGTTCTTCGGCATCTCGCTGGCCAGCTTCCAGGTCGGCGGCGGCTGCCTGCTCTTGATCAGCTCGCTGCAGATGCTCAACGCCAAGCCGGCCGAGGCCAGGCCGCAGGACGTCAGCGACGGCGACAGCAAGGTGGACGCGGGCGCCAGCATCGCCGTCGTGCCGCTGGCCATCCCGCTGCTGACCGGGCCGGCCACCATCTCGACCATGGTCATCTACGCGGACAAGACGCGCGTCTGGTGGGAGCTGGCCATCCTGTGCGGCTACGGCGTGGTCGTCACCGCGGTGACCTTCATCACCTTCTCCGCCAGCAGCAAGATTGCCAAGGTGCTGGGCCAGACCGGCATCAACATCATGACCCGGCTGATGGGCCTCATCCTCGCGGCACTGGCCGTGGAGCTGCTGGCCGACGGCCTCATCAAGCTGTTCCCCGCGCTCGCGGGCGGCCGCTAGGGGCGCGCTGCATGAGCCTGTTCAACCTCCCGCCCGTCTGGATGGCACCGATGGCCGGCGAGGCCGCCAGCGCCGCACTGGTGGCCGCCGTGTCCGCGGGCGGCGGCTTCGGGCAACTGGGGGCGGCCTATCTGGCGCCGACACGCATCACCGAGATCGCGGCCGACATCCGGGCGCGCACCGACAAGCCCTTCGGCATCAACCTGTTCTGCCCCCAGCCCTGGCGGCGCGACGACGCCGCGCTGGACGCCTACCTCGCGCGCCTGGCCGCCTGGCATGCTGAGCTGGGCCTGCCGGCGCCGGCCCAGCCCACGCAGTTCGAGGAAGACTTCGAAGCCCAGCTCGCCGCCACCATCGCGGCCCGGCCGGCCGCCATCAGCTTCGTCATGGGCGACCCGGGCGCGGCGCGCGTGGCGGCGCTGCAGGCCCAGGGCTTCACCGTGCTGGGCACGGCCACGCAGGTGTCCGAGGGCCTGCCGCTGCAGGCCAGCGGCGTGGATGCCGTCATCGCACAGGGCTACGAGGCCGGCGGTCACCGCGGCGGCTTCCTCGGGTCGAGCGAAGGCGCGCTGATCGGCACGATGGCGCTTGTACCGCAGCTGGTCGACGCGCTGGACGTCCCGGTCATCGCGGCCGGCGGCATCGCGGACGCGCGTGGCGTCGCGGCAGCGCAGGCGCTGGGCGCGAGTGCGGTGACGGTGGGCACGGCCTTCTTGCTGGTGGACGAATGCCCGTTGTCGCCGGCCTACCGCGCCGCGCTGCTGGCAGCGCGCGATGCCGACTCCACGCTGACCCGCGCCTTCTCCGGCCGCCTCGCGCGCGGCCTGGCCAACCGCGTCACGCGCGCGCTGGACGGCGTGGCGCTGCCGGACTTCCCGCAGCCCAACGCCGCCAGCCGCCCGCTGCGCCAGGCCGCCGCGAAGGCGGGCCAGGCCGACTTCATCAGCCTGTGGGCCGGCCAGGCGCTGCCGCTGAACCGCAGCCCCGGCAGCGCCGCGGCGCTGGTGGCCGCACTGACCCGGGGCTGGCGCGCGTGACCGCCAGCATCCTGCTGCTGGAGGACGACCCCGCCATCGCGGACACGGTCGCGTTCGCGCTGCGCCGCGAGGGCTTTGCCGTGGAGCACCGCGGCTGGCTGGCCGAGGCCCGCGAGCGGCTGCGCCGCGGCCCGGCGCCGGAGCTGCTGATCCTGGACATCGGCCTGCCGGACGGCCACGGCCTGGACCTGTGCCGCGAACTGCGCGCCGGGCCGCTGAAGGCCCTGCCTGTCATCGTGCTGAGCGCGCGCAGCGACGAGATGGACCGCGTGCTGGGCCTGGAGCTGGGCGCGGACGACTACCTCGCCAAGCCCTTCAGCCCGCGCGAGCTGGTGGCGCGCGTGCGGGCGCTGCTGCGTCGCGCGCAGCCGGCGCCGGTGGCCGTCCCAGGCTTCACCGTGGACGGCTCGCGCGTGCGGCTGGACGGCCAGTTGCTGAACCTGACCAAGCTGGAGCTGGGCCTGCTGCTCAAGCTGCTGGCCGCGCCGCAGCGCATCCACTCGCGCGACGCGCTGCTGGACGCCGTCTGGGGCACGAGCGCCGACAGCGGCGACCGCACCGTGGACACGCACATCAAGACGCTGCGCGCCAAGCTGCGCGAGGCGGCGCCGGCGCGCGACCCGATCAAGACGCACCGCGGCTTGGGCTATTCCCTGGAACCATGAAGCCCCTCGCCCAGTCCCGCCCCGCTGAACGCGGGCGTGCCCGGTCGGTCCCCCGAGGGGACGGCGATGCACGCGGCATTGAGCCGCGCGCACATCGCCAGGACGGGCCGGCTTGGGGGCGGCCCGGCGCTCGGCCCGAAAGCCGCTGAAACCATGCGCCTTGGTCTCCGCGTCTTCTTCGGCTTCTTCCTGATCGCCGGCCTCAGCGCCGTGCTGCTGCTGAAGGTTTTCCTGGCCGAGGTCAAGCCCAGCGTGCGCGAGGTCATGGAAGACCTGATGGTGGACACGGCCCACTTGCTGGCCGAGGTCGCGGCCGACGAGATGGCCGGCGGCACGCCGGCGCCGGACGGGCCCCTGGCCGCGCAGCTGCAGCGCTACGCCAGCCGCGAGGTGGACGTGACGATCTGGGGCGTTCGCAAGCAGACGCTGGACCTGCGCATCTACGTGACCGACGCCAGCGGCCGCGTCGTGCTGGACTCCGGCACGCCGTCCGCCGTGGGGCAGGACTACTCGCAGTGGAACGACGTGGCCCGCACGCTGCGCGGCGACTACGGCGCGCGCTCGACGCGCTACGACCAGGATGACCGCAGCACCATCCTCGTCGTCGCCGCGCCGGTGCTGAAGGACGGCAGCACGCGGGGCGTCGTCAGCGTCGCCAAGCCGGTGGCGAGCGTGCAGCGCTTCATCGACCGCGCCGAGCGCCGCGTGTTCTGGGCCGGCGCCGCCTTGCTGGCGGCCAGCCTCATCGTCGGCGTGGCCGTCACGCTGTGGCTGGTGGCCACGGTGCGGCGGCTGCGCCGCTATGCGCAGCAGGTGCAGGCCGGCCAGAACCTGGCGCCGCCGGACGTTCCGGGCGAGCTGGGCGACCTGGCCCACGCGATGGACGACATGCGCCGCCGGCTGGAAGGCCGTGAGCAGCTGGAGCACGACGTGCGCGCGCTGACGCACGAGCTGAAGAGCCCGCTGGCCGCGCTGCGCGCCAGCGGCGAGCTGCTGCAAGACGAGCTGCCTGCGGCCGACCGCCAGCGCTTCGCCGCCCAGGTGCTGGACCAGACGGCCCGGCTGCAGACGCTGGTGGAGCGCGTGCTGGCCCTGTCGCAGCTGGAGGCCCAGGTCGGCCTGGGTGAACGCCAGCGCCTGGCGCTGGCCGACTGGGTGGAGCAGCAGCTCGCGCGCCAGGCACCGCGGCTGGCGCAGCAGGGTCTGCACATCGCCTGGACCGAGCGCGCCGACGTGGCCGTCGACGCCGACCCGGCGCTGCTGGAGCTGGCCTTCGGCAATGTGCTGGTCAATGCGCTGGACTTCGCGCCGGCCGGCTCCGCGCTGGAGCTGGCCGTCGGCGCCACGGCCGGTCACGCGCACGTCACGCTGCGCGACCACGGCCCCGGCGTGCCGACCGCTGCCTTCCCGCAGCTGGGCCGGCGCTTCTTCTCGACGGCGCGGCCCGGCAGCCTGGTGAAGGGCTCGGGCCTGGGCCTGGCCATCGCGCGGCGCGTGATGGCGCTGCACGGCGGGCGGCTGGCGTTCGAGGCGGCGGAGCCGGGACTGAGGGTGTCGCTCATCCTGCCTTCACGCTGACTTCACGCAGCCCCTGCTGCCCTCACATCGCCTGGCGATGCTGCGCGGCATGAACAAGCCCCTGATCCTCAAGCTGGCCATCCTGGCCTTGGTGACCCTGCTGCTGTGCACCGCACTGGCGCGCATTGCCGGCCTGGTCGATGAACGTCAACAACGCCAGCACGAGGCCGAGCAGAGCGTGCAGCAGTCGCAGGCAGGCCCGCAGACGCTGCTGGGCCCGCTGCTGATGCGCCATTGCAAGGAGACCTGGCCGGCCTTCAGGGACGGCACCCAAACTCGCAGCTTCACGGCCCTGCTGCCGCCCTCTCAGCTGCAGGTCGGCGGACGCGTCAGCCCGGACCCTCGCTATCGCGGCCTGTTCAAGATCAACAGCTATGCCAGCAAGCTGTCCATCGCGGCGCGCTGGGATGAATTCGACCGGCTGAACCCGCCCGCGGAGAACGCCGGCGGCCGAGTGGAATGCGGCGAGGTGGTCGCGATGTTCTCGGCCAGCGATGCGCGCGGCCTGCAAGACGTGGTGCTGCAGCGCGACGGCCGCCCGCTGGCCGTGAAGCCCGGCACCACCCACGGAACGCATGCGGCCGGCCTGCATGCCGTCATCGCCATGCCGCGCACCGGCGAGACGCTGGAGCTGACGCTGGCCGTGGCGCTGGTCGGCACGCAGCGCCTGGCCGTCGTCCCGGCCGCCGCCAGCACGGCGGTCAGCCTGCAATCCCCCTGGCCGCACCCGAGCTTCGTCGGTCGCTTCCTGCCGGCCGAGCGCGAGGTGGGCGAGGCCGGCTTCTCGGCGCGCTGGCAGGTCTCGGAGCTCGCCAGCAGCGCCGCGGCCGACGTCGCCGCCGGCAAGGCCGAGCTGGACACGCTGGCCGTCGAGCTGATGGACCCGGTGAACCCCTATGTCATGAGCGACCGCGCCATCAAGTACGGCCTGATGTTCATCGCGCTGACCTTCGTCACCGTGGGCCTGACCGAGCTGCTGACCGGCCGGCGCGTGCACCCGGTGCAGTACCTGCTGGTGGGCCTGGCGCTGAGCCTGTTCTTCCTGCTGCTGAGCCTGTCGGAGCACCTGCCCTTCCTGACCTCGTACCTGATCGCTGCCGGCGCCGCAGCCGCCGTGCTGACGCCCTATGCCGCCGCCATGCTGGGCGGCTGGGGGCGGGGCCTGGCCTTCGGCGGCGGCATCACGCTGCTGTACGGCGCGCTCTACGTGCTGCTGAGCCGCGAGCAGACGGCGCTGGTCATCGGCGCAGTGCTGCTGTTCGGTGTGCTGGCCCTGGTCATGACGCTGACGCGCAAGCTGGACTGGTACGCCCTGGGCCGTGAAAGGCTGGACCAAGCCGGGTGAATTACCCTCGGGCCATGTCCCAACAAGGCTTCGACTACATCATCGTGGGCGCCGGCACCGCCGGCTGCCTGCTGGCCAACCGGCTCAGCGCCGACCGCAACAAGCGCGTGCTGCTCATCGAGGCCGGCGGCAAGGACGACTACCACTGGGTCCACATCCCGGTGGGCTACCTGCACTGCATCGGCAACCCGCGCACCGACTGGTGCTTCAGCACCGAGCCCGAGCCAGGCCTGAACGGGCGCAGCCTGCGCTACCCACGCGGCAAGGTGCTGGGCGGCAGCTCCAGCATCAACGGCATGATCTACATGCGCGGCCAGAGCCGCGACTACGAGCACTGGGCCGAGCTGACCGGCGACGACACCTGGCGCTGGCCGCGCGTGCTGCGCGCCTTCCGCCGCCACGAGCACCACTGGCGGCTGGACAAGCCCGAGAGCGCACCCGAGGGCTTTGCCGAGCTGCACGGTCCCATGTCCGGCAAGAAGGGCGAATGGCGCGTGGAGCAGCAGCGGCTGCGCTGGCCCATCCTGGACGCCTTCGCCGCCGCCTGCAGCGAAGCCGGCATCCCGGCCACCAGCGACTTCAACGCCGGCAACAACGAGGGCGTGGGCTACTTCGAGGTCAACCAGAAGCAGGGCCTGCGCTGGAACACGGCCAAGGCCTTTCTGCGGCCCACCTGCTTCGGCCGCCCCAACTTCGAGATGTGGACCGGCGCCCAGGTGCAGCGCATGCGCCTGATGCACGACGACGCCGGCCTGCGCTGCGGCGGCGTGGAGGTGCTGACGCCACACGGCATCGAGCAGCCCTGGCTGAACGCTGGCGGCGAGGTCATCCTGGCCGCCGGCGCCATCGGCTCGCCGCAGCTGCTGCAGCTGTCCGGCCTGGGCCCGGGTGCGCTGCTGCAGGGCTTGGGGCTGAAGGTCTCGCAGGACCTGCCCGGCGTGGGCGCCAACCTGCAGGACCACCTGCAGATCCGCGCCGTCTACAAGGTACAGGGCGCCAAGACCTTGAACACCCGCTCGGCCTCGCTGCTGGGCCGCGCCCTGATCGGCCTGGAATACGCATTGCGCCGCAGCGGCCCGATGAGCATGGCCCCCAGCCAGTTGGGCGCCTTCACGCGCTCCAGCCCCGACAAGACCTGGCCCGACCTGGAGTACCACGTGCAGCCGCTGTCGCTGGACGCCTTCGGCGAACCGCTACACGGCTTCGACGCGTTCACGGCCAGCGTCTGCAACCTGAACCCGACCAGCCGCGGCACGGTCAACATCACGTCGCCCGACGCGGCCCAGGCGCCGGCCATCCGGCCCAACTACCTGTCCACCGACGAGGATCGCCGCGTGGCGGCCGAGAGCCTGAAGCTGACGCGGCGCATCGTGGCGCAGCCGGCGCTGGCGGGCTTCAAGCCCGAGGAGTACCGGCCAGGCCCCCAGTTCCAGACCGACGAGGAACTGACACGGCTGGCCGGCGACATCGGCACCACCATCTTCCACCCCGTGGGCACGTGCAAGATGGGCCGCCAGGACGACGCGGGCGCGGTGGTGGACTCCCGCCTGCGCGTGCGCGGCGTGACCGGGTTGCGCGTGGCGGATGCGAGCGTGATGCCGACGATCACGAGCGGCAACACGGCGTCGCCGACCTTGATGATTGCGGAGAAGTTGGCGGGGTGGTTGGGGGGCTAAGTAAGCACGCCAACCGAAGAAGGTGGGAGTGTCAGGAATTTTGTGTGTGAGGCATAGCATGTCGACTTGGAGCATGAATGCCACGCAAGAAGAAATCAGAGGTCGTATCGGACCATGCGGCGAAGCCGCAATTTTCAGCCGCTGCGCTTGAGCAGTTGATCCCCG
>DASWWC010000231.1:0-2578 GCA_036401055.1 Roseateles sp.
CGGCCGGCCGCGGCGGCACCGACCCAGCCCGCCGCCGCAGCCGACCCGGGCGGCAACTGGGAGAGCTTCTGAGCGTGCCGCTCAGCGCCTGACCGAGGCCTCGACCCGGTCGGCCAGCCGCTCGGCCGTGCCGGAGGCCGTCTCGCCGTGGTGTCGTTTTGCAACGACGCGGGCCGCCGCCGCGAAGCGCGGCTCGTCCAGCAGCTGGCGCATCAGCCGCCGCCAGTCCGGGCTGGGCGCGCCGGGCGGCACCACCAGGCCCAGCCCCTGGGTGAACAGGCGGCGCCCCGTCATCAGCTGCTCCATGTGGTTGGCGATCGCCAGCTGCGGCTTGCCGGCCAGCACGGCGGCGGTGGCGGTGCCCAGGCCACCGTGCGAGACCACCAGGTCTGCCTCGGCCAGCGCCGCGTCCATCTTCACCGGCTGCGCCGCGAAGTGCAGTTGTGGCCCGCCCAACTGCTGTGCCGCGGCGGCCGACAGGCCCCTGGCATGCACCAGCGCGCGCACGCCCAGCTCACGCAGGGCCTGTATCACGCGCGTGAATTCGGTGTGGGTCGGGTTCAGGTAGGCGAACACCTTGGGGCCGGTGCCGCCGGGCCAGACCGGCTCGACGCCGCTGTCGCCGACATAGGTGGGGCCGCAGAAGGGCATGTCCGGGTCGTAGCCGTCGTAGTGGGCCAGTTCCGGCAGCGACGCGATGGCCTGGTGGCAGCCGGTGAACAGGTCGGTCAGCCGCGCCAGCGGCGCCAGGCCGTGGCGGGCCAGTGCGTCGTTGGCCATGGGCAGCAGCAGTGCGTCGTCGGCCGCGCCACGCGCGCCGGCACCCGGTTCCCAATAGGCCATGGGCGGGAAGTAGTCGCCGCGCGGCGGCAGCTCGAAGCTGGTGCCGATGGCCCAGACCGCCATGTCCAGCCCGCGCGCGGCCAGCAGCGCGGTGGGCGAGTGGTCGCAGATCAGCACGTCCGGGCGCAGCACCTCGTACCAGCGCCGCCAGCCGCTGATCAGGCCGGCGAGGCCCTGCGCATCGAGCCAGCCGGCGGCGGCCAGCACGGTCGTGTAGCTGCCCAGCGGCGGCGGATTGGCCAGCTTGGGCAGCCACACCGGCGCCTGCCCGATCGCAAAGCCCTCTGCCGCGACGCGCCCATGCGCCCGCGACAGATCGCGCAACACGAAGCTGACCTCATGGCCCCGCGAACGCAGCGCGCGGGCGGTCAGCAGCAGGCGGTCGATGTGGCCCATGTTGGCCCCCATCTCCCAGACCATCAGGATGCGGGAATTAGGTGGTGTCGATGGATTTGACAAGTTTGTGATTAGGGGGTGATGAGAAATGAGCTAAGTGACTGATGCCACGAAGAATTTTCTCGTGGCATCAAGCTTGCGTCCGGTGCGTGCGAAATTCACTGGAGGAGCTCCGCTCATGATCTTGCCCCAATCGCGCCTGTCGCGGATGACCCTGGCCGCGCTGGCCACCCTGCTAGGCCATAGCCTGGCCCATGCCGACTTGGTTGTTGGCGCGAGCAGTGCCGCCGCCGTGGCCAGTGCCACTGGTACGCCGTCGCCCTACTCGGATCCGACCTACAGCAGCAGCAACACCTCGATCAGCGATGCGACCGGCTCTGCCTATGGCTATGCATTCGCCAATGCCGGTGGCGCCTACGCGGTCAGTTCCTATGTCTATGGCACCGGCAGCAGCGAGGCCCACGCGCAGTTCTCGAACCGTTACTACAACACCAGTGGCGTGACCCAGCACTACACGCTGAGCTTCAAGATCTATGGCGGCAACATCAGCGCCTATGACTACGGTTACGCCGCACTGGAGACAACGGATTTCCTCAAGTCCGGCTATGCGGCGTCAGTCAAGGTGAGCGTGGACAGCGGCACCGTGGACACGAAGTTCAGCTCGTCGGCCACCTTGACGCGCGACAGCGGGGGCTTCTCGCTGCAGCGAAGCGGCACGGTTCTGGCGGGGGCCGATGACCCGCTCTCGCAGCTCAGCGATGGCGACTATTCGTGGAGTGGCGCGTACTACACCGTGGAGCTGGGCGCCGTTGCGGCGGGCAGCTACATCGACGTGGTGGCCGCGGTGGACAACAACGCCAGCGCCAATGTGGGCGTCTACGACTTCGGCGGCGGTAGCGAATGTACCGACAGCTATGGCAACACCTACTACTGCGGCTACGGCTACGGCTATGTCGGACGTGCCTCCTCTTTCTACGGTGATCCGTTGGACCTGGACTCGCAGCTCTTCTCGGTGACGTCTGCTGCCGCCCAAGACCTGCCTGAACCCGCGAGCCTGGCCCTCGTGGGTTTGGCAGTCGGCGCTGCCGGTCTGGCTCGTCGCAAACGTAAGCAGGGCGATGGCGAGTGATCGCCTCCCGTCGCTGATGTGATGCAAGGCGCCTTCGGGCGCCTTGTCCGTTTTCACAGCGCCGCGATCAACTCGCCATAGCAGGCGCTCGCGCTGAAGCGCTCCTCGGCCAGCCGCAGGCCGGCCCGGGCGATGCGCCCGCGGCGCGCGGGGTCGGCGGCCAGCGCGGCGATCGCGTTGGCGAACGCGGCCCCGCCGTGAGCTTCGACG
>DASWWC010000232.1:0-4774 GCA_036401055.1 Roseateles sp.
CACGCCGGTTGGCGTGCACGATGCGCCCGCGCCGGTCCAGCAGCGCGACGCCGCAGCCCAGCGCATCCAGCGCGCTGGCGCTGGCCGCCGCCTGGTGCTCGGCGCGCCTCAATCGCAGCATGACGGCCAGCGCACGCGACAGGTGCGGCAGCAGCAGGGCCAGGCGCTCGCGCGCCACGTCGTCGAAGCCCTGCGCCGCGTCCACGCCGCGGTAGCTGGACAGCACCACCACCGGCAGGCTGGCATCCGCCGGCGCCAGGATGACGCCCGACAACAGCCAGCCGATGTCCATGCGCACAAGGTGCTCGCGGTAGTAGTCCGAGGCCAGCAGCTCCTGGCGCGTCGACAGGTCGCCGTCGCGGAAGATGCTCCCCTCGTAGGCTAGGCTGCGTTCGAGAACCCGTGCGGTCCAGAAGTCCTGCCCCACGTAGCGCGAACTCCAGATCGTCATCTCCTCGGCGCTGACGCCATGCGAGTAAAAGAAGCCGTCGGCATCGACGGCGGCCCCGGGCGTGAACAGCAGCGCGCGCGAAGCGCCCAGCCAGTCCGCCGCGCGCGCCAGTGCCTGAGGCCACTGCAGCGGCGCCATCGAGGCCTCGTACACCATGTCCAGCAACTGCGCGAATTCGCGCTCGCCCTCGCCAGGAAACGATCGATCCACTCCGCCCCCAATGTGTCTTTTTGTAAGGGCAGATGATGCCAGCGACGGGGCCGCCCATGACCACAAAACTGACGAGGACCTGTTGCCCCAGCAAGCACCACCGCGCCGCCGGCGGCGGCCTCAGTAGCGCCCGACCGCCCCGGCCACACGCAGGAACACGTAGGCGAACCACGCCACCACGGCGCGGTGCAGCAGCGCGCGCCAACCGGTGCCGCGCTGCTCGCCCACGCGCTCGGATTGCGCGATGGCCACGTCCATCTCGCCGGCCAGCCGCGCCGCGAAGTGGCGGTCCAGCACCACCACGTTGGCCTCCAGGTTGACCAGCAGGGACAGCGGGTCGATGTTGGAGCTGCCCACCGTCGCCCAGTGCTCGTCGACGACGGCCACCTTGGCGTGCAGGAAGGCCGGCGTGTACTCGTAGATCTCGATGCCGTGGCCGATCAGGTCGGCGTACAGCGCTTCGGCGGCCCAACCGGCAATGCGGTAGTCCAACTTGCCCTGCAGCAGCAGCCGCACGCGCACGCCGCGCCGGGCGGCGGCGCGCAGGGCCTGGCGCAGGCGCTGGCCGGGGTAGAAGTAGGGGCAGATGATGTCGACGCTGCGACGCGCGCCGCGTATCGCGTCGACGTAGGCATGCTCGATGGTGCGGCGGCGGCGCAGGTTGTCGCGCAGCACGAAGGCGGCGCACACGGGCGGCAGGTGCGGCACGCTGGCCGGCAGCCGCTGCGGGCCGCGCCAGATCTGCGTCAGCCACAGGCTGAAGCGGCGGCGCAGCGGCACGTAGTCCAGCAGCGCGTCGTCGAAGTCGCGCCCCAGCCAGGCGCGCGACCAGATGGAGCGCACGCTCTGCGCCACCGCCTCGACCAGGCCGCCGACCACCTCGACCGCGTAGTCCAGCCGCGGCAGCTCGCTGAGGCCGTGGTGCAGGTCCACGCGGTCGTCGATGACGTTGATGCCGCCGACGAACGCGACCTCGTGGTCGACCACGCACAGCTTCTGGTGCAGGCGGCGCAGCTGGCCGCGCTGGAACCAGCGCCACCAGCGGTCCATGGGCCGGAACACGGCCAGCGCCACGCCCGTACCCTCGAAGCGCGCCCGCAGCGAGGCCAGACTGGCGCCGCTGCCGAAGCCGTCCACCACCACCCGCACGCGCACGCCGCGCCGGTCCGCCGCGATCAGCGCATCGGCCAGCGCCAGCGAGGTGGCGTCGTCGTGAAAGATGTAGGTGGCCAGCCAGACCTCGCGCTGCGCCTGCACGATGGCCGCGTGCATGCGCGGGAACAGCTGGTCGCCACCGCGCAGCAGCTCGACCTGGTTGCCGCCGACGAAGCCAGTGTCGGCAGACCTGCGACGGCTGCGACGCCTTGAGCCCAGGCGCCTCATTCCAAGGCCAGCTCCACCACCAGCGGCAGGTGGTCGGACATGCGCGCCCACGAGGGCCCGCGCGGCACCTGCACGCCGGTGCAGCGCAGGCCGCGCATGTAGACGCGGTCCAGCGAGAACACCGGCAGCCGCGACGGGAAGGTGGCGGCGCGCGCCCGGCCATGGGGCGGCGTCGCGCGGCGCAGGCCATGCACGCGCATCGACGGGTCGAGGCGCTCGCCCCAGTCGTTGTAGTCCCCGGCCACCAGCACCGGCGCACCGTCGGGCACATGGTCCTTGACGAAGGCGGCCAGGCGTTCGACCTGGCGCACGCGGCTGGCGTGGATCAGCCCGAAGTGGGCGACCACCACGTGCACGATGGTGCCCCGCCAATGCACCGGCACATGCAGCAGGCCGCGCTGCTCGAACTGGTGGTCGGACACATCGTGATGGCCGATGTCGCCCATGGGCCAGCGCGACAGCAGCGCATTGCCGTGCTCGCCGAACTTGGTCGTCGCGTTGGTGCGGTAGGCCACCTCGTAGCCCTCGGGCGCCAGGAACTCGGCCTGGCCCTTCTCGGGCCAGCCGAACCAGGTGCGGTCGAAGTAGGCCGCCTCGCGGTGGTGGAACAGGCGCACCTCCTGCAGGCAGACGAGGTCGGCGTCCAGCGCCTCCACGCCCATCTGCAGGTTGTGGATCTCCAGCCGCTTGGCCGGCCCCAGGCCGCGCACGCCCTTGTGGATGTTGTAGGTGGCCACCCGCAGCACATCGCCGGGGGAGTGCGGGGCGGGGCGCAGCGGGCTCATGTCAGGGAAGCGGCACTGAACCGGGGCAACTGCAACACGGCCTCGGCATTGGACGGCGAGAAGCAGCGGTCGGCCGCCTCGTGCCAGGGCAGCCACAGCCACGCCAGGTGCTCGCGCGGCGCCAGCCGGGGCGTCAACGCCGAGGGCAGCTGCAGGCCGAAAACATGCTCGGTGTTGCGCGTGACGCCGGGCGCATAACGGTGCCGCCACTGGGGGTAGATCTCGTAGACGTTGGCCAGCCGCCAATCCGCCAGCTCGCCGCCCAGGGCGTCGATGTCGAAGCCGGTCTCCTCCAGCACCTCGCGGCGCGCGGTCTCGGCCAGCGGCTCGTCGGGGCGGTCCTTGGAGCCGGTGACGCTCTGCCAGTAGCCGGGGTGGTCGGCGCGCTCGATCAGCAGCACCTGCAGGTCGGGCGTATGGATGACGACGAGGACCGACTCGGGAATCTTGAAGGGCTTGGCCAACTGCATGGCCAAAGCATAGCGACCTCAGCCGCCCTGGGCCTTGCGTCGGGCAACCTCCGGGGGCAGTTCCTTGGCCTGGAGTTCTCGCACCTGCGCCACCAACTGGTTGTGCGCGTCCAGGAAGGCTGCCGCGATGACCTTGCCCTCGTTGGAGTTGCTCCAGCCGGCGCCCGCCGCGCCGCCCAGCTTGCCCAGCACGGCACCACCCACGCCCAGGTCGGCAACTTCGACGGAGCCGGTGGATGCGGCGACCTGCTCGGTCGTCTCGTTGTCGGTCAGCAGCAGCGCGGCCTGCGCCTGCTTGAGCTTGACCTGCTCGGCCGCGCCCACCAGCTTGTTCAGATAGGGAATGGCCGCGAGGATGCCGCCGATCTGCCGGCCGGCGTCCTGCTCGCTGAAGGTGAGGCTGGGCGTCAGGCTGTACTGGGCTTCGTAGCCCTTGCCCTTGGCCACCGTATTGCCGGTCTGGCGCAGCACGCCGGACTCCTTCAGCTCCTGCTCGCGCACCGTGGCCTTCAGGCCGGCTGCGCGGTCCACGACGCGGAAGCACCCGCTCTGCTGCGCCAGCAGCCGCACCAGCGGCACCGGGCTGGACGGCAGCTGGTAGCCGGAATAGGCATAGCCGTTGGGGTTCTCGACCAGCGCCAGCGTGGCCACCGGCGCGTCGCACCTGACCAGCTCGCGGCTGGCCTTGTGCGCGCCGGCTGGGCCCGCCGAGCCGCTGATGACGGAGCCGCCCTCGCCCAGCGAGGTGGATGACTTGCCGCACGCGGCAAGCAGCAGGACGACGGCGGGAACAGCAAGCAGGCGCAGATTTTTCATGGGCGCGAGTCTGCCTTCAGGGCCATGCCGCACTGGCCCTAGAACAAGGGACATCGCCGCGCCGGCCCCCTCACTTGGGGTACAGCACCATCTGCGTGCAGCGGAACAGCGCCAGCGTCTTGCCGCTGTCCTTGTGCTTGACGACGGCATCCCAGACCTGCGTGGTCTTGCCCAGGTGCACCGCGCGGGCCACGCAGCTGATGGTGCCCTCGCGGGCCGTGCCCAGGTGGTTGGACTTCAGCTCCACCGTCGTGAAGCCGCTCGCGCCCGGCGGCAGGTGGGCCACGCAGCCATAGCCGGCGCAGGTATCGGCCAGCGTGACGATGCTGCCCGCATGCAGGAAGCCATTGGGCGCCATCAGCTCGGTGCGCACCGGCAGTTCGCCATGCACCTCGCTGCCCTCCACCTGCGTGATGACGATACCGAGCAGGCCTGGCAGCTTGCCGGCGCCGGCCTCGTTGAATTTCGCGCTGTCTGGCATTCGACCTCCCTGTTTTGCTGGCCGGCCATCGTAATGACGATCGGCATAGGGGACCTCCGTGTGGAGGCGCCCCTGCCACACCACCTGGCATGCGGGTCCGCACCAGGCGGTTCGAGAGCTTGAGGTCAGGAGAGTCGAGGCAACCCCAGTTGGTCGAACCAGGCGAGGGTGAGCACGC
>DASWWC010000233.1:0-14450 GCA_036401055.1 Roseateles sp.
GGGCGCGCCGACGCACATGAGGACGGCGCCGGCGGTGATCAGCTGCCCCGCCGTGGCGACGGAAATCCCCAGCGAACGGCCGATCTCGTCGAGCGTCCCCGGCACCACCATGACGCCGGTGCCGATCACGAAGTTGCCGGCCAGCAGCGGCCAGAGCACGCGCATGCGCGCTACCTGCGAACCTGCAGTGCGCCCGGGTTCACGATGTTGGTCGGCGTGCCGCGGATGAAGTTCACCACGTTGTCGAACGCCACGCCGAACAGCACCTCGTACGACTCCTGCTCCACGTAGCCGATGTGCGGCGTGCAGATGCAGTTCTCCAGCCGCAGCAGGGCGTGGCCCTGCAGGATCGGCTCGCTCTCGAAGACGTCGATGGCGGCCAGCCCGGGACGCCCCCGGTTCAGGCCGGTGATCAGCGCGTCGGCCTCGATCAGTTCGGCGCGCGAGGTGTTCACCAGCAGCGAGGTGGGCTTCATCCGGCTCAGGTCGTCCAGCGTGACGATGCCGAACGTCTCCTCGTTCAGGCGCAGGTGCAGGCTGAGCACGTCGCTCTCGGCGAACAGCTCCTCGCGGCTGCCCGCGGCTTCCACGCCGTCGGCCGCGGCCTTCAGCCGCGATTCCTCGCTGCCCCACACCAGCACGCGCATGCCGAACGCCTTGCCGTAGCCGGCCACCAGCGCGCCGGTCTTGCCGTAGCCCCACAGGCCCAGCGTCTTGCCGCGCAGCACCACGCCGAGGCCGAAGTTCGGCGGCATGGAGGCGGACTTCATCCCCGACTGCTGCCAGGCGCCGTGCTTCAGGTTGCTGATGTACTGCGGCAGCCGCCGCATGGCGGTCATGATCAGGGCCCAGGTCAGTTCGGCGGGCGCCACCGGCGAGCTCACGCCCTCGGCCACCGCGATGCCGCGCTCGGTGCAGGCCTCGATGTCGATGTGCGCACCGACCCGGCCGGTCTGCGAGATCATCTTCAGGCGCGGCAGCTTCTCCACCAGCTGCCGCGGGATGTGGGTGCGTTCGCGGATCAGGACGATCACGTCGGCGTCGCGCAGCCGCACCGACAGCTGGCCGATGCCTTTGACGGTGTTGGTGAAGACCTTGGCGTTCAGGGGTTCCAGCTTTGCCGCGCAGCGCAGCTTGCGCACGGCGTCTTGGTAGTCATCGAGGATGACCACATTCATGGTCGGGGCCCGCGCGGCCGCCACCGGAGCGGCCCACGCCGCAGGCAAGGGCGTCATGTTGAAGGGCATTGTGCCTGGGGTCGATGCAGGCTCTCGGCATGCTGGCTACGATAGTTTTCCCTCACAGGAGACTGACCCGATGACGACGATTTCGATGCATGCCGCCAGCGCCCCCGCCTTCGCCCGCATACTGGGCAATATGTTGGCCTGGCTGGAGGCCGCCAAGGCCCATGCCGAGGCCCGCAAGTTCCCGGCCGACAACTACCTGACGCTGCGCCTGGCGCCCGACATGCTGCCCTTCACCAAGCAGATCCAGATCGCCAGCGACGCCGCCAAGGGCTGCGTGGCCCGCCTGGCCGGCCAGGAGATCCCCAAGTACGAGGACAACGAGGCCACGCTGGACGAGCTGGCCGAGCGCATTCGCAAGACGCGCGACTTCGTGCTGTCCGTGCCCGAGGCTGCCTTTGCGGGCAGCGAGGACCGCGAGATCACCATCCCGCGCCGCACGGGCGACCCGCTGAAGTTCGACGGGAGCACCTACCTGCGGCATTTCGCGCTGCCCAACTTCTATTTCCACGCCACGGCGACCTACGCGCTGCTGCGCCATGCCGGCGTGCCGCTGGGCAAGGGTGACTACCTGGGCGGCTGAAGCGGCGCCAAACCCGCGCCACGGCCGCGAATAGTGTGCGTGGGACGGTCCAATTGCACGGATTGCGGCGGGTGCGGCGGCGCAAAATCCAGGTAGGTGCCGCCATCTCGCGTCTTGCCAGGTGGTGTGCCGTACATACCGGAACCCAACGCCATCCACACCATGGACATCGCCAGTCCGAGCATGCAGACCCTGAGCGTCCCGCAAGCCCTGCAGCCCGAATGGAACGGTCTGATGGCCGCCATCCAGTCGCGCAGCCTGTCGCTGCCGGAGGTGATGTCGCGAGCCAACCAGTTGCAGGGCGACGGCCATGCCGAGCTGGCCGCTCAGCTCTACCAGGCCTGGCTGGACCACAGCGAAGGCCCGATGCGGCTGGTGGCGCTGTACAACCTGGGCACCGTCTGGTCGTCGCTGCGCCGCCACGAGGAAGCGGTTCGCGTCTACCGCGAGGCGCTGGCGCTGAAGCCGGACTTCCTGCAGGCCCAGGTCAACCTGGGCCACCAGCTGGAGCACATGGGCCAGAAGGAAGAGGCGCTGGCAACCTGGCGCAGCGTGGCCGACAGCGACACCACCGTCGAGGTCATGGGCACGTCGCCGCAGGAGATGCGGCTGCACGCGCTGAAGAACATGGCCCGCCTGCTGGAGCAGGAGCGCCGCTTCCCGGAGTCCGAGGCCCTGATGCGCCGTTCGCTGCAGCTGGCGCCAGACCAGCCCGACGTGCTGCAGCACTATGTGCACATCCGCCAGAAGCAGTGCGCCTGGCCGATCTACGATCCGGTGGGCGAGGTCACGCCCAACCAGCTGCTGTCCAACACCTCGCTGCTGGCCATGCTGAGCTACAGCGACGACCCCGCGCTGCAGTTGATGTGCGCGCAACGCTTCGTCAACGAGAAGGTCGCCAAGATCAAGGCGCCGCCGCTGCACGCCCGCGTGAAGCGCGAGGGAAGGGTACGCATCGGCTACCTGTCGGGCGACCTGCGCATGCACGCCGTGGGCTTTCTGACGCCGGAAATCTTCGAACTCCATGACCGCTCGCGCTTTGAGGTGTTCGCCTTCTGCTGGAGCGGTGACGACGGCAGCGCCCAGCAGGCGCGCATCCGCGGTGCCATGGACCATGTCATTCCACTGCAGGGCCGCACCGACGAGCAGGCGGCGCAGCTGATTGCCGCCGCTGGTATCGACGTGCTGGTGGACCTGCAAGGCCTGACCAACGGCGCCCGCCCCGACATCCTGGCCCACCGGCCCGCGCCGGTGCAGGTCAGCTACCTGGGCCTGCCGGCCACGTCGGCCATTCCGGGCGTGGACTGGATCATTGCGGACCGCTACGTGATGCCGCCCGAGTACCTGCCGTACTGCACCGAGCGCCCGATCTACCTGAAGCACTGTTACCAGTCCAGCGACCGCAAGCGCCCCGTCGGCGCCAAGCCCACGCGCGCGCAGGTTGGTCTGCCTGAAGAGAGTTTCGTCTTCTGCTCGTTCAACAATAACCACAAGTACACCCAGCAGATGTTCGACGCCTGGATGCGCATCCTGGCGGCCGTGCCCGGCTCGGTGTTGTGGCTGCTGGCGGACAACGACAAGGCGCGCGAGAACATGCTGGCCAACGCGCAGCGCATGGGCGTGGACGCGTCCCGCCTGTACTTTGCGCCGCGCGCCGCGCCGCCGGACTACCTGGCCCGCTTCCAACTGGCCGACCTGGTGCTGGATACCTTCCCGTTCAACGCCGGCACGACCGCCAACGACTGCCTGTGGATGGGCACGCCCATCCTGACTCTGAGCGGCCGCAGCTACATCTCGCGCATGGCCGGCAGCCTGCTGACCGCCGTGGGCCTGCCCGAGCTGGCTGTCA
Source organism: Roseateles sp. (assembly GCA_036401055.1). Taxonomy (GTDB): domain Bacteria; phylum Pseudomonadota; class Gammaproteobacteria; order Burkholderiales; family Burkholderiaceae_C; genus Pelomonas. The sequence goes on from DASWWC010000233.1 coordinate 3,677, forward strand.
ACTCGCTGGCCGAGTACGAGCGCATGGCCATACAGATCGGCTTGAACCCGGCCCGCTCGCAGTCCTATAAACGCTACTTGGCCGAACATGGCCGCAGCTCGCCGCTGTTCGACATGCCTGCGCTGGTGCGCGACATGGAAGATCAGTTCGAGCGGCTGGCGCTGGCGCGCCGCTGAAAGCTGAACCGGAGCCAACCAGGTGCCTCAATCACGTCGCGACGACTTCTTCGACCCGCCCGGTGCCGGTGGTCGACGCGGCCTGCACCTGGCCGAGGCGCCGCCCGCGCCGCCGCAGCGGCCCACGCCCGAGAGCGTGCCCGGTGCCGCCGCGGACTTGGGCGACCCGCTGTTGCACGCGCTGGTCTGGCTGACGCAGTACCACGGCCGCCCGCGCTCGGCGGCCTCGCTGCGCGCCGACGGTGCTGCCGACGGTGCGCTGGCGCCCGACCAGGCCGTGCGCCTGATGCGCGAGGCCGGCTACGACGCCGCCATGCAGCGCCGCCCGCTGGCCCAGATCAACGGCCTGATGCTGCCGGCCGTGCTGCTGCTGAAGGGCGGCGACGCCTGCCTGCTGGTGCGCCCGTTGACCGAGGGCAGCGACCGATTCGAGGTGGTCTTCCCCGGCGCCGACGCCAAGGCCGTCGAGGCCTCGCTGTCGGAATTGGAGGGCGAATACAGCGGCTTCTGCCTGCTGACCAGTCCGGCCGAGGCGCCGCGCGCGCAGGCGCGGGCCCACCACCACCTGATCGAGCTGGACCGCACCGACCACTGGCTGTGGGGCACGCTCAAGCGCTTCATGCCCTACTACCGTGGCGCCATGCTGGCGGCGCTGCTCAGCAACGTGCTGATGCTGGGCACGGGCATGGTCACGGCGGTCATCTACGACAAGGTCATCCCGCACCAGGACGCGCTGGCCACGCTGTGGACGCTGGTCATCGGCGGCGCGCTGTGCGTGGCCTTCGACCTGTTCGCCAAGCACCTGCGCGCCGACCTGATCGACCTGGCCGGCCGCAAGGCCGACCTCATCATCGGCTCGCGGCTGTTCAAGCACATCCTGTCCATCCGCATGGAGCACCGCCCCGCGTCGGCCGGCTCCTGCGCGCACTACATGGGCCAGGTGGAGACCGTGCGCGACTTTTTCGCGTCGGCCTCCATGTCCGTGCTGACCGACGTGCCCTTCATCATCGTCTTCGTCGGCATGGTGTTCGTCATCGGCGGGCCGCTGGGCTGGGTGGTGACGCTGATCGTGCCGCTGATGCTGATCGGCATCATCGTGCTGCAGCGCCTGGTGCGCCGCGCGGTGCGCACCGGCATGGCCGAGCACGCCGAGCTGCAGGGCAACCTGGTCGAGGCGCTGGAAGGGCTGGAGGACGTCAAGACCTCGGGCGCCGCGCCGCAGTTTCAGCACCGCTACGAGATCAGCAACGCGGTCGCGGCCGAGTCGGGGCACCGCATGCGCAGCATGCACGGCCTCATCAGCCACTTGTCGCACTCCATGTACCAGGTCAATACGCTGGTCATGCTGGTGGTGGGCGTCTACCTGATCCGCGAGGGCACCATCACGCAGGGCGCGCTGATTGGCTCCATCATGTTCTCCATGCGCGCGCTGGCGCCGCTGGGCGCTTTGGTGGGCCTGGTCACGCGCTACCAGGGTGCGCGCGCGGCGCTGCAGAGCCTGGACACGCTGATGAGCAAGCCCACCGAGCGCGTGGTGGGCCAGCAGTACGTGCCACTGACCCAGGTCACCGGCCGCGTCGGCCTGAACGACGTGGGCTTCAGCTATCCGCCCAGCGTGCCGGACCAGCCGGCGCCCAAGGTGCTGAACGGCGTGTCGCTGCGCATCGAGGCGGGCGAGCGCATCGCCATCCTGGGCCGCATCGGCAGTGGCAAGTCCACCGTGCTGCGGCTGTTGGGCGGGCTGTACCAGCCCACCGAGGGGCTGGTGGAGGTCGAAGGCATCGACCTGCGCCAGGTGGACCCGGCCGAGTACCGCGCCCATGTTGGCTTCGTGTCGCAGGAGCCGCGGCTGTTCCACGGCTCGCTGCGCGACAACGTGTTGATGGGCCGCGGCGACGTCGACGCGGCACGGCTGGTCGAGGTCGCCAAGCTGACCGGGCTGGACCGTGTGGTCGCCTCGCACCCGCTGGGCTGGGACCTGCCGGTGGGCGAGATGGGTGCCATGCTGTCCGGCGGCCAGCGGCAGCTGGTGGCGCTGGCGCGCGCGCTGGTCAACAAGCCCAAGGTCTTGCTGATGGACGAGCCCACCAGCTCCATGGACGCGCAGTCCGAGACCAGCTTCCTGCGCCAGCTCAAGCAGGCGTCCGAGGGCGTCACGCTGGTGGCGGTGACGCACCGCCCGGCGGTGCTGGAGCTGGTGACGCGCGTGGTCGTCATGGACAACGGCAAGATCGTGCTGGACGGCCCGCGCGACAAGGTGCTGGCCGCGTTGTCCGGCGTGCGTCCGGCGGCCGAGCCTCAGGGTACGCCGGTGCACATGCATCCCAGCGCGCAGCCGGTGCAGCGTCAGGCTTCCGTTTAAAGGCCTGACCCGGGATGAGTGACGCGTGATGGCGGGCGGTCAACAAGAGGGCATGTTCACGAGCGCGCTGGCGAATGCGCTGGCCGACGAACCGCTGCCGCGTTCGATGTGGGCGCTGTATCTGCTGGCGGCGGCGCTGTTCGCCGCCGTGGCCTGGGCGGCCATCGCCAAGGTCGACCAGCTCAGCCGCGTGCAGGGCCGCGTGGTGCCCGAGGCGCGCGAGCAGGTCATCGCCAGCCTGGACAGCGGCCTGCTGGCCGAGCTGAAGGTGCGCGAGGGCGAGGAGGTGCAGGCCGGCCAGGAGCTGGCGCGACTGGACCCCACGCGTGTGGAGGCGCAGGAGAACGAGGGCGCGCTGCGCCGCACCGCCTTGCGCGTGACGGTGGCGCGGCTGCGCGCCGAGGCCTACGGCGCGAAGTTCGAGCTGCCGGCCGACGTTCCGCCCAAGGCCGAGGTCGTGACGCTGGAGCGGCAGGCCTATGAGGCACGCCAGCGCCTGCTGGACGAGGCCGTCTCCAGCCTGGACCGAAGCATTGGCCTGCTGGCCAAGGAGCTGCGAGTGGCGCAGGACTTGTCGGCCAAGGGCCTGATGTCCGAGGTCGAGGTCATGCGCGTGAACCGCCAGATCAACGACCTGCGCCAGCAGCGCCAGGAGCGCGTGAGCCGCTTCCGCCAGGACGCCAGCCAGGAGCTGGCGCGCCAGGAGAACGAACTGGCCGCGCTGGACGAGCAGCAGGTCGTGCGCCAGGACGCCATGAAGCGCACCGTGCTGCGCTCGCCGGTGCACGGCATCGTCAAGAACATCCGCATCACCACGCTGGGCGGCGTGGTCAGCAGCGGCGCGCCCATCATGGAGATCGTGCCGCTGGGCCCCACGGTGCTGATCGAGGCGCGCGTGCCGCCCAGCGAGGTGGGCTTCATCCAGATCGGCCAGCGCGCCATCATGAAGATCGCCGGCTACGACTACAACATCAACGGCGGCCTGGAAGGCCACATCGAGATGATCAGCGCCGACACGCTGGGCGACAACGAGAAGCTCACGCCCACCGGCGACGCGCGCTACTACCGGGCGCTGGTGCGCGCCGACACCAACACGCTGAAGCGCAACGGTGAGCCGCTGCCGGTCATCCCGGGCATGAGCGCCACCGTCGAGATCAAGACCGGCGAGCGCACGGTGCTGAGCTATCTGCTGCGCCCGCTGATGAAGAGCCAGGAAGCGCTGAAAGAGCGCTGAGCACTCGGTCACGCGTTGCGGCGTCGGTGCGAAATAGGCGGGCTTGACCCGCCTTTCTTCAGCCTTCGACATGAGGGCAGCAATGGTCTAGTGGAGCCCTGTCGTCTCCCGTCGCTGTACCGACCATGCGCGTCCTCTCCCGCCTCCTGCCGTTGGCCCTGGCCTGCGGTCTTGCCGCGCCCGCCTGGGCGCAGCTGCGCTGTGGCGAGGACGATGCGGCGGTCATCAACGACAAGGCCAAGGGCGTGGACCTGTCCATTGGTTCCAGCGACCCGCGCGGCCAGTTGCTGACGCTGGTGGACACCGCGCTGCGCCGCAGCGAGCAGATCGGCGCCGCGACGCTGCTGGCCCAGGCCGCGCGCGACGACTGGGTGCAGGCCAGCGAGGCCAACCGGCCCTCGGTCAACGCCACGGTCAGCGCCGCTGCCGCCGGCCAGCAGGTCAGCGGACTGCGCCAGCAGCAGGCGCAGTCGCAGCTGACGCTGGGCTTCAACATGCCGCTGTGGGATGCCGGCCGCATGGCCAGCAACAGTGCGTGGCGCGCCCAACTGGCCGAGGCCTCGCGCCAGGGCCTGTTCAATGCCGAGCAGCAGATCGCCGTCCAGGTCGTCAACTACTCGCTGGACCGCGGCCGCCTGCTGCTGCAGGCCCAGATCTACCGCCAGTACATGCGCCGCATGGCCTGCCTGGTCGATGCGCTGGAAGGCGTGGTCAAGGTCGACAAGGGGCGCGCCAGCGAACTCATCCAGGCACAGAAGAGCCAGATGACGGCCGAGCTGTCCATGGAGCAGACCATCAGCTCGCTGCGCTCCACCGAGTTCCGGCTCAAGCGCCTGGTGGGCGACCAGCTGCCGCCCAGCGCCAGCTACGCCTCCGTGCTGAACCAACTGCCCGACATGGACAACCTGAGGCGCGCCGCGGCCCAGTCGGCGGACGTGCTGTCCATGCAGGCCAACTCGCGCGCGCAGCGCCGCTATGCCGAGAGCGTCGCGGCCCAGGGCAAGCCGCAGGTCAACCTGGGCGGCGCGGGCATTGCCACCGTCACCAACAAGGGCAGCAAGGCCGGTGAATGGAATGCCGGCGTCAGCCTGACCGTGCCCATCCTGCAGCCGGGCCAGCAGGCGGCCGAGCACGCCGCCTCCAAGCGCGCCGAGGCCGCGGAGGCGCAGGTGCGCGACGCGCTGAACGCCAAGGTCTACCAGATGAGCGACCTCTACAGCTCCGCCGAGGCCGCGCTGGACCGTTCGCGCCGCATCGTCGACATCCTGCGCAACAGCGAGCGGCTGCGTGCCTCGACGCTGGTGCAGTGGCAGCAGATGGGACGGCGCTCGCTGTTCGACGTGATGGGCGCGGAGTCCGACTACTATTCCTTGCGCGTAGCGCAGCTGAGCACCTTGTTCGAGGCTCAGCAGGCGCTGGCCATGCTGTGGTCCCTGGGGCCCGGCGTCATGGCGGCGCTGCAGTGACCCGGCCGCCTCAGGCGGCCTTTTTTCAGCCTATCTGGAGTGCGAGTGAGCGAAGTCGTCGCGGTGCTGCATCGCTTTGACCTGCCCATGGCGGGCGCCCTGATGGCGCAGCGCAACGCGCAGGCCTTCCTTGCCGACCCGGTCATGTACGACCGCTGCCTTGGCCATGGTATCGCCGCGCCGCTGGTGCACACGCGCTCCACGGCCGACATCGCCTGCGCCGCCTACGCCGACGCACAGCCCGCCGCGCGCACGCTGTGCCGCGAGCTGGGCGAGGTGCTGGCCGCCGTCGCGCCGGCCGCGGTGCACGGGGCCTGGAGCGGCCACCGCATCTTCCAGCTGTTCTGGACGCTGCAGGGCTACCGCCGCATCTGGCCGGAGGTGCTGGCCCGGCACAGCCACGACCACTGGCATCTGCTGCTGCCGCAGACGGCGCACACCTACGGCACGCATTCCTTCGTGCCGGGCCTCATGCTGGCGAACGCGCTGCGCGAGCGCGGCCTGTCGCACACGGCCTATGGCTTCGACTGCCCGGGGCTGGACGCCTACCAACTGCCGGACCTGCGCCGCCTGCCGGCCGATGTCGAGCTGCTGGCGCACGTGCCCACCTGCGGCCATGACGGCCGCTACATCGCCGAGGAACTGCGGGCCAGCGGCCTGCGCTGCGCGGTGCTGAGCCCGCAGATTTACGACGTGCCGCTGGAGGGCATCGAGGCCACCGGGCTGCTGGGCATGCCCGAGGTGCGCGAATGTTTGGGCGCCGAAGCCAGCGCGCGCGTGGCCACGCTGGAGGCGCCGCTGAAGGACGTGCTGGAGCGCCACCTTGCGCCCTGGCTGGGCCAGCCCCGCTTCCGGGCGCTGCAGGTGCAGGCGCTGTGGGAGGCGCTGGAGGCGCAGGCGCTGTTCTACCTGTGGCTGCAGCAGCATTTCGCGACCCGGCCGCCGCGCCAGCTGCTGATCTCCAACCACGATGCCACAGTGCACGGCGCGTTAATGAGCTTTGCGCACGACCGCGGCGTGCCCATCGCCGTGCTGCCGCACTCGCGCGTGCACAACATCGCGATCAAGAGCGACGGCCTGGCGCCGCTGTGCCTGCACCACGGCCTGCAGGACGGCCCTTGCCTGGACCTGGCCGACGGCCTGCTGCCGAGCGGCCCGCTGCGCTACCCGGGCGACTGGCAGGCGCCGGCCGAGACCGGCGCGCTGCGCACGCTGGGCCTGGTGCTCAACGGCATCAGCGCCAACGGCATGTGCATGGTGGATTTCGAGGCCTATGCCGAGGCGGTGAAGCGCTGGCGCGACTGGGCCGCGCAGCGCGGGCTCACGCTGAAGCTGCGCGTGCGTGCGGTCGAGACGCCGGTAACCCTGATGGCGCAGCGGCTGCAGACCGACGTCGAGACGCTGATGCAGAACACGCAGGGCAGCCTGGTCGACTTCGCGCGCGGCTGCGACCTGACGCTGGGCTTCGACGTGCCCACCTCGGGCCTGCAGGACCTGGTGCGCGAGGGCCTGGCCGTCATGCAGGTCGAGTTCCGGCCGCTGGCGCGGCATGAGTGGAGCATCGTAGCCGAGCGCGTCGTGCCGCGCCACGCCATGGCCGAGGCCCAGGAGCGCCTCGCACTGATGCAGGCCCATCCGGCGCTGTTCACGCGCTACCGGCGCGCGCAGTTCGATGCGGCGCAGTCAGCCCAGGCCGAGGCGAAGCCGCTGCGGGACTGGTTAATCCACTGAGTCCAGCCAAGCCCGCACCGGCAGGCTCATCTCCAGCCGCGTGAACAGGTGGCTGGCAAAGCCCTGCTTGAAGTCCGAGATCGCGACCTGCTTGGCGCTGGGCTGCGGTTGGTCCTGTGGACTGCTGCGCTCGCCCAGCCGGTACCAAGGGACGCCCAGCGTCTTCAGCCGCTCGATGGCCACCTGTTGCACCACATGCCCCAGCGGCTTGTCGAACAGGCTGCGGTCGTAGACGCCCACGCCGTACATGGCCTCGTCGCGCGTGTGCTCGATGAAGCCGCCGCCCACCAGCCGGCCGTCGGCCGGGTCGCGCAGCAGCACGACGAAGGCCCAGCCCTGGCGTATCCAGTCCAGCTGGTGCGCCCAGGTCTCGTCGCTGCGTGTGCGCCGGCCGGCCACGGCGATGTGCAGCTGCTTCAGCTCCTCCCAGGCCGCCGCGTCGGCGTTGCCGGCGTCCATCACCTGCACCTGCCAGGCGCGCAGCCCCGTGTTGATCAAGGCCTTGAAGCTCTTGCGGAAACTGCCGCGGATGTCCGGCAGCGGCCGCCGCAGGTCGGTGAACAGGTCGTGCTTGACGCTGACCGCGGCGCCGGCCGCCAGCCATTGCCGATACCAGTCGTCCTGGCCCTGGTCCAGCAGAGGCGGCATGCAGGGCTGCTCGAACAGCAGCGCCTGGCAGCCCAGCGAGGACGCCAGCAAGCGCAGCAGCTGCATCACTCCGGTGCACAGCTTCCTGGCCGTGCCGCTCCCCAACCCCGCCACGAACAGCGGCGGCGTGATGCGGGCGCCGTTGCCGCTGAGGTGCGGGGCGCCGTCGAGCTGGGTCAGCAGCAGCGGGAACACGCCGCAGGGCCGGCCGTCGTGCAGCAGTACCAGGCTGAGGTCCAGCACCGGCGCCTCGGGCTGCTGCAGGTAGCAGACCTGGTAGTCCAGCACGCCGGGCGCATAGGTCATCAGCTGGTAGGGCAGGGCGCGCCAGGTGGCGTCCCAGGCCTCGCGGTCGTCGACGTAGCGGCGCGCGGCCAGGCCGGCGCGCTCCAGCAGCGCATTCAGGTCGATGGGCAGGCTCGGGCGCGGCGGCGCGCCGAGGGGGCTGTCGGGCATGGGCGGGACGGTCCGGCGAAAGTTGGCCCGCATGCTCGCACACCACCGCGCCGCCGCTCCGGCCGAAAAGCGCGGCCCCAGGCGCCCAGTTGACCCGAGAAGCCGGCCGGCCGGCGCGCAGTTCGCGGCTTGGGCGCGGCGCGGGCCGTGTCAACATGCCGGGATCACGAGTGGAGGATGCATGGAATTGTCGGAAGCCGCGCGGGCGTGGCGGGACTGCGGGATCGCGGCGGGCGACAGCGTGCTGCTGCACAGCGACAGCCTGCGCTGGTCGGTGCAGCGGCGCCGCGCCGGCCAGCCCTGGTCCGCCCAGGCGCTGCTGGACAGCCTGCTGGAGGCGCTGGGCCCCGAGGGCACGCTGCTGCTGCCGCTGTTCAATTTCGACTTCGCGGGCGGCAAGCCCTTCGACATCCGCAGCACGCCTTCGCACATGGGCGCGCTGACCGAGGCCGCCAGGCTGCATCCGGCCGCCGTGCGCACCGGCCACCCCATCTACTCGTTTGCCGTGATCGGCGCCCGTGCGGCGTCGGTGCGCGGGCTGGACAACTTCAGCGGCTATGGCGCCGACTCGCCGTTCGCGCTGCTGCGCGAATGGGATGGCAAGGTGGCCGTGCTGGACCTCAGCGACCAGGCCAGCATGACCTACCACCACCACGTCGAGGAAATGTGCGCCGCGCCATGGCGCTATCACAAGGTGTTCGAGGGCGACTGCACGGACGCCGCCGGCCACACCTCGCGCAAGCGCTACGGCCTGTATGTGCGCGACCTCGCCGCGCGCATCGAGACCTGGGTCGAACCCATGGGCGAGCGGCTGTGGGCCAAGGGCCTGTGGCAGGGCTGCCGGCCCAAGGAGGGCGCGGGCCTGCGCTGGGTGCGTGCGCGCGCGCTGTTCCACGAGGTGGCCGGCGTCATCCAGCGCGGTGAGGCCGAGAACCTGCTGTACCGCATCGGAGACAAGGCATGAGCGACCTCGCCCTGGGCCAGGAGATGCACGCGCTGTGCCGCGAGCTGTTCCCCATCTGCCGCTCGCTGACCGGCGAGGGCTTCCGCCAGTCCATGCGGATGCTGCAGGCGCAGTTCGCGCCGCTGCAGATGCACGAGGTGGCCAGCGGCACCGCGGCCTTCGACTGGACCGTGCCGCCCGAGTGGAACCCGCGCGCCGCCTGGATCGAGACGCCGGACGGCCGGCGCATCTGCGACTTCGCCGAGCACAACCTGCACCTGCTGGGTTACTCGGACGCGGTGGACGCCGAGCTGTCGCTGGAAGAGCTGCAGGCCCACCTGTATTCGCTGCCCGAGCAGCCAGACGCCATCCCTTACGTCACCTCCTACTACAGCCGGCGCTGGGGTTTCTGCATCCGCCACCGCGACCGCGAGGCGCTGCAGCCGGGCCGCTATCGCGTGCATGTGGACGCCACGCTGGCGCCCGGCGTGCTGAACTACGGCGACGCGCTGATCCCCGGCGACTCGGACCGCGAGGTGCTGATCTCCAGCTACCTGTGCCACCCGTCCATGGCCAACAACGAGCTGAGCGGGCCGGTCGTCAGCCTGTTCCTGGCGCGCTGGCTGGCGTCGCTGCCGCAGCGGCGCTACAGCTACCGGCTGGTCATCGTGCCCGAGACCATCGGCGCCATCGTCTACCTGAGCCGCCACCTGGCCGAATTGCGCGAGCGCGTGGTGGCGGGCTACGTGGTCACCTGCGTGGGCGACGAGCGGGCCCACTCCTTCCTGCCGTCGCGTCGCGGCGGCACGCTGGCAGACCGGGCCGCGCTGCACGTGCTGGGCCACCTGGCACCGGACTTCAAGCGCTACAGCTTCCTGGACCGCGGCAGCGACGAGCGCCAGTACTGCAGTCCCGGGGCGGACCTGCCGGTGGCGTCCATGATGCGCAGCAAGTACGCCTGCTACCCGGAGTACCACACCTCGCTGGACGACCTGGAGCTCGTCACGCCGGCAGGCCTGGCGGGCGGCTTCGAGGCGCTGCAGCGCGCCATCGAGTGCATCGAGATGGACGAGGTGCTGCGCACCACCCAGCCCTGCGAGCCGCAGCTGGGCAAGCGCGGGCTGTACCCCACGCTCAGCACCAAGGAGTCCGGCCGCCAGGTGCAGGCCATGATGGACCTGCTGGCCTACTGCGACGGCAGCGAGAGCCTGCTGGCCGTGGCCGAGCGCATCCACCAGCCGCTGTGGCAGCTGCGTCCCACCATCGAGGCGCTGAAAAGCCACGGCCTGCTGGAAGCGGTGGGCGGCGATCTCGGGCGCTGAAGCGGCGCTGTTCCGGCGCTGGCGGGGCCGCAGTCTGGCTATATTGGCCGGCAATGCGCCGACCGGCCCTTCAATCACGGAATTCCTCATGAGCAACCAGGACCTGCTTCACAACGCCTTCGTCACCGTGCTGGGCCTGCCGCCCGGGCAGGTCAGCGACCAGCTGACCTATGGCAGCGTGCCCCAGTGGGACTCGGTGGCCCACATGGCGCTGATCACGGAGCTGGAGGACGTGTTCGGCGTGATGCTGGAGACCGAGGACATCATCGGCCTGAGCTCCATGGTCGAGGCGCGGCGCATCCTGGGCAAGCACGGCGTCGCGTTCTGAGGCCATGGCTTTGCACATCGCGCTGAGCGGCAAGGTGGCGCTGGTCACCGGCGCGGGCAGCGGCATCGGCCGGGCCAGCGCGCTGGCGCTGGCCGGGGCGGGCGCCAG
>DASWWC010000234.1:0-3014 GCA_036401055.1 Roseateles sp.
CAGCTCGGCGCGCAGCCGCATGGGCTCCACGGGCTTGGTCGAGAAGCCGTCCATGCCGGCGGCCAGTGCGGCCTGGCGGTCCTCCTCCAGCACGCTGGCGGTCAGCGCGATGACCGGCGTGCGCGGCCGGCCGTGGGTCAGTTCGAACTGGCGGATGCGCCGGGTCGCGGCCAGGCCGTCCAGCTCGGGCATGTGCACGTCCATCAGCACGGCGTCGAAGCTGTGCTCCGTGAAGGCCTGCAGCGCCAGCAGGCCGTTGGCGGCCAGGCGCACCTGGTGGCCGTCCTGGCCCAGCAGCACCTGCAGCAGCTCGCCGTTCTGCGGCACGTCGTCGGCCACCAGCAGGCGCAGCGGCGGCAGGCTGATGGCGGTCTCGTCCTCGCCGGCGATGCCCTGCACCGCCTTGCCGGCCGGCAGCGGCAGCCAGATGTGGAAGCAACTGCCCTGGCCCAGCGTGCTCTCGACGGTGATGCGCCCGCCCATGCGCTCGACCAGCTGGCGCGAGATGGTGGTGCCCAGGCCGGTGCCACCGAAACGCCGCGTGGTCGAAGCGTCGGCCTGCGCGAAGGGGTCGAAGATGTGGTCCAGCCGGTCCGCCGCGATGCCGATGCCGGTGTCGATGACGGCCAGGTGGATCTGGCCCTGTTCCTGGCGCATGCGCAGCGTGACCGCGCCCTGCTCGGTGAACTTGATGGCGTTGCCGACGATGTTGACCAGCACCTGCTGCACGCGCAGCGGGTCGCCCTGGAAGAAGCAGGGCTCGGCGTCGGGGTAGTCCAGCTGCAGCACCAAGCCCTTGCGCTGCGCGCCCAGGCGCAACGAGTTCAGCGTCTGCTCGCAGACCGCGCGCAGCGAGAAGTCCAGGCGCTCCAGCTCCACCGCGCCCTTCTCCAGCTTGGCGGTGTCGAGGATGTCGTTCAGCAGGCCCAGCAGCGAGCGGGCCGAACCGCGCACGGTGGTCAGATACTTGCGCTGGGTGTCGCTCAGCGTCGTGTCCAGCAGCAGCTCGGTGAAGCCCAGGATGGCGTTCATCGGCGTGCGGATCTCGTGGCTCATGTTGGCCAGGAAGGCGCTCTTGGCGACCACGGCGCCCTCGGCGCGCTCCTTGGCGTCCTCCAGTTGGCGCTGCAGGCGCTTGGCATCGCTGATGTCGATGATGACGCCGTCGATCCAGTGCGGCTGGCCGGAGGCGTCACCCACGCCGCGGCCGGTCTCCGACACCCAGCGCTCGCCGCCGTCGCGGGTCAGCATCCGGTACTCGACCGCATAGGCCTCGCCGGTCTGCAGGGCCGCATGGACCACCGCGCCGACCCGCTCGCGGTCGTCGGCGTGCACCAGGTCGCCGATGTGCACGCGGCCGGCCAGAAAGTCCTGCGCCGGCCAGCCGCACAGGGTCTGCACCGCGTCGCTGATCAGCACCATGCTCCAGTCGGTGTCGATGTTGCTGCGGAAGTTCACGCCCGGGCTGTTGGCCATCAGGCTGCGGTACTGCTGCTCGCTGTCGCGCAGCGCCTGCTCCATGCGCTGGCGCTCGCTGATGTCGGTGACGAAGGCCACGAACAGCGGCTCGCCGGCCTGCTCCACGCGGCCGATGGCCAGGCGTATGGGCAGCGGCCGGCCGTCCTTGTGTTGGCCGGTCACGTCACGGCCCACGCCGATGATGCTGGTGCGGCCCGTGCCCAGGTGGTTGGCCAGGTAGCCGTCGTGCCCGCTGCGGTCGGGGTCGGGCATCAGCAGGCTGACGTTGCGCCCCAGCACCTCGTCGGCGCGCCAGCCGAACAGCCGCTCCGCCGCGCCGTTGAAGGACTGGATGACGCCCCGGCCGTTGATGGCCACGATGCCGTCCACGGCGGTGTCCAGCATGGCCTGCACGCGCTGCTTCTCGGCCACCAGCTGGCGGTTCAGCGCCCGGTAGCGCAGCAGGCCGTTGGCGCCGGCCGTCAGCAGGCTGATGGTCAGCGTGACGACCGTGATGGCCAGCGCCAGGTAGCCGCCGCGGTCGGCGTCCAGGCAGTAGTCGTCCGGCGCTCCGACGAAGCGGGCCGCGGCCATGGCCGTGTAATGCATGCCCGCGATGGCGCCGCCCATCACCAGGCCGCCCAGCGCGATCGCCAGCGCCGGACGCACGCGGCCCTCCAGGCCAAAGCGTATCCACAGCGCCAGCATGGCCAGCAGCACCGCCACGACGATGGAGGCCGCGAACCACAGCGGGTCGTAGCGCAGCGCCACGCTCATTTGCATGGCCGCCATGCCCATGTAGTGCATGGTGCCGATGCCCGCACCCACCAGCACGCCACTGCTCACCCAGCGCCAGCGGCCCAGTTCGCCGCGCGACAGCAGCGACAGCGCCACCCAGGAGGCCAGCAGCGCCGGCAGCATGGACAGCAGCGTCAGGCCGGGGTGGTACTCCACCACCGTGCACAGCTGGAAGGCCAGCATGCCGATGAAGTGCATGGCCCAGATGCCGCCGCCCATGGCCACGCTGCCGCTGGCCAGTGTTAGCTGGCGTGCGCCGGGCGCGCTGCTGCGCCCCGCCATGCCGGCCAGCTGCAGCGCCAGCGCCGAGGTCAGCGTCGCGACGGCCAGCGACAGCAGCACCTGCCAGGGCTCGTAGCTGCCGGTCAGCAGGGCGGTGGGTGCGCCGTCGCGGAAAAGGAAGAACTGCTGGAGCACGGAGGCGTCGAACTGCACCGATCAAACCTGATGTGAGGGTTACCACCGGCATGTTGCCGGCAAGCGCAGCCCCTGCGCCCGGAGTTCCGGTGACGTCGCGCGCCACAGCGGCAATATTTGGGCGGCATCGGCGGTGCAGTGCCGACCGCCCCCGGTTTCCATGCGGAGGGAGGAAGCGTGAATTTCGCAATCGAAGATCGAATTTATCAATTTACGCATTTGCATCGCTTATTTATGATCAAAGCGTGCTGTATGTGATAAGAAAACGGTGGGGGCGACGCGGTGTTGCCCAGGGGCTGCTGGCCGGTCTGCTGGCGGGCGCCGCCCTGGCCGTTGCGCCC
>DASWWC010000235.1:0-20439 GCA_036401055.1 Roseateles sp.
GTCCGCATCCCGACACCGTGGCCGGGCTGCGCAAGATCGCCGGCAAGATCCCGCTCGTCATCCTGTCCAACGCGATGGACCACCAGCTCGTCCACAACGTCGAGAAGCTGGAGGTGCCCTTCCACCGTGTCTACACGGCCCAGCAGGCCAAGGCCTACAAGCCGCGCCTGCGCGCCTTCGAGTACATGGTGCAGCAGCTGGATGCCAAGCCCGAGGACTTCCTGCATGTGTCGTCCAGCATGCGCTACGACCTGATGTCGGCGCGCGACATGGGCATCAAGGACAAGGCCTTCGTCAACCGCGGCCACGAGCCGGGGGCGCCGGGCTACGACTATGCAGAGATCCCGAACATCGGCGGCCTGGCCGGCCTGGTCGGCCTCTGAGCCTGCATTTCGGCCGCCGCATCTTCTGCTGTTGGGTCGCCAACAACGCCGTGTCCTTGCGGCCGAACTGCCCCAATGCGGCACCACCCGCTGAGGCGTCGAACCTAAGCTGCAAGCGTGTTCAAGCCTGATGCCCAGACCGCCATGCCGTCCGCCGCCAACCCCCATCTCGACGCCCTTGTTTCCCTGGATCGTGGTCACCTGATCCACCCCGTCGCGCCCTGGCGCAAGCATGAGCAGCGCGGTGTCACCGTGCTCGAATCGGGGCAGGGCGCCTGGCTGCGCGATGCCAGTGGCCATGAGCTGCTCGACGCCTTCGCGGGCCTGTGGTGCGTCAACATCGGCTATGGCCACGAGAGCGTGGTGCAGGCCGCCGCCGAGCAGATGCGCAAGCTGCCCTATGCCACCGGCTACTTCCACTTCGGCAGCGAGCCCGCCATCCGCCTGGCGGCCAAGCTGGTCGAGATCACACCGGCCTCGCTGACCCGCGTCTACCTGACGCTGGGCGGCTCGGAGGCCGTGGACGCGGCGATCCGCCTGATCACGCAGTACTACAACAACACCGGCCGCCCGGCCAAGAAGCACTTCATCTCGCTGGAGCGCGGCTACCACGGCTCGTCGGCCATGGGCTCGGGCCTGACGGCGCTGCCGGTCTTCCACCGCGGCTTCGACATGCCGCTGCCCAACCAGCACTACATCGGCTCGCCCTATCCCTACCGCAGTGCCGCGGGCAGCGACGATCAGTCGGTGATCGCCGCCTCCGTGGCAGCCCTGCGTGCCAAGGTGAACGAGCTGGGCGCAGAGAACGTCGCGGCCTTCTTCTGCGAGCCCATCCAGGGCTCGGGCGGCGTCATCGTGCCGCCCAAGGGCTGGCTCAAGGCCATGCGAGACGCGGCGCGCGAACTGGACATCCTCTTCGTCGTCGACGAGGTGATCACGGGCTTTGGCCGCACCGGGCCTATGTTCGCCTGCGAGGCCGAAGGCGTGGAGCCCGACCTGATGACGCTGGCCAAGGGCCTGACCGCCGGCTACGCCCCGATGGGCGCGATGCTGATGTCCGAGCAGGTCTTTGCCGGCATCGCCGATGGCGCCCCGGTGGGCGCGCCCATTGGCCACGGCGCGACCTACTCGGCCCACCCGGTCAGCGCCGCCGTGGCGCTGGAAGTGCTGCGGCTCTACGACGACGGGGGCATCCTGGCCAACGGCCAGAAGGTAGCGCCGCACTTCGCGGCCGTGCTCGATGGCTTGCGCGAGCACCCCCTGGTGGGCGAGGCCCGTCACCGCGGCCTGCTGGGCGCGCTGGAGTTGGTCAGCGACAAGGCGAGCAAGCGTGGCTTCAGCCCGGCGCTGGGCCTGGCCGACCGCCTCTTCGACACCGGCTATCGCAACGGCCTGGTGTTCCGCTCCTTTGGCGATCACATCCTCGGCTTCGCGCCCGCGCTGTGCTTCACCGAAGATGAGTTTGCGCAGATGGGCCAGCGCTTGAAGAAGACGCTGGACGATGTTCTGGCCGCGCCCGATGTGCGTGCCGCGATGGCATAGCGCGGGCCGGCGAGCCGACACAAAATCGGGCTCCGGCACTCTTTCAGAAAAAGCAACGTGGTAGCCCCTTTCAAGCTCGACCGACTCGACCTGCGCATCCTCAGCCATCTGCAGAAGAACGGCCGCATCACCAATGTGGACCTCGCTGATGCGGTCGGGCTGTCGCCCAGCCCCTGCCTGATCCGCGTCAAGCGCTTGGAGCAGGCCGGCTACATCTCCGGCTATGGCGCGCAGCTGCGGCTGGAGAAGCTGGGCGACACCTTGACGGTGTTCACCGAGGTGACGCTGTCGGACCATCACCGCGAAGACTTCGTGCGCTTCGAGGCGGCCATCCGCGACATCGACGAGATCCTGGAGTGCCACCTGGTCAGTGGCGGCTACGACTACCTGCTGAAGTTCACCACCCGGGGCGTCAACCACTACCAGTCCATCATCGAAGGCCTGCTGGAACGCAACATCGGCATCGAGAAGTACTTCAGCTTCATCGTCATCAAGTCGCCCTTCATCAAGAACCATTACCCCATCGAGCGGCTGTTCCCGCAGGAGCCCTGAGCGCAGGCCCGAGATTCGATGCTTCCTTCTTTCGGGTGCCGGTTAAACAGCAGAATCGATTCCACGTTCTGACTAACCTTGCTGGCGTGCATGAGTCCTTCGTGCACTCTCACCCAGGAGCATCGATGTGAAGAAGTTCGGCAAGGTTTTGACGTCGGCGGCATTCGCGGCCGGCGTTTTGTTCAGCAGCGGCGCGCAGGCCCACGGTTTCTGGTTCGCGCAGCGCGCCAACGCCCTGGCGATGGTCTTTGGCGTCGGTGCCGACGATCTGGACGTGGTGAAGCGCCTGCCCAAGATCACCCGCTTCGGCGCCTACGACGAGGACGGCCAGGAAGTGCCGTCGCGCCTGGTCACCAACGGCCCGCTCGTCACGGTCGACATCGACAGCCAGCCCGCCTTCGTCGCCGCCGTCATGGACTACGGCGTCTGGAGCAAGACGGCCGACGGCAAATGGCACAACAAGGGCAAGGACGAGGTGTCTGGCACCATCATCAGCGAGAAGAACTACAAGTACGGCGTGCACTTGCGGCGCGAGCTGAGCGGGCCGGTGCCGCTGCTGCCTGGGCAGACGCTGCAGATCGTGCCGGTGAAGACGCCGCTGCCGGCCAAGGCCGGGCAGCCGCTGGCGCTGCGCGTGCTCTACAACGGCAAACCCGCGCCCGGCGCGCGCGTGTGGACGGACTTCGTCAACGACCCGGACGACAAGGGCGTGAAGACCGGCAAGGACGGCACCGTCACGATCAAGCTGCGCAACCAGGGCCTCAACGTCATCGTCGCGGTCTTCAAGTCGCCCGCCGAGGACGCGACAAAGACCAACGAGGTCGAGAACCTCGCGTCTCTGTCCTTCGTGCTCGCCCATGAACCCGAATGAAGTCAACCCTTCCCGCCCAGGAGGCATCCCGATGAAGAAACTGTCCACTCTCGTTTTGATCGCCGCGGCGCTGACCGCCGGCACCGTCTGGGCCCATGGCGACGGGGTCGCGCGCCACGGCGGCATCGTGCAGATGGCGGGTGAGCTCAAGTTCGAGCTCGTCGCCAAGGCTGACGCGGCCGAGCTCTACCTCGACGATCACGGCGCCACGGTGCCGACCGCCAAGCTCACGGGCAAGCTGACCGTGCTCAGCGGTGGTGCCAAGTCCGAGGCCAGGCTGGAGCCCGCGCCGGGCGACAAGCTCGTCGCCAAGGGCGTGAAGCTCGTGAAGGGCGACAAGGTGATCGCCCTCGTGACCACGGCCGATCAGCAAAACAACAGCGCACGTTTCATCGTCAAGTGACCGTGCGCGGCGGCCGCATCCCCCGCGGCCGCTCGACCCCAAGCCCGACGACGCTCGTCGTCGGGCCAAGCCCGCGACGCCCAGCCGCGTGGCGCGCCGGGGCTGCCGTCGATGACGGGCACGCCGCCTGGCACCAAATCCTTCCTTGCATCGATTCCACGCCTTTCTAGAGCGCGCTGCGCATGCCAGAGGCCGGTCCGAGTTGGTGCTCCGACGGCAGCAAGCGCCGTCCTCGTTGGTGCAATCCCGTAGCGTCTTGGTGCGCCGGCAGACTGTGCTGCGCGCGGCCCGCCAAATCGACAGGAGATTGCGTGACGCACGTCGCAAACGGCAGCGTGCCGCCAGGGGCAACTTCCACAATCCGCTCCATGAACCGCCGGCCCCTCATCATCTTTGCGCTGCTGCTGTCGATGCTGCTGCAGACGGCATCGCTGGGCGGGCACTGGGCCGGGATGGCCGGTGCTGTGGACACCCTGCACGCCGTACTGCACTGGGCCGGCCTCTCGCATCATCACGAACATGGGGTGGCGCAGGCGACGCAGGCTGACCACAGCGCGGACAGCGGCTCCGCGGCTTTCGATGCCGAGTGGGCGGCAGCCGCACCGAGCGCTCACACGGACTTCCACCAAGACTTCTCAGCCGACTCCAACCGCCACATGGGACTGGATGCCTGTGTCGGTGCCGTCGGCCCCATTCCTGCCAGCCTGAACGGCGTCTTTGTCATGGCGGCCGGCGCGGCGCCCGCTCTTCTGCCGCAGGCAGAGCCGGCGGACCCCTTCCTCGCCGGCCTGCGTCGACCACCCAAACACCTTGCCTGAGTTCGAGCGGCTGTCCGCCCCGCGCGCAGTCACGTTCCCATCGCAGCCAGCGTCGCGATCAGCGGCTCCGGCGGCTCGATACATACAGGTGAAGTTTGAACCCCAACCTCAGGATTCGTTCGCGCGTCGTGGCGGTGTTGGCTGGCTGCTGCGCTGTTGCGGCCCAGGCCGAGCCGCTCACGTTGGCGCGTGCCGTCGATGCGGCCTGGCAACGCACGCAGGCCGGCGCCGGAGCGCAGGCGCAGAAGCTGCGCGCCGAGGCCGAGCGCGACGCGGCGGCCAGCCTGCTGGCGTCGCCGCCATCGCTGGCACTTTCTCAACGCGGTGACCGCTGGCAGGACAACACCGGTGCGCGCGAGCGCGAGATCGGCATCGCCTTGCCCTTGTGGCTGCCGGGCCAGCGCGCCGCGCTTCAGGCCGCCGCCGAGGCCGAGCTGAAGTCGGCCTCGGCCGGCGCCGACCTTGCCCGGCTGCGCCTCGCCGGCCAATTGCGCGAGCTGGCCTGGAACCTGGCCGGCCTGCGAGCGGAAGTGCGCAGTCTGCAGGCTCAGCACAGCTATCTGCAGGCGCTGGCGGCCGATGTCGAGCGTCGCGTGGGCGCCGGCGACCTGGCCCGCACCGACACACTGGCGGCCCAGGGTGAGAGCCTGGACAACCAGGCCGAGCTGCTCGCCGCCGAGCAGCGCCTGCAGGCCGAGCGCGAGCGCTGGCTGGCGCTGACGGGCCTGTCTGCCGAAGAGGTCGAGGCGGGCGAGCCCGAGGCCGCGTCGCTCGAGATCGACACCCATCCGCAGCTCGTCCAGCTTGCCCACATCGCCGAGGCTGCGCGCCGCCAGCTCGACGCCGCGCGCCGCAACCTCGCCGAGGCGCCGGAGCTCAGCGTCGGCTACCGCCATGAGCGCGACGCCTATGGCCAGTCAGGCCGAGGCAGCGTCACCGTCGGGCTGCGCATTCCGTTCGGCACTGCCCAGCGCAACGCGCCACTGCGTGCGACGGCCCAGGGCGTGCTGGATCAGGCGCTGGCCGAGCAGGACCGTACCCGGCTCGAACTGAGTGCCGAGCTGGCCATCGCCCGCGACGCCCTGCAGTCCGCCGCACGCCAGATGGCCGTGCAGGGCGAGCGTGCCGGCCTGCTGCGCCAGCGCGCCGAGCTGCTGGACCAATCCTTCCGAGCTGGCGAGACCGCGCTGCCCGAGTTGCTGCTGGCCGCCCAGGCCGCAGCCCGTGCCGACGCCGCCCTGGCCCGCCAACAGGCTGCGCTGGGCGCCGCCCGCGCGCGCCTTCTTCAAGCTACAGGTGTGTTGCCATGAATCGTTCCCTTCTTCGTCCCCTGGCGCTGGCGGCCTGCCTGTGCCTGCTGCTGTTGACCCATGCTGGCGCTTCACCGGGCGCGCACGGCCCGAACGGCGAGCACCTGGATGGTCCGGCCGCAGCCGCCAGTGGCGCCGGCCTGCCACGCATCGAGGCTCACTCCGAGGCGTTCGAGATCGTCGGCCGGTTGCAGGCGCAGGGCCTCGTGCTCTACATCAGCCGCTACGAGACGAACGAAGCCGTGCTCGGCGCCAAGGTCGATGTCGAGCTGGGCAACAGCAAGGCGAACGCCACGTTCCAGGCCGAGGCCGGCACCTATGTCGTGACCGACAAGGCGCTGATGGCCGTGCTGGCGCAAGCCGGCAGCCATGCGCTGGTGTTCACCATCACGGCGGGCGCCGACAGCGACCTGCTGGACGGCACGCTGGTCGTCGCGGCCCATGCGGATCAGGCACACGGCGCGGCGTCGGGCCTGAGCGTGCGCAGCGGCATCGCTGCGCTTGCGGGCTTCGGCCTGTTGGTCGCGGTGGTCCTCGTGCTGCGCCGCCGCAGCCGCAACAACGCCTTCGGAGCCGCCTGATGAAGAACTCACTCCGACTGCTGTCGCTGGCCCTGTTCGTCGGCGTCGCTCACGCGTCGCCGGGCGCCCACGGCCCCAATGGCGAGCATCTCGATGGCCCGGCAACGGCCACGGTCGACGGCCTGGCACGCCTGCCTGATGGCAGCGTGCAGGTGCCCGTGGCCGCGCAGCGCCGCATGGGGCTGCTGACCCGTTTCGTGCCGCTGACCGATGCGCCGGCCGCACTGCAATTGCCCGGCCGCGTGGTGGTGGACCCCAACGCCAGCGGCCGCGTGCAGACCGTGCAGGGCGGCCGCATCGAGGCCGGTCCCAAGGGGCTGCCCGTGGCCGGCCAGGCGGTGCGTCGCGGCGACGTGCTGGCCTATGTGCGCTTCAACGCCGACCCCTTCGCCAAGGCCAACCAGCAGGCCCAGCTCAGCGAGCTGCGCAGCAACCGCGGCCTGGCGGCGCAGCGCGTGCAGCGCCTGCGCTCGCTGGAGGGCAGCGTGCCGCGCAAGGAGATCGAGGCGGCCGAGGCCGAGCTGTCCAGCCTCGATGCGCGCGAGCGCGATGTCGGCGCCAGCCTGCAGGCCCGCGAGGCGCTGCTGGCGCCGGTGAGCGGCGTCATCGCCAGCAGCAGCGCGCTGGCCGGCCAGGTGGTCGAGCCGCGCGACGTGCTGTTCGAGGTGATAGCCCCGGACCGTGTGCTGGTCGAGGCCAGCACGGCCGACCCGACCCTCGTGCCGCAGATTGCCGGCGCCCGCTTGCAGGACCAGGCCGGCGTCAAGCTGAGCCTGGCTGGCGCGGGCCGCATGCTGCGCGACGGCGTGCTGCCGCTGACCTTCCGCGCTTCGGCCGACAAGGGCGCCACCCTGCCGCTGGCCGTCGGCCAGTCGCTGGGTGTCATCGTCATGCTCAACACCCAGCTCAAGGGCTATGTGCTGCCGGCCCAGGCCGTCGTGCGCAACCCGGCCAACGAGGCCATCGTCTGGATCAAGTCCGGCGCCGAGCGCTACATCCCGCAGCCGGTGCAGTACCGGCCGCTGGACAGCAACTCGGTGGTGGTGACCCAGGGGCTGGGCGAGGCCAACCGCGTGGTGGTGCAGGGTGCATCGCTGATCGCGCAGATCCGCTGAACGGGCACCGCCATCATGTTCAACTGGATCGTCCGCTACAGCCTGCACAACAGGCTCTTCGTGCTGGCCTTCGCGGCCATGCTGCTGGTCTACGGCGCCTACACCGCCTGGCGCACGCCGGTCGATGTCTTCCCCGACCTCAACAAGCCCTTGATCACGGTGCTCACCGAGGCCGGCGGCATGGCGCCGGAGGAGGTGGAGCAACTGGTGACGGTGCCCATCGAGACCGCACTCAATGGCATGCCCGGCGTGACCCGCGTGCGCTCGACCTCGGGCGTCGGCCTGGCCATCCACTACGCCGAGTTCGACTGGGGCACCGACATCTACCGCAACCGGCAGATCGTGGCCGAGCGCCTGTCCCTGGTGCGCGAGCAGCTGCCCGCCGGCATCACGCCGGTGATGGGGCCGGTGTCGTCCATCATGGGCGAGGTGATGCTGATCGCGCTGCCGCTGAAGGCGGGTGATCCCAAGGCAGCCACACCCATGCAGGTGCGCGAGTACGCGGACTTCGTGCTGCGGCCCAGGCTGCTGTCGCTGGTCGGCGTGTCGCAGGTCATCCCCATCGGCGGCGAGGTGCGCACGCTGCGCGTCGAGCCCGACACCGTCCGCATGGCTCAGGTGGGGGTGTCACTGACGCAGATTCAGACGGCGCTGAGCGGCTTTGCCGGCAATGCCGGCGGTGGCTTCATCGACCTCAACAGCCGCGAGTACCTGATCCGCCACATGGCGCGCACCAAGAGCATCGAGGACCTGCAGGGCGTGGCCGTGGCCTGGAAGGACGGCCGTGCCGTGCTGCTGGAGCAGGTGGCCACGGTGCGCGTCGCGGCGGCGATGAAGCGTGGCGACGCCGGCTACGACGGCGTGCCTGCCGTCATCGTCAGCGTGCAGAAGCAGCCGGGCGCCGACACGGTGCGCCTGACCGGCCAGATCGAGACGGCGCTGAAGGAATTGAAGGCGGGCCTGCCCGCCGGTGTGGCTGCACCCAAGGTGCTGTTCCGCCAGGCCGACTTCATCGAGGCCTCGGTCGGCAACGTGACCGAGGCGCTGCGCGACGGCGCGGTGATGGTGGCCATCGTGTTGTTCGCCTTCCTGATGTCGGCCCGCACGACGCTGATCTCGCTGACGGCGATTCCGTTGTCGCTGGCGGTGACCGCACTGGTGTTCCAGCTGCTCGGCGAGTCGATCAACGTGATGACGCTGGGCGGCATCGCGATCGCCATCGGCGAGCTGGTCGACGATGCGGTCGTCGATGTCGAGAACATCCTGCGCCGGCTCAAGATCAACCGCGCCGCCGGCAACCCGCTGCCGGTACGCGAGGTGGTGCGCCAGGCCAGCGTCGAGGTGCGCTCGGGCATCGTCTATGCGACGACCATCGTGGTGCTGGTGTTCGTGCCGCTGTTCGCGCTGCCGGGCATCGAGGGCCGCTTGTTCTCGCCGCTGGGCGTGGCCTACATCGCGTCCGTGCTGGCGTCGATGGCGGTGTCGATGACGCTGACGCCGGTGCTGTGCGCCTGGCTGCTGCCGAGGATGAAGCGGCTGGATCACGACGACAGCGCGCTGGTGCGCTGGCTCAAGCGTCACGATGCACGGCTGCTGGCCTGGTCCTTCCCGCGCGCCAAGGTGCTGGTGGCGCTGTCGGCCGTCGCCGTGGTGGCGGCCGCCGCCAGCGTGCCCTTCATGCCGCGCGCCTTCCTGCCGGCCTTCAACGAGGGCTCGCTGGTGCTGGGCATGATGTTCAACCCTGGCACCTCGCTGGACGAGGCCAACCGTCTGGGCCGGCTGGCCGAGACGCTGATCCTTGAGGTGCCCGAGGTGACGCAGGTGGGCCGGCGCACCGGCCGCGCCGAGCTCGACGAGCATGCCGAGGGCGTGCACTCGTCGGAGATCGACGTCGACCTGAAGAAGGGCGAGCGCGGCCGTGAGGCGGTGATGGCCGCCATCCGCGAGAAGCTGGCGGTGCTGCCGGCCCAGGTGGCCATCGGCCAGCCGATTTCGCACCGGCTGGACCACCTGCTGTCCGGCGTGCGGGCGCAGATCGCGCTGAAGATCTTCGGCGACGACATCGACACGCTGCGCGGCCTGGCCGAGCAGATGCGCCAGGGGCTCAGCAGCGTGCCGGGGTTGGTGGACCTGACGACGGAGAAGCAGGTGCTGATCCCGCAGATCACCGTGCGGCTGGACCCGCGCAAGGCCGCCCAGGCGGGCCTGTCGCCCGGCGAGGCGATGCGCACGCTGCAGGCGCTGACCGACGGCGCCCACAGCGCCGAGATCGTCGACGGCCAGCGCCGCTACGACCTGGTGCTGCGCCTGCCCGATGCCCAGCGCAGCCCGCAGGACCTGGCCCGCACACTGATCGACACGCCCGCCGGGCGGCTGCCGGTCTCGGCCATTGCGACAGTGGAGGAGAGCGACGGCCCGAACCAGATCGGCCGCGAGAACAGCCGCCGCCGCATCGTGGTCTATGCCAACACCGACGGCCGCGACATGAGCAAGGTCATCGCCGACATCCGCAAGGTCATCGCCGAGACCAAGCTGCCCGAGGGCAACTTCATCAGCCTCGAAGGCCAGTTCCAGGCGCAGGAGCAGGCGACGCGGCTGATCGTGGGGCTGTCGATGCTGTCGCTGGCGATGGTCTTCCTGGTGCTGTATTCGCGCTACCGCTCTGCCGTGCTGGCCGGCGTCATCATGGCCAACATCCCGCTGGCCCTGATCGGCAGCGTGGCGGCGATGTGGATCGCGGACGTGAGCCTGTCGGTGGCCTCGATGGTGGGCTTCATCACGCTGGCGGGCATCGCCACTCGCAACGGCATCCTCAAGGTCAGCCACTACATCAACCTGTGTCGCTTCGAGAACGAGCAGTTCGGCCAGCCCATGATCGTGCGCGGCTCGCTGGAGCGGCTGACGCCGGTGCTGATGACGGCGCTGGTGGCGGCCTTCGCGCTGACGCCGCTGCTGCTGGCCGCCGACGCCCCGGGCAAGGAGATCCTGCACCCGGTGGCGGTGGTGATCTTCGGCGGCCTGATCAGCTCGACGCTGCTGGACTCGCTGCTGACGCCGGTGGTGTTCTGGCTGGTCGGCGAGCGCCCGACCCAGCGCCTGCTGGCCGATGCGCAAGAGGCCGAGGCCGACGCCCAGATCCCGCCCGTGCAGGAGGCGTTTTGATGCGTTTCCGCCACCCCAACCCCGTTTTCCCTCCGACGTTTTCCAATCAGTTCTTCACAGGAGTTTTCGCGATGTCCCAAAAGCACATGTCCCGCGCCGCGATCCCGGCGGCTGTCCTCATGGTCTGCAGCCCGTCCCTGTGGGCTGCCGAGGCCGACGCGGCTGCTGCGCCTGCAGCCGACAACAAGCTCGAAATCGTCAAGGTGCATGGCGTCAAGCAGCCTTACCGCACCTTGTCGGCCACGGGCGCGATGAAGACGGACACGCTGGTGCGCGACATGGCGCAGAGCGTGCGCGTCCTGTCCGCCGATGTGCTGGACGACGCGGGCATCACCAAGCTGGCCGACGCGCTGGATCTCGGCAGCGGCATTGCCAAGCAGAGCAACCTGGGCGGCCTGTGGGACAGCTATGCGATGCGCGGCTTCACCGGCGACCCCAACTTCGGCTCGGACTACATGGTCAACGGCTTCAACTACAGCCGCGGCTACAACGGCGTGCGCGACTCGGCCAACACGGCCTCGGTCGAGGTGCTGAAGGGGCCGGCCTCCGCGCTGTACGGTCGCGGCGAGCCTGGCGGCACGGTCAACATCACCACCAAGAAGCCGCTGTTCGTCCCCGAGTACACGCTCGGCCTGTCCGGTGGCAGCTACGGCACCTTCCGGCAGACCGCCGACCTGACCGGCCCGATCAGCTCGGAGATCGCCTTCCGCTTCAACGCGGCCCACGAGAAGGGCGACAGCTACCGCGACCACGTCAGCTCCGAGCGCACGCTGGTGTCGCCGTCCTTCCTGTGGATGCTGGGCGACAGCACCACCATCTCCTACGAGCTGGAGTATTCGAAGCAGGAGGCCAGCTTCGACCGCGGCGTGGTTGCCGTCGGCGGCAAGCTGGACGTGGTGCCGCGCTCGCGCTATTTCGGCGAGGCCAACGATGGCCCGCACGTCATCAAGACCACCGGCAACCAGGTCTTCGTGCAGCACTACTTCAACGACGACTGGTCCATCCAGACCGGCGTGAGCTACCGCGAGAGCTCCATCAAGGGCATCTCCACCGAGGTGTCGGCCTTCAAGGCCGGCAGCACCAGCGTGGTGAACCGTCAGCGCCGCACGCGCGACAACCAGGGGCTGGACGTGTCGGGCCGCTTCGAGGTGCTTGGCAAGGTGCGCGGCGCGGGCCTGCAGCACAACCTGCTGTTCGGCGTCGATGCCTACAAGTTCACCGATGACCGCCTGCAGTTCCGCGTTCGCAACGTGCCGGCGCTGGAGCTGGACATCTACAACCCCGTCTACGGCAACACGCCGCCGGCCTTCCCGGCCACGCCGCTGACCTCGACGCATGAGGAGCAGCGCTCCAAGTCGGTCTATGGCCAGGACCAGATCGACCTGTCCGCGCAGTGGAAGCTGCTGCTGGGCGTGCGCTACGACAGCTATGACCAGTCGCTGCTGAACCGCAACAGCGGCAACACGGTGGAGCAGTCGCTGAGCGCCACCTCGCCGCGCGCCGGCCTGGTCTACCAGCCCAGCAAGACGGTGTCGCTGTATGCGACCGCGTCCAAGAGTTTCCGTCCCAACAGCGGCGTCAGCCGCAGCTTCGAGTCCTTCCCGGCCGAGAAGGGGCGCTCCACCGAGGTGGGCGCCAAGTACGACTCGGCCGACAGCAAGATCACCAGCACGCTGGCGATCTACAAGATTTCCAAGAACAACGTGCTGACGCCCGACCCGCAGGACCCGAACAATTTCTCCATCGCTGCCGGCGAGGTGCAGAGCAAGGGCGTCGAGTTCGACCTGGGCGGCGAGGTCGCAGCCGGCCTGCGACTGTCGGCGGCCTACGCCTTCACCGACGCCAAGGTGACCCAGGACAACAACGCCTTCCTGGTGGGCCGCCAGCTGGCCAACGTGCCGCGTCACAGCGCCAACCTGATGCTGGTGCAGGCGTTCAAGCTCGGTGGCAATTCCGCGACGGCAGGTGTGGGGCTGAACTATGTTGGTGAACGCGAAGGCGCCGTAGCGCCGATCGTGGCGGCCGACGACTTCAAGCTGCCGGCCTACACGACCGTCAAGCTGCTGGGCAGCTACTCGGTCGGCAAGAGCTGGAAGCTCTCGCTGGACATCGACAACGTCTTCGACAAGACCTACTACAGCAGCTCCTACAGCCAGATGTGGGTTTACCCCGGCAACGGTCGCAAGTTCACGCTGGCGGGGCAGTACAAGTTCTGAGGCCGTCCGCGCTGCGGGCCATGAAAGCCATGCGGTGTCGTCGTGGGACGTACCTACGGCGGCCCGGCGGCTGACAGGGCTGCCCTGGCGCCAACGCAGACCGCCGGTTTGGCGCGTTCCTTCTCCTTCACCAGCGAGTCCCCCATGTCCATCTCGTCCAGTCTGTCCCACGCTGCGTCGGTGCCGGGCAGCGTCGCCGCCCACAAGGCACGCATCACGTCCATCGACGCACTGCGCGGCTTCGTGATGGTGGTGATGATGCTCGACCATGTCCGCGAGCATCTGTACCTGCACCTGAACGTCACCGATCCGATGACGGTGCCGGGCACACCCGCCGACCTGTACTTCTCACGGCTGGCGGCGCACTTCTGCGCGCCGGTGTTCGTGTTCCTGACGGGTCTGTCGGCCTGGCTCTATGCCAACCCGCCCAGCGGCGCGAGCCGCGATGTACGCAGCTTCCTGCTCAAGCGCGGCCTGCTGGTGATAGCGCTGGAGCTGACCGTGGTGAACCTGGCCTGGAACGGCACCTACAACGTGCTCTACCTCCAGGTGATGTGGGCGATCGGCTTCAGCATGGTGGCGCTGGCCTTGCTGTCCGGCCTGCCGCGCTGGCTGCTGGCGGCGCTGGGCCTGGTCATCGTCTGCGGCCACAACGCGGTGGCCGGCTACAGCGTGGCGGCGGACAGCCCCTGGTATCCGCTGTGGACGCTGATGCTGCACCGGGGCTGGCTGGTGGCCGACGGGGTCCTGAAGGTCAAGCTGAGCTACCCGGCCCTGCCCTGGGTGGGTGTCATCCTGCTGGGCTACAGCTTTGCGCCGCTGTTCTCGGCGGCCGTGGACAAGCTGCGGCGGCAACAGGTGCTGGTGCTCGGCGGCCTGGCCTGCTGGCTGTTGCTGCTGCTGCTGCGCGGCTTCAACATCTACGGTGAGAACGCGCCGTGGGCGCCGGGCGCGACCGCGCTGGAGACGGTCATGCACTGGCTCAACTTCACCAAGTACCCGCCGTCGCTGGACTTCCTGCTGATGACGCTGGGCGGCGGCCTGCTGATGCTGGCGGCGCTGGAGTTCCGCGACAACACCTTCACCCGTGTCTGCGCGACCTTCGGTGGCGCGCCGATGTTCTATTACATCCTGCACCTCTATGTGCTGATGTTCGGCTACCGCATCGCGTTGGCGATCTTCGGTCCCAACCAGGGCACGCGCTTCGGCGTGGATGTCGATTCGTTCTGGATCGTCTGGGTGGTCTGGCTGGCCGTGGTGGCCCTGGTCTACTACCCGGTGAAGGTGTTCGGCGACTTCAAGCGGCGCACGAGCATCGGCTGGGTGAAGTACTTCTGATGGGGCAGTTAAACATGCTGAACGACGATCTGGCCGATCTGCTGCCGGACCTGGTCGCGTTTCGACGTGACCTGCACGCGCATCCCGAGCTCGCCTTTGCCGAGCACCGCACGGCCGGCCTCGTGGCCACCGCGTTGCGCGAGCTGGGCTTGGAGGTGCATGAAGGCATTGGCGGCACCGGCGTGGTCGGCGTGCTGCGCCGCGGCCCGGGGCGCAGCATCGGCCTGCGGGCCGACATGGACGCCCTGCCCATGACCGAGCAGAGTGGCCTGCCACATGCCAGCCTGTTCACCGGCATGCACCATGGCTGCGGGCATGACGGCCACACCAGCATGCTGCTGGGCGCGGCCCGCCTGCTGGCGCGCAGCGGCAGCTTCAGCGGCACGGTCAATTTCATCTTCCAGCCAGCCGAGGAAGGGCGCGGCGGTGCGCGCGCCATGGTCCAGGACGGGCTGTTCGAGCGCTTCCCCTGCGACGCCGTCTACGCCCTGCACAACTGGCCCGACCTGCCGCTCGGCCAGGCGCAGACGCGCCCCGGCGCCATCATGGCCGCCGCCGATCGCTTCGACATCACCGTGCGCGGCAAGGGGGGCCATGCAGCCCAGCCCCACCACACGCCGGACGCGGTGCTGGCCGCCAGCGAGCTGGTCTGCCAGCTCAACACCATCGTCGCGCGGCGCATCGACCCGGGCGAATCGGCGGTGCTTTCGGTCACTCGCATCGAGGGCGGGCATTCACACAACGTCCTGCCCGCCGAGGTCGGCATCACCGGCACCGTGCGCAGCTTTGACGCCGACACCCAGGACCGCATCGAAGCGGCACTCAAGGCGATGGCAGCGGGTGCCGCCATGGCCAGTGGCACCGAGATCGACGTGAAGTACACGCGTTACTACCCGGCGACCATCAATCACGCGGCGCAGGCCGACTTGGCCTTGCGCGCCGCCGCTGCTGCCGGCCTGCACGCCAGCGCAGCACCGCGGCCCGCGTTCACGTCGGAAGACTTCGCCTTCATGCTGCAAGCCAGGCCGGGCGCCTATCTATGGATGGGGCAGGGCCCCGACCCCTCGGATGCCGGTAGCTACAGGCCGCTTCACCACGCTTGCTATGACTTCAATGACCGCCTGCTGCCGCTCGGCATGCGCTGGTTTGCTGCTGTCGTGGAGATGGAGCTGGCTTGGCCTGTCGCCGGGTGAGCGCAGACTCCTGAACCGCCCCGGCCATCGCGCAGGCCAGTTGGTTCAGGTCAGGCGGTCGCGGCCTGATCAGCGCGTTGTCGATCTGAGCTTGCCGGATCACTCACCCGGCCCGCCCAGCACTATGGCTCCGATGAACCCTGCAGCAGCAGGACCTTGATCACCGCGGGCCGTGCCGACGAAGCGCTCGCCGCCACCTGCGACTTGCCGGCCTTCAAGGCCGCGCTGTCGGACACGATGTGGATGGCCTCGTTCAGGATGGCGTCGTTGGCGGCTTCGCCGGCCTTCTGGGTGGCGAGGTCGCGGGCGAGCTGGCGCTCGTTGAATTGCAGGCCGTCGTCCGCCAGCGTGCCGCCTGCGGCCGACGCGGCGCTGGCGGCGGCGCTGCCCAGCAGGGCGGTCAGGCGCTTCTCCTGGTCGGCGCGTTCCTGGCGCCGCACGCCCTCGTTGAGCGAGATCACATTGTTCTTGCGCTTCGCCCGCGCCTTGGCCAGGTCCGCCACCAGGTCCTGGTAGTCGCGGTCTCGCTGCACGCGGCTCTCGTGCCAGGCCTTCAGGCGGGGCAGCTGGGGTGTCAGGTCGCCCAGGGCCCGATGGTCGACCGGCGCGATGCGCGTGCCGGGCAGCGCGTTGCCGAAGCTGGACTCGCCAAACGGGCTGTCGTCGCCCACCGCGGGGACGCGGAGGTCGGGCGTCACGCCATGCAGTTGCGTCGTCCCGCCGGTCACGCGGAAGAACTGCGCAATGGTGAGCTTCAGGTCGCCGAAGGTCGGCTTGGCATTCCTGGCGATCTGGTCGAGCCGGGCGACCGTCTGGACCGTGCCTTTGCCGAAGCTGGGCTCGCCGATGACCAGGCCGCGGCCGTAGTCCTGCACCGCCGCCGCGAAGATCTCCGAGGCCGACGCCGAAGCGCGGTTGATCAGCACCGCCAGCGGCCCCTGCCAGGCCACCTCGGTGTCGGTGTTGCTGCCCACGGAGACCTCGCCCTTGGCATTGCGGGTCTGCACCACGGGCACCTTGCCGAGGAACAGGCCGGTCAGCTCCACCGCCTCGCGCAGCGAGCCGCCGCCGTTGTTGCGCAGGTCCATCAGCACGCCTTCGACCTGCTGGGCCTTCAGGTCCTGCAACAGCCGGGCCACGTCGCGCGCGGCGCTGCGGTAGTCCTTGACGCCCTTCTGCATGGCCTCGACGTCCTCATAGAACGAGGGCAGGGTGATCACGCCGACCCGGCGCTGGCCCTCGCCGGTCGTCACCGAATACACCTTGGCCTTGGCCGCGCTGTCCTGCATCTTGATGGTGTCGCGGACCAGGGCAATGGTCTTGGCCGGCGCGTCGGGCCCGCCGTCGGCCGGCAGGATGTCCAGCCGCACCGTGGACGCCACCGTGCCGCGGATCAGGGCCACCACGTCGTCCAGGCGCCAGCCGACCACGTCTTCCATCGGGCCCGAAGGCCCCTGGCCGACGCCGACGATGCGATCGCCCACCTGGAGCTTGCCCGACACCCGGGCCGGCCCGCCCGCCACCAGTTCGCGGATGGTGACGTGGCCGTCGTTCTCCATCAGCACGGCGCCTATGCCCACCAGCGACAGGCGCATCGAGATGTCGAAGTTCTCGGCGGCGCGCGGCCCCAGGTAGTTGGTGTGCGGCTCGATCGCCGTGGTGTAGGCGTTCATGAAGGCCTGGAAGGCATCCGCGCTGTTGATCTTGGCCAGCCGCTTGGCGTTGTTGTCGTAGCGCTTGTCCAGCAGTTGGCGGATGGCCGCGTCGTCCCGGCCGGCGAGCCGCAGGCGCAGCCAGTCGTTCTTGACGCGCTTGCGCCAGAGCTCCTGCGCCTCGGCCTCGGTGGCCGGCCAGGGCTGGTCCTTGCGGTCGATCATCAGGGTCTCGTGGCCCGTGAAGTCGAAGCCCTGGGCCAGCAGGCTGCGCGCGAAAGCCAGGCGCTCGGCGGCGCGGCGACCGTAGAGGTTGAAGATCGCGAACGGGGTGCGCAGGTCTTCGTTCAGGATGGCATCGTCGAGCCGGGTGCGGTCGGCCGCCAGTCGGTCGATGTCGGCGCGCAGGAAGTACAGCTTCTCGGGGTCGAGCAGCTTGAGGTATTGATCGAACACCTGGCTGGACAGGGCGTCGTCCAGCGGCAGGGCCTTGTAGTGGTAGCGCGAGAGCAGGTCCGCCGCCAGGCGGGCCGCCTTGGCGGCCGGCGCGGCTGGCTCCAGCTGGGGCGGATAGGCCAGCTCCGTGTCTGCGGTGGCAAGCGGCATCGCGGCCACGACGGCCAGCAACAACCCCAACAGCTTGTGTCTCACTCTCATTCCTTCACGCGGTTCTGTACCTCTGGATGGTGCCATCTCTGGAGTGAATCCCTGGGGCACGTCTGGCGTGCCGTCACATGGCGGTCAAGTGATGACGATGGGACGCGAAGGCCCCAGGCCAGTTGGTTCGGGTGACAACCAGCACTGGCTGGGTCGGCACCCAGGGCCCTTTGGGTTGGAGCGCCAAGAGTCGACGCTGCACGGCACGCGGTGCCGACTGCGGTGAGACCAAGCGGCTGAATGGAGTAGCTGCTCGCACTACAGGCCATTGATGCGGGTGCCGTAGTCACCCGCCCGATGCGTCAAATCTGATGAGCGCGACGTCTTCGACCGTAGCCCGGCCGACCACATTCCCACCTACGGGCCCGTTCGTGTCAATAGCCCATTCGTGTCGTTGCGAGCTCAAGTGATGCAGACAGCTGCTTCTTGAGGGCCTCTGAGAGGCGTCGACTCACTTCCGGGTCCTTCAGCGAGGACAGGTCGTAAGTCAGCCCGAGTTCAGAGGCAGGAATGTCCACGGGATCCGCCCCTCCACGGCGGTTCAACTCCTTGCCGTCCCTATCGACCAGAGCAAGCAGCACATGCGCGTGCACGAGTGCTTTGCTGGCAGATGACGGGCTGAGTGCTCGAAACCAAATGCCGACGCCTCGTCCGGGCGCGTTTTCCTGTTTCGTGTCCATCACGACGAACAGCAGGTCCGCACCCGTGGCTTGCGCGATCTCCCGCAAGTCATTGGTGATGTTTCCGGTGAAGGAATTCCAGGCAACGCCTCCCGCCTTCTCTTTGTTGAGCAGCGCTTGAGAAGTGATCGGCGAGTCCTTGATGACCCAATTCGGGCGCTTGTCGCGCAAGTGCTTCTTGACGATCTGATTGGCCAGTCGATTCAGTTCTCCTTGCTGGTCCAGCGTCGCGGTTTCGTTGTTGAACACCGTCAGCCCGATTCGTGCAACAGGAGCCTTCTCTTCTAGAAGGGTGACGATGACGACAGACCTGACAGCGGCGTCGCTCTCAACCGTCCGTGGAGCCGCGGCGCAAGCAGTCAGAAGCGTGACGCAGGCAGCGATGCTGAAGATTCGAGACAAGAAACCAAGCGGTGCGTGCATGGAGTGTGTCAGTGGAAGTCAAGTTATGTTGACGTTACTGCAACCCATCGGAGCCGCGCCAAGGGTTCACCCTGGGCCCTTCTGGCGCGTCATCCTTTGCAGCGGCAGATCGTGCAGGGGGCAGCGCACATCGCCGCGCAACTGAAGGTCTACTCGTGAACGCCCGCCCGGGCGCATGGCCATCGCGTGGCGCGCAGCGAGGAGGGGCCCCGCCGTCGCGGGGCTCTTTCAGTTCAGGGCTGCCTATTGGAGCGGTTTGCCATCGAGCAGCCGCGTGATGAACTCCAGCGTCGCCTGCGTCAGGTAGCTGCGGTTCTCGGCCTTGCCGAAGCTGTGGCCCTCGTCCTCCGCGGTCAGGAACCACACCGGCGTGCCGTTGGCGCGCACGGCCTTGACCATGGCGTCGGCTTCGCCCCAGGGCACGCGCGGGTCGTTGCGGCCGTGCACGACGAACAGCGGCTTGCGCACCGCATCGGCCCGCGACAGCGGCGAGATCTGCTGCAGGAACTCGCGCATCGCCGGGTCGCGCTCGTCGCCGTACTCGGCGCGGCGGTTGTCGCGGCGGTACAGCTCGGTGTGCTCCAGGAAGCTGACGAAGTTGGCGATGCCCACGCGGCAGATGCTGCCCAGGATGCGCTTGGACTCCTTCGTTGCCACCGCCAGCGACATGTAGCCGCCGTAGCTGCCGCCGGCGACGATGACGCGCGAGGCATCCATGTCGGGCCGGGTGGCCACCAGGTCCAGCAGCGTGCTGATGTCGCGCACCGAGTCCTCGCGCAGCCGGCCGTTGTCCAGCTTCAGGAAGCTCTTGCCGAAGCCGTCGGAGCCGCGCACGTTGGGCTGGATGACGTGCATGCCCAGCTGCTCCACCAGCACACGCATGACGCCCGACACATAGCCCGGCCGCGCCTGCGACGCGGGGCCGCCGTGGATGTTGATGTAGACCGGCCGGGGCCCGGTGAAGCGGGTCGGTGGCGCCAGGTGCAGACCGCTGAGCGCCAGCCCGTCGAAACCCTTCCAGCGCAGCACGCCGGCACGCAGCGGCGTGCCGCCCGCGCTGGCGCTCCAGGGCTGAAGCCGCTCGTCCTGCAGGGACCAGGCGTACAGCTGGCCGGGGCTGTCGGCGGACACATGGCCGAAGCCCAGCAGTGGCAGCCGCGGATGCCAGCGCGGGTTGCGCAACACGCCCGGCGGCAGCTCGCGCGCCACGCGCCGCGCCGCCTGGCTCTCGCCCGCCAGCAGCGCCAGCTCCGAGAGGCCGTCCACGTTGTAGACCAGTGCCAGCGGCCAGCCCGCGGACGGTGCGGCCAGCGCCTCCAGGTCGGCGCGGGCGTCGGTCAGCAGGTTGGTGCGCCGGCCGTCGCTGGCGTCCACCCGGACGAGGTGGCGGAACTCGCCCTGCACGGCCTGGCGCCGCCACAGCAGGTCGGGACCGCCCGCGGGCGCCGACGCGGCGGCAGCGGGCAGCGCCGTGCTCACGTCGTCGTCCGCATCCTCGCCCGGCTCGCTGCCGGCGCTGCCCAGCGGCACCGGTGCGCTGCCG
>DASWWC010000236.1:0-11730 GCA_036401055.1 Roseateles sp.
ACCGACGGCGCCCCGGCCGCGGCCTGATCTCTCGAATCAACTCCAGGCCCGGCCCACCGCCGGGCCTTTTTCATGGGACGACCATGCACTGGCAGACGCGCCGCTTCCGCATCGCCCTGAACCGTCCTCAGGTGATGGGCATCGTCAACGTGACGCCCGACTCGTTCTCGGACGGCGGCCGTCATGACGACACGCGCGGCGCGATCGCCCACTGCGAGCGCCTGCTGGCCGAGGGGGCCGACATCCTCGACATCGGCGGCGAGTCCACGCGGCCCAACGCACCGCAGGTCGACGCGGCCACGGAATGGGCGCGCATCGAGGCCGTGCTGGCTGCAGCCGTGACGCTGGGCGTGCCGGTCTCGGTCGACACCTACAAGCCCGAGGTCATGCGCCGCGCGCTGGACGCCGGTGCCGACATCATCAACGACGTGCAGGCGCTGCAGATGCCTGGCGCACTGGCGGCGGTGTCCGGCAGCGGCGCCGGGGTCTGCCTGATGCACATGCGGGGCGCGCCGGCCTCCATGATGGATCTGGCGGTCTACGGCGACGTGGTGACCGAGGTCGGCGCCTTCCTGGCCCTTCGGGCGCAGGTGGCGCGTGATTCCGGGTTGCCGGCCGACACCATCGTGCTGGACCCAGGCTATGGCTTCGCAAAGACGGCGGAGCACAACCTGCAGCTGCTGGCCGGCCAGCAGCGGCTGGCCGCGCTGGGCTATCCGCTGCTGGTGGGCTGGTCGCGCAAGCGGACGCTGGGCGACATCACCGGCCGGCCGGTCGAGCAGCGCCTGGCGGCCGGCCTGGCCGCCGCCTTGCGGGCCGTCAGCGCGGGCGCCAACGTGATTCGTGTGCACGATGTCGCTGCCACGGTGGACGCGCTCAAGGTGTGGACCGCCGTCGATGCGGCGAAAATCGCACCCACTGCATAAAAGGAAGAGTGCGATGAGCCGCAAGTATTTCGGAACCGACGGCATTCGAGGCACCGTCGGCCAGTCGCCGATCACGCCGGACTTCATGCTGCGCCTGGGCCACGCCGTGGGCCGGGTACTGCGCAAGGTTAGCCCGCGCCCCACGGTGCTGATCGGCAAGGACACGCGCATCTCGGGCTACATGATCGAGTCGGCGCTGGAAGCCGGCTTTGCGTCGGCCGGTGTCAACGTGCTGCTGACCGGCCCGCTGCCCACGCCGGGCGTGGCCTATCTGACGCGTGCGCTGCGCCAGGACCTGGGTGTGGTCATCAGCGCATCGCACAACCCCTTCCAGGACAACGGCATCAAGTTCTTCTCGGCCAAGGGCGAGAAGCTGCCTGATGCCTGGGAACTGGCCGTCGAATCGGCGCTGGATGACGAACCCCAGTGGGTGGATTCCGCCAGCCTGGGTCGCGCCAAGCGCCTGGAGGACGCGCGAGGCCGTTATATCGAGTTCTGCAAGGCCAGCTTCGGCTCGGACCTCACGCTGAAGGGCCTGAAGATTGTCGTCGATGCTGCTCATGGCGCGGCCTATCACGTGGCGCCCGACGTCTTTCACGAACTGGGCGCCGAAGTCATTGCCATCGGCTGCAAGCCCGACGGCTTCAACATCAATGCCGGTTTCGGCGCGACGGCGCCGGGTGCGCTGGTCGAGGCCGTCAAGGCCCATGGTGCGCACTACGGCGTGGCGCTGGACGGCGACGCCGACCGGCTGCAGCTGGTGGACGCCGCGGGTCGCCTCTACAACGGCGACGAGCTGCTGTACGTGATGGTGGCGGACCGTCTGGCCCAGGGCCAGCGCGTGGCCGGCGCCGTCGGCACGCTGATGACCAACATGGCGGTCGAGGTGGCGCTGCGCTCGCGCGACGTGGACTTCGTGCGTGCCAAGGTGGGCGACCGCTACGTGCTGGAGGAACTGGCAGCGCGCGGCTGGCAACTGGGTGGCGAGGGCTCCGGCCACCTGCTGGCGCTGGACAAGCACACCACCGGCGACGGCATCGTCAGCGCGCTGCTGGTGTTGCAGGCCGTGTGCCGCAGCGGCCGCAGCATCGCCGAGCAGTTGGCCGGCGTCGAGCTGTTCCCGCAGACGCTGATCAATGTGCGCCTGGCAGCGGGCCAGGACTGGAAGACCAGCCAGCGCCTGGCCGACGAGCAGAACGCCGTCGTCGCCGAACTGGGCAACCAGGGCCGCGTGCTGATCCGGGCGTCCGGCACCGAGCCGCTGCTGCGCGTCATGGTGGAGGCGTCGGATGCGGGCGTGGCCCAGCGCTGCGCCCAGCGGTTGGCGGACGCCGTGGCGGCCTGAGCGCCACGGCTTTCGCGCAGGCCGCCCCAGGGGCGGCCTTGTCATTTCCGGGCGGCCTGCGGGTTGATGACCGATGGGTGACATTCAAATGACACTGTCACATGGCGCCTCGAACGGCTTCACAGGCGGCCCAGGGCGCGCTCCAATCGGCTTGCGCTGCCATCGGCGGTCACGGAGCCGTCACATTCGATCCCTAGGATGCCGTGCATCGTCAATCCGCCACCCTAAGGTGCTTCAGATGAACTTTGTCCAGGTCAGTCAGTCCCTCGCCCTCGTTGCAGGCCTTGTCGGTGCCCAGGTGGCCGTCGCCCAGGACGTGACCGGTGCCGGCGCAACCTTCCCGGCGCCGATCTACGCCAAGTGGGCCGATGCCTACAACAAGGCCACCGGCGTGCGCATCAACTACCAGTCCGTCGGCTCCGGCGCCGGCATCCGCCAGATCAAGGCCAAGACGGTGGACTTCGGTGCTTCCGACATGCCGCTGAAGGACGAAGAGCTGGCCAAGGACGGCCTGGTGCAGTTCCCCACCGTCATCGGTGGCGTGGTGCCGGTCGTCAACATCAAGGGCGTGAATCCCGGCCAGCTGAAGCTGACGGGCACGGTGCTGGCCGACATCTACCTCGGCAAGGTCACGAAGTGGAACGATGCAGCCATCACCGCGCTGAACCCCGGCGTGGCGCTGCCTGACGCCGCCATCGCCCCGGTTGCTCGCGCCGACGGCTCCGGCACCACCTTCATCTTCACGAACTACCTGTCCAAGGTCAGCGAGTCCTGGAAGAGCCAGGTCGGCGAAGGCACGACGGTCAAGTGGCTGGCCGGCACGGCCGGCAAGGGCAACGAGGGTGTCGCCGCCTTCGTGCAGCGTCTGCCCAACTCCATCGGCTACGTCGAGTACGCCTATGTGAAGCAGAACAAGATGAACTTCGTGCAGCTGAAGAACAAGGAAGGCCAGTGGGTCAACCCCAGCGACGACGCGTTCAAGGCCGCCGCCGCCGGCGCCGACTGGAACAAGACCTTCTACCAGATCACGACCGACCAGCCGGGCAAGGCCTCGTGGCCGCTGACCAACCCGACCTACATCCTGATGTACAAGTCGCAGGACAAGGCGGTCCAGGCCGCCGCCGCGCTGAAGTTCTTCGACTGGGCTTTCGCCAACGGCGACAAGATGGCCGACGAACTGGACTACGTGCCGCTGCCCGCCAGCGTGAAGGATCTGGTCCGCAAGCAATGGACCGACCAGATCAAGGACACGGCCGGCAAGCCCGTCGCGTTCAAGTGATTTGAAGGGCGCCAACAGCGACCTACCAGCAGGCCCGGCAGCTGCCGGGCTTTGCCTTGCCCGCAGCGCCCGTTCCTGACCCGACCCTCGGAGGTTTCTTGGCTGCCATCCTTCCTGCCGACAGCGCCGGCGACGACCGGAGCGAACCTCAACAGCGCAGTGCGCCGTTGAGCCCCCAACCCCAGCGCCGCCGCGTGGCCCCGTGGGCCGACACGCTGTTCGCCGCGCTGTCGCAAGGCGCGGCCTGGCTGACGCTGCTGCTGATGGTCGGGATCATCGGCTCGCTCATCGTCGGTGCGACGCCGGCGCTCAAGGCCTTTGGTCTGGGCTTCCTGACGAGCGCGGAGTGGGACCCGGTGCAGGAGAAGTTCGGCGGCCTGGTGATGATCTACGGCACGCTGGCCAGTTCCTTCATCGCGCTGCTGATCGCCGTGCCGGTCAGCTTCGGCATCGCCATCTTCCTGACCGAACTCTCGCCCAGTTGGCTGAAGCGCCCGCTGGGCATCGCCATCGAGCTGCTGGCCGCGGTGCCGTCCATCGTGTACGGCATGTGGGGCCTGCTGGTGTTCGGCCCCATCCTGGCCACCTTCGTGCAGCAGCCGCTGCAGGCCATGTTCGGCGGCGTGCCCTACCTTGGCGCACTGTTCTCCGGCCCGCCGGTGGGCATCGGCATCCTGTCGGCCGGCATCATCCTGGCGATCATGATCATTCCCTTCATTGCATCGGTGATGCGTGACGTCTTCGAAGTCACGCCGCCCATGCTGAAGGAGTCTGCCTACGGCCTGGGCGCGACGACCTGGGAGGTCGTCTCCCGCGTCGTGCTGCCCTACACCAAGACCGGCGTCGTCGGCGGCATCATGCTGGGCCTGGGGCGTGCGCTCGGCGAGACGATGGCGGTCACCTTCGTCATCGGCAACATGAACCAGCTGTCGTCGCTGTCCGTGTTCGAGGCCGCCAACAGCATCACCTCCACGCTGGCCAACGAATTCGCCGAAGCCGGCGAAGGCCTGCATCAGGCCTCGCTGATGTACCTCGGCCTGGTGCTGTTCCTCATCACCTTCGTCGTGCTGACCATCTCCAAGCTGCTGCTGCTGCGCCTGAAGAAGAACGAAGGAGCGCGTTCATGAGTTCCACCCTCGACGCCCGCCGCCTGGCGATGCACAACAAGCGCAAGCGCACCAACGCGATCGCGCTGACGCTGTCGCTGGGGGCGATGGCTTTCGGCGTGTTCTGGCTGATCTGGATCCTGTTCGAGACCGTCTACCTCGGCATCGGCGGCCTGACGCTGGCCACCTTCACCGAGATGACGCCGCCGCCGCAAGGCGAGGGCGGTGGCCTGGCCAATGCCATCTTCGGCAGCTTCGTCATGGTCGGCCTGGCCACGCTGGTCGGCACGCCGGTCGGCATCCTGGCCGGCGTCTACCTCGCCGAGTACGGCCAGAAGAACTGGCTGGGCGCGGCGGTGCGCTTCATCAACGACATCCTGCTGTCGGCGCCGTCCATCGTCGTCGGCCTGTTCGTCTATGCCGTCGTCGTCGCCAAGATGAAGACCTTCTCCGGCTTCGCCGGCTCGTTGGCGCTGGCGCTGCTGGTCATCCCCGTCGTCATCCGCACGACCGAGAACATGCTGAGCCTGGTGCCCAACGCCTTGCGTGAGGCCGCTTACGCACTGGGCACGCCCAAGTGGAAGGTCATCCTGTCCATCACGCTGAAGGCCGCCCGCGCCGGCGTCATCACCGGCATCCTGCTGGCGCTGGCCCGCGTGTCCGGCGAGACCGCGCCGCTGCTGTTCACCGCGCTGTCCAATCAGTTCTGGACCAGCAACGTCGGCGCGCCGATGGCCAGCCTGCCAGTCACCATCTTCAAGTTCGCGATGAGCCCCTACGAGAACTGGCAGAAGCTGGCCTGGGCCGGCGTCTTCCTGATCACCGTGGGCGTGCTGCTGCTGAACATCCTCGCGCGCGTGCTCTTCAAGAACAAACACTAAGGAACCACCATGGACGTCAAAGTCGATATGCCCGTGGGCGAGCGTGCCAAGCTGTCGGTGCGCAACCTGAACTTCTACTATGGCGGCTTCCACGCGCTGAAGAACATCAACCTCGACATCCCCGAGAAGAAGGTCACCGCCTTCATCGGCCCGTCGGGCTGCGGCAAGTCGACGCTGCTGCGCACGCTGAACCGCATGTTCGAGCTCTACCCCGAGCAGCGCGCCGAAGGCGAGATCCTGCTGGACGGCGAGAACATCCTGGCCAGCAAGGACGACGTCTCGCTGATCCGCGCCAAGGTCGGCATGGTGTTCCAGAAGCCCACGCCGTTCCCGATGTCCATCTACGACAACATCGCCTTCGGCGTGAAGCTGTTCGAGACACTGCCGCGCGTCGAGATGGACGAGCGCGTCGAGTGGGCCTTGAAGAAGGCCGCGCTGTGGACCGAGGTGAAGGACAAGCTCAACCAGAGCGGCGCCGGCCTGTCCGGCGGTCAGCAGCAGCGCCTGTGCATCGCGCGCGGCATCGCCATCAAGCCCGAGGTGCTGCTGCTGGACGAGCCCTGCTCGGCGCTGGACCCGATCTCCACCGGCAAGATCGAGGAGCTGATCCACGAGCTGAAGAGCGACTACACGGTCGCCATCGTGACCCACAACATGCAGCAGGCTGCCCGCTGCTCGGACTACACGGCCTACATGTACCTGGGCGACCTGATCGAGTTCGGCCCCACGGCCGAGCTGTTCATGAAGCCCAAGCGCAAGGACACCGAGGACTACATCACCGGCCGCTTCGGCTGACCCAGGAGGACGGCATGGTTGACAAGCATCTTTCCACTCAATTCGACGCCGAGCTCAGCGGCATCTCCACCCGCGTGCTGGAGATGGGCGGCCTGGTCGAGGCCCAGGTCGCGCAGGCCGTGCAGGCCCTCAGCGATTTCAGCCTCGAATCCGCCGACGAAGTGCTGGCGCGCGAAGGCCGCGTCAACACGATGGAGATCGAGATCGACCGCGATCTCTCCACCATCATCGCCCGCCGCCAGCCGACGGCCCGCGACCTGCGGCTGCTGATCGCGGTGTCCAAGACCATCGCCAACCTGGAGCGCGTGGGGGACGAAGCCGCCCGCATCGCCCGCACGGTGCAGCGCCTGGTGTCGGCCGGCATTTCCAGCCGGCTGCGCCTGCCGATGTCCGACCTGGCCTACGAGGCCGAGCTGGCCGTCACGCAGCTGCGCAAGTCGCTGGACTCCTTCGCCCGCCTGGACGTGGAGCGCGCACTGGACGTGCTGAAGCACGACGACGAGATCGACAAGGAGTTCGATGGCCTGCTGCGCAAGCTCATCACCTACATGATGGAAGACCCGCGCACCATCTCCTCGTCCATCGACATCGTCTTCGTCGCCAAGGCCATCGAGCGCGTGGGTGACCACGCCAAGAACCTGGCCGAGGTCGTGATCTATGTGGTCAAGGGCCAGGACGTGCGTCACAACACGCCCGAAGCCGTTGAAACGATGGTGAGGTAAAGCAATGAGCCGAATCCTGGTGGTGGAAGACGAATCGGCGATCGCAGAGCTGATCTCCATCAATCTGCGCCATGCCGGCTTCGAGGTCACGCTGGCCGCCAGCGCCACCGCGGCCCAGTACGAGGTGGACCGCGTGCTGCCCGACCTGGTCGTACTGGACTGGATGCTGCCCGGCCAGAGCGGCGTGGCGCTGGCCCGCCAGTGGCGCGGCAGTGCGCGCACCAAGGAGCTGCCCATCATCATGCTGACGGCGCGCGCTGACGAGGGCGACAAGATCGCGGGCCTGGACGCCGGTGCCGACGACTACGTCACCAAGCCGTTCTCGACCAACGAGCTGCTGGCCCGCATCCGCGCCGTGCTGCGCCGCAAGGCGCCCGAGGCGCTGGACAGCGCGGTCGAGATCGGCCCGCTGCTGCTGGACCCGGGCACGCGCCGCGTCAGCCGCGAGGGCGTGGAGGTCAAGCTGGGCCCCACCGAGTTCCGCCTGCTGCATTTCCTGATGACGCATCCGGAGCGCGTGCACAGCCGCTCGCAGCTGCTGGACCGCGTCTGGGGCGACCACGTCTTCATCGAGGAGCGCACCATCGACGTCCACGTCAAGCGCTTGCGCGAGGCGTTGGAGCGCGTGCAGTGCTCCCGCATGATCGAGACGGTGCGCGGCGCCGGCTACCGGCTGACCCAGCAGAGCAGCGCGCTGTCCGCCTGAGAACGCCAAGGCCCCATGTCCTGGTTCCTGCCGCGCCTCCTGCTGGCCCTGATCGCCGTCCTGCTGGGCTTCGCCGTCGGGACGGCGGCACGCACCACCACCGGCTTCGACGCGCTGGGCCTGGTCCTGGGTGTGGCCGTCGGCGTGGGCCTGCCACTGACGGTCGACGCCCTGCGGGCCTATCGCCTGCTCGAATGGCTGCGCGGCAAGCAGCTGGAGAACGCGCCGCGCGACACCGGCCTGTGGGGCGAGTTGGGCTACCGCATCGAGCGCGCAGTGCGGGACCGCGAGAACGTCATCAGCCGCGAGCGACGGGCGCTGGACCAGTTCCTGTCCGCCATCGAGGCCTCACCCAACGGCGTGCTGATGCTGGACGCGCAGGAACACATCCTGTGGTGCAACGGGGTCGCGGCCGATCACTTCGCGCTGGACCCTAAGCGCGACCTGCGCCAGCGCATCACCAACCTCGTGCGCGCGCCGGCTTTCGTCGCTTACCTGCAGGCGGGGCGTTATGCCGAGCCGCTGGTGCTGGGCAATGGCCGCGGCCCGGGCACGCTGTCCATCATCGTGCGCGAGTACGGCGAGGGCATGCGGCTGGTGCTGTCGCTGGACATCACCGAGCGTGTGCGCAACGACGGCATGCGGCGCGACTTCGTCGCCAACGTGTCGCACGAGATCCGCACGCCGCTGACCGTGCTGGCCGGCTTCATCGAGACGCTGCAGACCCTGCCGCTGACGGCGGTCGAGCGCGAACGCGTCATGGTGCTGATGAACCAGCAGACCCAGCGCATGCAGACCCTGGTGGCCGACCTGCTGGCCTTATCCCAACTGGAAGGCAGCCCGCGCCCGGGGGCGGACCGCTGGGTCAGCCTGGATGCCCTGCTGCTGCGGGCCGGCGCCGACGCCGAGGCCCTGTCCGCCGGCCGCCACACGCTGCGCGTGGAGTCGCACACCGGCATGGAGATCGCCGGCGTGGAAAGCGAACTGCTCAGCGCCGTGGCCAATCTGGTCTCCAATGCGGTCCGCTACACGCCCGAGGGCGGCGTCGTCGAGGTGGTCTGGCGATTGCTGGAAGACGGCAGTGGCGAGCTGACCGTCATCGACAACGGCCCGGGCATCGCACGCGAGCACATCCCGCGCCTGACCGAGCGCTTCTACCGTGTCGACGGCAGCCGCTCGCGCGAGACCGGCGGCACGGGCCTGGGCCTGTCCATCGTCAAGCACGTGATGCAGCGTCATGGTGGCGAGCTGCTGATCCAGAGCGAGGTCGGCAAGGGTTCGCGTTTCCGCCTCGTGCTGCCGGCTGCACGCGTTCGGCCCAGCAGCGATGCCGCCCTGGGTGACGAGGCGGCGTTCAACGCCGCGACGGTGGCGTCGGATTACTGACGCTTGAGCAGCACCAGGCCGGCGCTGCCGCTGCGGTCGGTAGGGCGGCGCACCTGGGCGATGACCTGCCAGCCCTTGGGCAGCGGCTGGCCGCTGGACATGACCGCATGCGGACAGTCGGTGGTCTCCAGCGATCCACGCCCCTGCACCCGCCAGCCGCCGTGCCATTCCAGCGCCGCCAGCGTGGGCAGGTTCTGGCCGGGCGCGGCGATGCAGCGCACCTCCGCGGGCAGGCGGGCCTTCAGTCGCGCCACCAGCGGCGCCAGACTGCGCGCGTAGTCCAGCGGCGGCAGCAGCAGCGACATGACCAGCAGCCAGGCCAGCGCAACGCCGCCAGCCGGCAGGGCCAGGCTCTTCCACAGCGCATGGCGGTGGCGCGCCGTGCGCCAGCGCACCAGCGCCAGCCAGGCCAGTGTGGCCGCAATGGCCATCACCAGCGCCACCAGGCTGAAGTCCGGCTCGAAGCCTTCAGCCAGCTTCCTCATGTTGGCCAGCGGCCGCTCCGGCCAGCCCGTGTGCATGGACAGGTAGTACAGCCAGCCGAACAGCGCCAGCGCCGTGAAGATGAACAGGCAGAACCAGTCCACCGCGGCGGCGATGCTGCGGCTCAGCGTGGGCAGCGCGAACGCAGCCAGGATGGCCATGGACGGCAGCGCCAGCAGCAGCGCGCGCTCGGAGCCGTTCATACCCACGCAGGCCGCCAGCGGCACCAGCAGCGCGATCGCCGGCACTGCGATGTGGCGGCGCAGCCCATGGCGCCGCCAGCGCCATAGCGTCCACACCGCC
Source organism: Roseateles sp. (assembly GCA_036401055.1). Classification (GTDB taxonomy): domain Bacteria; phylum Pseudomonadota; class Gammaproteobacteria; order Burkholderiales; family Burkholderiaceae_C; genus Pelomonas. Next base: position 9,933 of record DASWWC010000236.1, read on the forward strand.
AGCGGTCCGGCCGGCCAGCAGAACCAGGCCAGCAGCCGCAGCAGCGAGCCGATGTCGATCGATGGCGTCAGCCGCCAGGCCCAGCCGCGGAACACCCAGGCCGCCAGCACCGCCAGCGCCAGCGATGCGAGCAGCCACAGGCGCAGGCTCTTGGCATCGTCGTAGGCCGAGCGGTGGTTCAGCAGCACGCCCAGCAAGCCCAGCGCGCAGGCCACGGCGGGAGCGCCGCTGGCCGCCAGCACCGGCAAGGAGAGCAGCACGGCCAGTTGCGCGCGCCCGCGGCGGAAGGGCGCGGCTGCCAGCCCGTAGAGGTAGACCGAGACGGCCAGCAGCTGCAGCAGCTCGGGCGTCGTTTCGTGCCCCAGCCCCAGCAGCCCCAATGTGGCCATCAGGGCCAGCAGCGCGCCGTCGGCCAGGGCCCGTGCGTAATCCACCGCCTGGGCCTCGCCACCAAAGGCAAAGGCGACCGGCTGTGCGGCTTCCGTGCGGGCCAGGTGGAAGCAGGCGTACCAGACCGCCACCAGCACGCCCACCAGCACGAAGGCATAGGGCAGGCGCGCGGCGACCGGCTGGTCCAGGAAAGGCAGGGCCTTGATGGCCAGCGCGCCCAGCCAATAAGGCAAGGGCCCCCCTTCCGCGGGAATGCCGGCAATGGCCGGCTGCCACCAGGGCGCATCGCCGTGGGCGATGCTGGCCATGAAGCCGAACGCGGTCAGGTCGGCATTGCGCCAGGGATCACGGCCGAAGATGCCGGGGATGACGTAGGCCGCGCACAGCAGCAGCAAGGCCAGCCGGGGCAGTCGCTCGGCACCGCGCTCGGCGACGATGGCGGGGGTGGGAAGGTTCACGCGGGAGGGTTGGGTCGGGTCGGCCGGCATGATGCCGCAGAACTTGCCGTGCGGCGCAAATGACAAAGGGCAGCCGAGGCTGCCCTTGTGTTCGGAAGCGGTGCGAGACCGCCTCGACGAATTACTTCTTCAGGTGCGCAAACTTGTTGCGGAACTTCTCGACGCGGCCGCCCAGGCTGTCCACGCTCTTCTGAGTGCCCGTGTAGAAGGGGTGCGTTTCGCTGGTGGTTTCCAGCTTCACCAGCGGCATGGTCTTGCCGTCGAGTTCGATGGTTTCCTTGGTCTGGACGGTGGAACGCGTCACGAACTGGAAACCGTTGGACTGGTCGACAAAGACGACGTCGCGGTAGTTGGGGTGAATGCCTTCTTTCATGGGAACCTCTTGGCCTGTGCGGCAATTAATTCGGGAGCCACGCCACACGTTGTGACGCACTTTCCGGGTGTTCTGGGGCGGAAAACCCGCGATTGTAGCGGGCTTCCCTGCGGTCTGGCTAGGTGTGGGCTGAAGTTACCCGCCGCGCCGCATCATGTCGAAGAAGTCCAGGTTGTTCTTCGACGCCTTCATCTTGTCGAGGATGAACTCCATCGCCTCGATCTCGTCCATGTTGTAGAGCAGCTTGCGCAGGATCCAGCTCTTTTGCAGGATCTCGGGCTTGAGCAGCAGCTCTTCGCGGCGGGTGCCGGACTTGTTGATCAGGATGGACGGGTAGACGCGCTTCTCGGCCATCCGGCGATCCAGGTGGATCTCGCAGTTGCCGGTGCCCTTGAATTCCTCGTAGATGACTTCGTCCATCTTCGAGCCGGTGTCGATCAGCGCGGTGCCGATGATGGTCAGCGAGCCGCCTTCTTCGACGTTACGGGCGGCGCCGAAGAAGCGCTTCGGACGCTGCAGCGCGTTGGCGTCCACACCGCCGGTCAGGACCTTGCCCGAGGCCGGGATCACGGTGTTG
>DASWWC010000237.1:0-2954 GCA_036401055.1 Roseateles sp.
CGCTGTTCGCGCTGGCGGCGCGGCGCTGGCAGGCGCGCTTCCAGGCCCAGCGCCAGGCCGGCGACGCCGCCGCCGTGCTGGCACGCTGGCAGCCGCGCGTCGAGGCGCTGGGCCTGGCCCATGGCCTGGCGCTGACGGTTGGCGTGCTGCTGACCGCCGGCCGGGCGTCCTACGAGATCCAGCTGCTGCTGCACCTGGTGCTGGCCGCCGTGACGGCCGCCAACGCGTCGCGGCAGAACGCCAGCCTCAGCGTGTTCTGGCGCTTCTTCGGCGCCGGCTGGCTGGCCTGCGTGGCGCTGACGCCCTGGGCCTTCCCGCAGCACTGGCCCTACCTGCTGCCACTGAGCCTGCTGTTTGCGCTGTCGGTGATGCGCGACGCGCTCGACGCGCATCGCTTCTTCGTGGACCACCTGCGGCTGGAGGTGCGCAGCCAGCGCCTCATCGAGCGGCTGGAACAGGCCCAGCAGCAGGCCCAGTGGGCACTGCAGGAGAAGAACCGCTTCCTGTCCACCGCCAGCCACGACCTGCGCCAGCCGCTGCACGCGATGAGCCTGCTGACCGAGGCCTTGTCGCAGCGCAACCGCGACGCCGCGCTGCAGCCGCTGATCGGCGAACTCAAGCACGGCATGGCGTCCATGAGCCAGATGTTCACGTCGCTGCTGGACCTGACGCGCATGGAGTCCGGCGCGCTGCAGCCGCAGCACGCGTGGGTGGACCTGCACGCACTGGTCGAAGATGTGGCCGCGCTGTTCCGCAGCCAGGCCGCGCTGCGCGGCATTGCGCTGCGCACGCACCGGCCGCCCGCCGCCGCCTGGGTGCGCGCCGACCCGGTGCTGCTGCGCCAGGCGCTGAACAACCTCGTGCACAACGCCGTGCGCTACACCGAGCGCGGCGGCGTGCTGCTGGCGCTGCGGCGCCGCCAGGGCGGCTGGCGCGTGCTGGTGCTGGACACCGGCGCCGGCATCGCCGAGGCGGACGCCGCGCACGTCTTCTCGCCCTACTTCCGCAGCCAGCATGCCTGGCGCGTGGACAACGCCGGCCACGGCCTGGGCCTGGCCGTGGTGCAGCGCTGCGCCGCGCTGCTGCAGGCCCAGGTGGGCCTGCGCTCGCAACTGGGCCGCGGCTCGGTGTTCTGGCTGCAGCTGCCACCGTCCGACATCGCCGCCCGGCCCGCCCTGGACGACCGGGGCCCGGCGCTGCTCGATGCGACAGACACCCAACCCGCCATGCAGCCGCTGGCGGGCCGCTGCCTGGTGCTGGACGACGACCCGCAGGTGCTGTTCGCCTGGCGCGCGCTGTTCGCCGGCTGGGGCATAGACGGCCGCTACGCCAGCCACGCGGCTGAGGCGCTGGCGCTGCTGGATGCGGGCTTCGTGCCCGACGCCATCCTGTGCGACCAGCGCCTGCGCTCCGGCGAGAACGGCGTGGACATCCTGAAAGCGCTGCTGGAACGCTTCCCCGCCGCCAGCGGCGCCATGGTCAGCGGCGAGTTCGATTCACCGGAACTGCGCCAGGCCGAGGAAGACGGCCTGCTGGTGCTGCGCAAGCCGCTGGCGCCGGAGGATTTGCATGGGCTGCTGGCGGCGTGGTTGCCGGTTGGGGGAGGAGTAGGGAGCGTGGGTACTGAGGGGTAGAAAAAGGGGGCTTCCCTGCTGCCTTGGTACGGATGGTGGGTGCAGGTCACTCCTTCGGGTTGCGGTTGCGGTGAAGCAATTGCCACTTCGTCGAAGGGCGACCGTCTATCCGAATCCCTCTGCGGCCGTGGGACTCTACGTGTCCAGCATGTCCCACTCATCGCCAAGCATCCAGCGGATTGCTGACAGCTTGTCGTTGATCATTCCCCACTCGAAGTCCGTCCACGGACCCACGTTGTCCTTACCCAGTTCCCGCTCGGTTTGCTTTGCCGCCTTTAGCGCCCCTTTCCAGATCTCGTCAATGATCTGGTCTTGGTTGTTGCGCTTGCCCTGTTCCCATACGTCGCGGGGCACGACCTTGATCTTGCCCGTCTCGATCAACCACTCGCGGTTCTTGTGACGGTTGTACCAAACCTGACGCCACAGCGTTTCGTGCGCGGCCAGCAGTTCGGACAACCCGCGCGGCTCCTGCTCCCAAGTCTGTTCCCAAACTAGGGCCTGTTAACACAAACGCAGGCCATCGGCGATCAGCGCGAAGCTGATGAAGGCGATGAACATGAGGTCGAGCTTCTCGAAGCGGGAGAAGATGCGGCGATAGCCCTTGAGCCTGCGGAATAGGCGTTCGACCTCGTTGCGACGCTTGTACATCGCTCGGTCGTACTCCCACGGCTCGATGCGAGTGCTCATCGGTGGCACGACCGGAATGAAGCCCAGATCAAGTGCGAGCTGGCGGGTCTCGTTGCCTTCGTAGGCGCGGTCCATGATCAGGTGGAGCGGACGATTCGGTGCTCCCAGCCGCTTCAGCAGTTCCCGTCCTTCAGGCGCGTCGTGCGCCTGGCCCGGTGACAGCGAAAACGTTATGGCCGTGCGCGCGTCCGCGGCGACGAGGTGGATCTTGGTGTTCCAGCCACCACGGGACTTGCCGATAGCCTGCGGACCGTTTTTTTTCGAGCACCGGTGCCATCGGGATGCACCTTGACGCTGGTGCTGTCCAGCGAGACCGCCTCGATCTTGATCTGCACGACCTGGGCGCGCTGCAGTTGCTCGAATGCCTTGTCGAGCACGCCTGCCTTGGCCCAGCGGCTCATGCGCGTGTAGATCGTGTGCCAGTTGCCGAAGCGCTTTGGCAGCCCGCGCCACTTGCAGCCGTGCTCGGCCACGTACAGGATCGCGTTGAGCACCTGCAGATTCGTCAGGCTGACGTTGCCTCGCTGCCGAGGCAAGCAGTGTTCGATCTGGGCGAATTGCGCGGCAGTGATCTCCATTGACGCAGTGTCAATACAGAGCCTCAGTCGCGCAATTAGTGTTAACAGGCCCTAG
>DASWWC010000238.1:0-3269 GCA_036401055.1 Roseateles sp.
ATGCCGCTGCGCGCGGCGTACTCGCGCATCAGGCGGTCGTGCGTGTTCAGGCTGAACAGCGCCCAGCCACCGCCGTGCAGGTACACCAACGTGGGCTTGTCCTGGCCGGGGGCCGGGTCGTAGATGCGGAGCTTCAACGGCCCGGCGGCGGATTCGACCACCGTCTCGCGGGTCTCGGCAATGACGGGGCCGCCCTGGCGCCAGGGTTCACGCGACTTCTCCGCCAGCTCGCGGTGCTCGGGCCAGGTCAGCGGCCGGCCGACGGCGAGTTGCCGCTCAGCGCGCAGTGCGCGGCCGACACGGACGACCTCGTCGATGAACTGCTTGATCTCGGGGTCGAGTGGCGCGGCCGGCGGCTGCGCAGCGGCCAGCGCGCTGGCCGGACGTGTCTTGGCGAAGCGACGCATCCAGCCCGAGAGATCGGTTTCGTCCAGGATGTCCAGGCCGCGCAGGATGTCGGCGAACACGTCGTCGCGTTCGTCCTGGCCGAGCTTGAACTTGGCGCGGACGTCGAGCACGTCGGCCTCGAAGCCGACGATGTTGGCGGCCAGCTTCTCGTAGCGCGCGCCCATCTCGTCGACGCGCCAGCGGCCGGGGCGGTCGTGCTCGACCTGGTCGACCAGGCCTCCCAGCAGCCGGCGCGCATCGGCTGGCGTGTCCAGTAACTTCACATCGACGGTGAAGATGGCCATGCCGTAGTTCCACGTCGGCGCCTGCGAGCGGTCGGCGAACCACGACGGCGAGACATAGCCCTGCGGCCCGATCAGCAACACCGTGGCGCGCGAGTCGCTAGCCAGCGCGGCGAGGTGCGGGTTGCGCCGTGCGAAGTGGCCCAGGATCCGGGCGGGCTTGCCGTCGGCATCGCAAGTCAGCTGCACGGGCAGGGGGGTCGCGTTCAGCGCGCCGGCGGCGCCGGACACGATCCAGGCCAGCGGCTGCTGGTGGACCAGGTCGACGAGGTCGTCGGGGCTGAGCGCTCGGAAGAGGTCGGTCATGGGGTGGCGGCAGGTGAGGAGGGGGTGCGGGAGGCGAGGCCGACTGCGTTGAGTGCGGGCCAGCGGTCGGCCCAGGGGCAGGCGGTTTCGATTTCGTAAGCGAGGGCCAGCAGGCGGTCCTCCTGGTGCCGGTCGGCCGAGAACATGCTGCCGATGGGCAGGCCCTCGCGGCTGTGGAACAGCGGCAGCGAGATGGCCGGGATGCCGGCCACGTTGTGCAGCGGCGTGTAGGCGATCCACTCGAACATGTCGCTCAGCAGCGTCGCGGCCGGCGCGCTCGGCCCGTACCGGCCCAGCAGCGGCGGCGGCGCGCCGAGCACGGGCGACAACAGCACGTCGAACTGCTGGAAGAAGCCGCTCAGCTGGCTGGGCAGCTTGGCGAACTGGCGGTAGATGTGCTCCAGCGCCGATGTGGGCAGGCCGTTGGCGCGTTCGGCGAGGGCCAGCGTCCAGGGTTCCAGATAGTCCTGAATCCGGTGGCCGCCGATGGACGAGCGGACCGCGTCGACGCTGTCGGCGCTGAGGTGGCTCCACAGGTCCTCGAAGGCGCTGAGCACCGCGTCGCCGTCGACCGGCCAGGTCGCGGCCTGCACGTGGTGGCCGAGAGATTCGCACAGGTCGGCCGTGCGGCGCACCGCGTCGACGACGTCGGCATGCGGGCGCTGGCCGCGTAGGCCGTGGTCGATCACGGCGATGCGCAGCCGGGCCGGCGAGGACTGCTTCACCACGGGCCGTGCGGGGTCGCGATGCGCGGCGGCGAAGCCCCAGGCGGTGTCGCGCACGCTGCGGGACATCAGGCTGTCGCTGACGAGCAGGTCCTCGATGGCATGGCGCGCCCGCACGCGCACGGTGCTGTCGCGCCCGGGCTTGAGGCCGACGATGCCGCAGCAGGCGGCCGGCGTGCGGATGGAGCCGCCACCGTCGCTGCCCTGCGCGAGCGGCACGAGGCCAGCGGCTACGGCGGCGCCGGCACCGCCGCTGGAGCCGGCCGGCGAGTGGGTCACCGACCAGGGATTGCGCGTGACCGGGCCGGCGAGCGGCTCGGTGGAGGCGAGCAGGCCGAACTCGGGCATGGACGTCTTGCCAACGGCGACGAGGCCGGCCTGCTGCAGGCGGTCCGTGTAGGGGTAGCCGCGCTCGATGGTGCGGCCCGTGCGGCTGCGCGAGCAGGACGTCGTGGGCATGCCGGGGTAGTCCAGCGAGTCCTTGGGCAGCCAGGGCACGCCGCGCATCGGCGCCGCGACGGGCAGCGTGAGCAGTTCGCGGCGCGCGAGGGCGTCGGCGCGGTGGCTCATCGACTGCAGTGCGGGTTCGACGGCGTCGATGCGTAGCAGCGCCGCTTCCACGAGGGCCTCGGCGGGCAGCGCGCCGTCGCGCACCAGGCGCGCCTGGTCGTGCGCGTCGAGGCGGCCCAGAGTGAGGGCGTCGGTCAGGGTCAGTTCCGTGGTCATGCGATGGCCCTCAGAACATCACCAGAACTTCGGCGCGTGCCCGCCCACCGGCCCTGTCGCGAGTCAGCAAGCCCGACTGCGAGGCTTTCACGTCGGTGTTGCTGTAGCCGATGGAGTACTGCAAGGAGCCGCTGCGTGCGATCAGCCGCAGGTCGATGTCGTTGTAATTGCCGACCGCCCGGTTGCTGAAGTCGTGGTGGCCCACTGCGACGGAGCCCGTCACCTGCGCGCCCTTCACGGGACCGAAGGGCACGCGCAGGTTGGTGTAGGTGTAGGTCGAGTTGCCGCCCTGGAAGTAGTCCCAGGAGTAGTAGATGCCGACGCCGGTCCGCACCGGACCGAAGTCGTAGACGGCCGACGCGAGCACTTCCTGGAAGTCGAGGGACAGGCTGCTGGACGGACGCTGCCGGTACAGGTAGCCGGTGTTGACGCTCCACGCGCCGTAGCGCTGGCCCCAGCCGACGAAGTAGTCGATCTCGGCCTTGGTGTCGGTGCCCGGCCCGAGGTTGAGGCTGCCGGCCCAGATGCCCGCATACGCGCCGGTGTCGTGGGCCAGCTTCACCTCGGCGCTGATGGCGGCATGGCCGTCCGTCTGCTGCTGGCCGCGAAACATGCGGCTGGTGCCGAACACGGCGCCGGAGCTCCAGTGAAAGGCCGAGGCGGCTGCCGGCTCTTCGGCGGCAGCTGTTAGGGGGAGGCCGACCGATATCAGTCCGGCGAAGACAAGCGTTGCGAGCAGCGTGGATTTCATGCCGCAAGGCTACGCACTCCGCGCCGGGCGTTCTTCGCCAAAGCAGCGCCGGGTTTAGCCAGAACGGGCAGG
>DASWWC010000239.1:0-4169 GCA_036401055.1 Roseateles sp.
GCGCACGGCGCCCGCCGCAGGCCGCGCCGCTATGGCCGGCCACCGAGCCCACGCTGGCACTGGCCGTCGTGGGCGCCCACCTGTCGGGCATGCCGCTGAACGGCCAGCTCACCGAGCGCGGCGCCACGCTGCGCGAGGCCACCACCACCGCGCCCTGCTACCGGCTGCATGCGCTGGCCGGCACCGTGCCGCCCAAGCCGGGGCTGCAGCGCGTGGCCCAGGGCGGCGCACCCATCGCCGTGGAGGTCTGGCAAGTGCCGCTGAAGCACGTGGGTTCGCTGCTCGCGCTGATCCCGCCGCCGCTGGGCCTGGGCAGCGTGCAGCTGGCCGACGGCAGCACGGTGCACGGCTTCATCTGCGAAGGCCATGCGCTGGCCGGCGCCACCGACATCACCTCTCACGGCGGCTGGCGCGCCTACATCGCCAGCCAGCGCCCCGCCTGAACCTCAGCCAACACCCAAGGAGCCGACGATGACCGATGCCACCTCCAACGCCACCCGCCGCCGCACGCTGCTGGGCGCCGCCGCTGCCGCGGCCACGCTGGGCGCGCCCGCCGTGCTGCGGGCGCAGACCGGCCCCAAGATCCGCATCGGCTACTGGCCGGTGGCGGCCGGCCTGCCCTTCTACGCCGCCGTCGAGAAGGGCTATTTCAAGGAGGCCGGGCTGGACGTGGAGGCGCTGAAGTTCGCCGGTGCCCAGCAGGTCATGGAGGCCATGCTGGCCGGCCGCTGCGACGGCAGCTCCAATGGCACGGGCTCGGGCAACCTGGGCGTGGGCGAGATCGCGTCGCCGGGCCTGTTCAAGATCATCGCCACCAACCCCAGCAACCAGAAGTACGTGCTGGATCAGTTCCTCGTGCCCAAGGACAGCCCCGTCAAGACGCTGGCCGAGCTGAAGGGCAAGCGCGTGGCCAGCGGCCCCGGCATCCAGAACAAGGTGCTGGCCATGACGGTGCTGGAACGCGCCGGCGCGGCCGGCACCAGCGCCACCGAGCTGCCCATCGGCCAGCATGTCGCCGCGCTGGCCGCCGGCCAGGTGGACGCCGTCTACACGCTGGAGCCCACCGGCACCGTGGGCCGGCTCAACGGCACCACGCGCGTGCTGGAGGCCGGCGTCATCGCCAAGTACATCCTCGGCAACCCGCTCGCGCCCTGGCACGGCGGCTCGGCCACGCTGACCACCGAGTTCATCAAGAAGCACCCCGAGGTGGCCAAGAAGTACATCGCCGCGTATGCGCGCGGCATCGCGCTGGTGCGCAACGCCCCGGCCGAGGCGCGCAAATATCTGAAGGGCTACACCGCCATCGAAGGCCCGCTGACCGGCGAGGTGCCGCTGGCCTCCTACATGCTCTACAACGAGTTCACGCCGGCCGACGTGGCGGCCTTCCAGAAGTTCTTCGACCTCTTCACCGAGAAGGGCGTGTTCGAGAAGAAGCTGGACGTTGCGTCCCTGCTCTACAAAGCCTGACGCCATGGACTCGACGACCACGACGCCCCCCTGGCAGAAGGCCGACGCCCAGCCCGCCGTGCGCGTGCCGCGCTTCAACGCGGCCAAGCTGCTGCCCTTCATCGGCCCGCTCATCCTCTTCGTCATCTGGGACCTGGTGGTGCGCTTCGGCCTCATCCGACCCATCCTGCTGCCGCCGCCCGCCGCCACGCTGGAGACGCTGATCAGCGGCCTGGCCGGCGGGCCGCTGCTGACGGACTTTGCCGTCACCGTGTGGCGCACGGTGCAGGCCTTCTTGATCGCCGCCGTCATCGGTATGCCGCTGGGCGTGCTGCTGGGCAGCAACGAGCGCGCCTACCGCAGCGTCGAGTTCCTGATCGACTTCTTCCGCTCCACGCCGTCGTCGGCGCTGATCCCGCTGTTCCTGCTGATCTTCGGCGTGTCGGACATCAACAAGGTCGCCATCGCCGCCTTCGGCGCGCTGCTCATCGTCGTGTTCAACAGCGCCTACGGCGTCATCAATGCGCGCAAGCAGCGCGTCATGGCGGCCAAGGTCATGGGCGCGTCGCGCTGGCAGATCTTCAAGGACGTGCTGGTGTGGGAGAGCCTGCAGCCCAGCTTCGTGGGCCTGCGCTCGGCGGTGTCGATGGCGCTGGTCATCGTCGTCGTCGCCGAGATGTTCATCGGCTCGGACAACGGCCTGGGCCACCGCATCATCGACGCGCAGCAGGTGCTCAACGTCAAGACCATGTACGCCGCCATCCTGGCCGCGGGCATCCTGGGCTATGTGCTCAACATCCTGTTCCTGGTGCTGGAACGCAAGATCGTCCATTGGAGTGGCAGATGAACGCAGTCCTCAATGCCCCGGTTGTCGCCGACGTACCGCAACGCCGCTTCCAGCCCGGCCCCGCCGGCACGCACATCACCATACGCGGGCTGACCAAGTACTTCGCCGGCTGGCCGCTGTACGAGGACTTCAACCTCGACATCCCCAAGCACAAGATCGTGTCCGTCTTCGGCCCCAACGGCTGCGGCAAGAGCACGCTGATCAACATGATCGCCGGGCTCATCCCCATCGACTCGGGCCAGATCCTGTTCGACGGCAAGACGCTGAAGGAAACCAAGATCGGCTACGTGTTCCAGAACTACCGCGAGGCGATGTTCCCTTGGATGCGCACCATCGACAACATCGCCTACCCGCTGAAGCTGGAGGGCCGCAGCAAGGCCGAGGTGGACCGCCGCATGGCCGAGCTGGTGGAGAGCTTCGACGTGAAGTTCGACCTGAACCGCTACCCCTATGAACTCTCCGGCGGCCAGCAGCAGACGGCATCCATCATGCGCGCGCTGGCGCCCGAGCCCGAGGTGCTGTTCCTGGACGAGCCTTTCTCGGCGCTGGACTTCGAGATGACGCTGTTCATCCGCGAGAAGCTGCAGGAGGTGTTCATGAAGACCGGCGTGACCATGATGCTGGTCTCTCACGATCTGGAGGAGGCCGTCTACCTGGCCGACGAGGTGCTGCTGCTGACCAAGCGTCCCACCAAAGTGGCCGAGATCCTCAAGTACGACGACCCGCGTCCGCGCACCGTGGCCACGCTGTCGGAGCCCAGCTTCGTCAACGCCAAGAAGCTGAGCCTGGAGATTTTCCAGCGCGAGGTGCGGCGATGAGCGAGGCCTATGTGGACGCCACGGCCGCGCTGCTGGCGCTGCCGCTGGCGGCCGAGCACCGGCCGGGCGTGCTGCGCTACTTTGCGCTGGCCGCGGAGATGGCCGAGCTGGTCAACGGGCTGCAGCTGGCGACGCACGACGAGCCGGCCGAGGCCTTCGTGCCCATCTCACCGGGGAGCGCCGCATGACGGACGCCGACGCGCTGCTGCTGCAACCCGCCCATGCCATCGCCGCGGCGGTGCGACAAGGCCAGGTCAGCGCCGAGGCGCTGGCGCAGGCCAGCCTGGCGCGCATCCAGGCCACGGACGACCGGGTCAACGCCTTCACCGACCTCACCGCCGAGCGCGCGCTGATGGCCGCCCGCGTGCTGGACCGCCGGCTGCGCGACGGCGACGCCAGCGTGCGCGCGCTGCCGCTGCTGGGCGTGCCCTATGCGGTCAAGAACCTGTTCGACGTGCAAGGCCTCACCACGCTGGCCGGCTCCAGGATCGAGCGCGACCGCCCGCCCGCCGCCCATGACGGCCCGTTGCTGCAGCGCCTGGACGCCGCCGGCGCCGTGCTGGTGGGCGCGCTGAACATGGACGAGTACGCCTACGGCTTCACGACCGAGAACAGCCACGAAGGCCCCACCCGCAACCCGCACGACCTGAGCCGCGTGGCCGGCGGCTCGTCGGGCGGCAGCGGCGCGGCCATCGCTGCCGGCCAGGTGCCCCTCACGCTGGGGTCGGACACCAACGGCTCCATCCGCGTGCCGTCGTCGCTGTGCGGCGTGTTTGGCCTCAAGCCCACCTACGGCCGGCTGCCGCGCAACGGCAGCTATCCGTTCGTGGCCAGCCTGGACCACCTGGGCCCCTTCGCCCGCTCGGCGCAAGACCTGGCCCTGGCCTATGACGCGCTGCAGGGCCACGACGCCGCCGACCCCGGCTGCGTGCCGCGCCCCGTGGAGCCCACACTGCCCGCGCTGGCGCAGGGCCTGGGCGGGCTGCGCATCGCGCGGCTGGGCGGCTACTTCCACGACAAGGCCGGCCCCGACGCCCGCGCCGCGGTGAAGCGCGTCG
>DASWWC010000240.1:0-8467 GCA_036401055.1 Roseateles sp.
CCATGACGGCCGCATCGCGCTGGCCAACCGGCGCAACGGCGGGCTGCGCGTGGCCATCCGGCTGCCCCAGCCAGGCGTCCTGTCGAATAGGGATGGCAAGCCCGGCAGTTCGTGACAGACTGCACAAATTGTGTCCGGGCCACTGCCGGCCCGTTCCCCTGGGAGCCGTTGCCATGTTCCTCCGCGTACCCCTTCGCACCCTGGTCCTGCTCGGGCTCTCGACCCTGGCCTGCACCGCCCAGGCCCAGTCGCAGTTCCGCGTCTTCGCCGAGGCCTACGCGAACTACTACAACAGCGTCCAGACCACCAGCCCCGTCTTCGGCCTGGATCCCGGCGGCCATCCCAACACCGTCTACGGCACCATCAACTACGGCTCCGACTACGCCAACGCCGCCGCCTACGACCAGCTCACGCCCCTGCCTCACGTGACGGCGGGCGGTACCTGGGCCGGCGATGCCAGCCAGGGCATGACGACCGTGACCAGCCAGGCCTACGGCATGACGAACTGGGGCAGCAACCACGCCAGCGCCTCGACGTCGGGCTACACGCCGGTCAATCAGAGCTATGACGGGCAGTTCATCGTCGGCGGCAACAGCTGGCCCATGCACGTGGAAAGCAGCAACTCCAGCTTTGCCGTCGGGCGCTCGACCTGGGAAGAGCTCTACCAGATCGGCGGCGGCACCGGCACCGGCCAGTTCACCGGCACCGTCCACATCGACGGCACGCTGGCCGGCACCCTGGGCAGCGGCACCGCCACCCTCGACTGGTCGCTGAAGACCTTCTCCAACCAGCTCGTCGCCTCCGTCTCAGCCTCCTACGACGCCAGCGCCGACCTCTGGTCCATGAACGTCTTCAGCAACGGCCTGTGGACCAACACCACCGGCAACGGCCCGCTGACGATCAACACGGACGTCATCGGCGGCTACAGCTTCACCTATGGTGCAGCGCTCTACCTGAAGTCCGAACTGGTCACCAGCATCTCCGGCAACGGCTCGGCCGACTTCTCCAACACGGTGCAGTTCACCGGCATGTCGCTGCCGCAGGACGCCACGGTGTTCGTCATGTCCGGCGCCAGCGCGGCGGACTACGGCATCTTCTTCGCGGGCAATGGCAACGGCACCATCTGCCAGGACCTGGCCTGCGCGGTCGGAGGCACGGCCCCCATCCCCGAGCCGGGGACCTACGCGATGCTGCTGTCCGGCCTGGGCGTCATCGCCTGGGTGGTACGGCGCCGCCGCCGCCGCTGAGCCCGCCTTGGTCAGGGCACGCCCTGACCGGCGTGGCAGCGCCGCGCCCGGCTTGCCGGCCCCGCACATCGCGGCGGCCGTGAGCGAATGCGCGAGCCGGCCCGGTTTGCAACGCCGGGGGATGACGGGCCCCTGGGGTCACCCCTAACATGCTGCGCCATGCGCATGCCCAACCTGTCACTGCCGCCACCGGCCGCCGCCGCTCCGCTGGAGGAAGGCCAGGCCCTGGGCGTGTGGCGCCTGGTCCGGCCGCTGCCCGATGGCGAGCAGGCGCATGCGGGCCAGTGGTACAGCGCCCATCACGCCCTGGCCACCAAGCAGCAGGCCGCCGTCCTCGTGCTGGACCGCAGCGACCAGGGGGCCGGCATCATGCTGCGCTATGCCGATCAGGCCGGCGACCTGGCCAAGCTGCAACACCCCTGCATCGCGGTGCCCAGCGACAGCGGCGTGACGCCGGACGCCCACCCCTATCTGATTCTCGAAGGCACGCACGGGGAACCGCTGCTGCCGCGGCTGCAGCGGCTCGACCTGCGCGAACGCGTCGAGCTGCTCGTGCAGCTCTGCGAGGCGCTGCGCACGGCCCACCAGCAGGGCTGGCTGCTGGCCGAAATCGATCCCTCCATGATCTGGCTCGACCCCGACGGCAACGTGCGCCTGATGGGCCTGGGCCTGGCCCGCATCCCCGACCCGACCGATCCTTTCGATCGTGGCTTGAGCCTGGGCGCGTCGCCGGCCTTCATCGCGCCCGAACGCCGCAACGGTGAGCCGCCCAGCCTGGCCAGCGAGGTCTACGGCCTCGGTGCGCTGTGCCGCGTCTTCGTCTGCGGCTGGGAAGACACCCCCAAGGGCCTGGCGCCGCTGCGCAGCGGCGCCGGTCACCAGTGGCCCGCACTGAAGCCCGCCCAGCAGGACAAGCTGGACACGCTGATGCGCGCTGCCATGGCGGAATCGCCGGAGCTGCGCACCCGCGGCGCGGAAGGCCTGGCGGACGAATTGCGCGAATGGCTGGGCCTGAGCCCGCCTCGCAGCGCGATGGCGCCGACCGAACCGGCGGCCACCAAGCCGGCGGCCTGGTGGAAGCGCTGGCTGTGGCTGGGCGCCGCAGCCGGCCTGGGACTGCTGGCCACGGCCGCACGCATCGCTGACACGGCCGAACCGACCGCCAGCGCCCAGAGCCAGCCGCACAGCTGAAGCCGGCTCCCGCGTCGGCCGGCCAGGCCCCGACACCGCGAGCTTGGGGGATTGTGTGGGGATGCGCGCCGGGCGGGCCTCGGCAAGAATGCGAGCCCCGATCCCGGAGGTCCTCATGGCCCGTTCGCCGCGTGCGATACCGATTGCCGCCTGCCCCGCCCTGTCCCTGGCCCCCGCGGCCACCGGCGTCATGGCGATCACCGTCGCCGTCGCTGCCGAGGTCCCACGCTGATGGCGGCCGTCGGCACCCAACCCGCCCGCACCGGCCTACTCGGCCTCGGCGAACTCCAGCTCACCCTGCCGGGCACACGGCTGCAATGGCTGGCCCTGGCGGCGGGCCTGGGCCTGGGCGGCCTTGGCGCCGAGCTCGCCTGGCACCATCCGCTGTCCGGCCCGCTGGCGCTCGCCGCCTGGGGCGCCGTGGCGCTGCTGGCGGCGCTGTTCTGGGTCAAGACGCCCCTGCTGCTGCTGGCGCCGCTGCCGGTGGTCGGCCTGGCGCCGTGGAGCGGCTGGATCAGCTTCGAGGAGATGGACCTGCTGGTCACGGCCTGCGGCTGCGGCGGCTACCTCGCCTATGCGCTGCAGCTGAATGCGCGAGACCGCGCGCCGGCCTGGCGCCATGCCCTCGTCTACTCGCCCGCCGTGCTGGTGCTCATCCTCGCGCTGGCCCTGTCCGCGGTCTGGAGCATGAAGCGCGGTTTCGCCGACGCCGGCGGCTTCGTCTTCGGCTGGTTCCAGGGCTACCACGAGGCGATGAACTCGGTGCGCAACGCCAAGGCCATCCTCCTCGTGCTGGTCCTGCTCCCGCTGTGGACGGCGGCGGCGGCGGCACGACCCAAGGGTTTCTCGCGCGGCCTGCTGCTGGGCCTGGTGCTGGCGCTGGCCGGCGGCAGCGCCGCGGCGCTGTGGGAGCGACTGGCCTACACGGGCCTGCTGGACTTCTCCACCGACTACCGCACGACGGGGCTGTTCTGGGAAATGCACGTCGGCGGCGCCGCGCTGGACGGCTTTCTCGTGCTGACCCTGCCGTTCGCGGTGCTGGCGCTGCTGCGCACGCGCTCACCCTGGCACTTCGGCGCCGGTCTGGCCATCGTGCTGCTGGCGGCCTATGCCTGCCTGACCACTTTCTCCCGCGGCGTTTACCTGGCGCTGCCGCTGGCACTGATCCCCATGGTGCTGCTGGCCGACGCGCAACGCCGCCGCGCCGCGGCCTCGGGGCCGGAGAGCAGCCACATCGACAGCGGGCTGGGCGCCGTCGACGAGCCCATGCCACGACCAGCCAAGATCGGCGCGCTGGCCATGGCGGCGGCCTTTGCGCTGGCCGCCGCCCTCGTCTTCGGCGGCGGCGGCTACCGCGGCCTGCTGGCGCTGTTCTTCGTCATGGTGATCCTGCTGATCATGCCGGCCAGCCTGTGGCTGCCGCCCCTGGGCCAGCGGTTGACGGCGCTCATCATGGGGGGACTGCTCGCCATGGTCCTCGGTGGCGCGAGCTGGGCGCTGGCCCTGACCGTGCCCAGGGCGGCCTACGTGCTCAATGCCGTCGCGCTGGTGTGCTGCGCGCTGCTGCGTTGGCGCGACGTGCCGGGCCAGGCCCGTCCCGTCTACGTGCTGCTGGTGTCGACCTGCTGGTTCTGGCTGCTCGCCACCATGGTCATCGTCGCCGACTACTGGGGCGGCACGGCCGGCCGCTGGACGGCCCTGACTGCCGGCCTGGCGCTCGCAGGCGTCTGGGCCGCGATGCTGCTCGAACCGCGGCTGTGGCCCCTGCAAGGTGCCGGCAGCACGGGCAAGTCGGGCTGGCGCAAGCGGGCCCTGCTCGTGGCCGGCCTGCTGCTGGTCATGTCAATCGTCGCGGCGCTGGGCGGCGGCGCCTATCTGCGCGACCGAGTCGCCACCTGGAAGGAGGATGGCCAGACCCGCCTGACGCATTGGCACGAGGGCCTGAAGCTGCTGCATGGCGGGCAGCAATGGCTGCTCGGCCGGGGTTCGGGGCGCTTCGTGCCCAGCAATTTCTACGAAGGCCCGACCAGCGCCCAGATCGGGGACTACCGCCAGCGAACCGATGAGAAGGGTGAGACCTATCTCGTCCTGACCGCGGGCCAGCACACCCAGAGCTACGGCGGGCTGTTCCGCGTCAGCCAGCGCATCACGCCCCCGGCGCCCGGCCCGATCCAGGTGAACCTCGTCGCCCGCGCGGCCGAGGCCAACATCGTGCTGGAGATTTGCGAGAAGAACCTGCTCTACCCGGACAACTGCAGCAGCGGCCACATCCTGCTGAAGCCGCCGGGCGCCGATGAAGCAACGCCCGCGGGCGGCTGGCAGACCCGGCAGGCCAAGCTCGGACCGGTCCCCCGGCTGGGCGGGGACTGGTGGGCGCCCCGCTTCGTGACCTTCTCGATGTCGCTGGACACCCGAGGCGGCCGCGTCGACATCGCCCGCATCGACATGCAAGACGCCCAGGGCCGCCCGCTGCTGCACAACGGCGACTTCAGCCAGGAGATGGCGCACTGGTTCTTCTCCAGCGACCGCCATCACCTGCCCTGGCACATCAAGAACGCGGCCCTGCACGTGCTGTTCGAGCAGGGGCTGGTGGGCCTGGCCCTGCTGGGCGGGGCCTATCTGCTGACGCTCGTGCGGCTCTCGTTCGGGCGCGGCCGCGACCATCCGCTCGCGCCGGCCATCGTCGCCGCGCTGATCGGGTTCGGCGCGGTGGGCGCCTTCGACAGCCTGCTGGACGCGCCGCGCATCGGCTTGCTCTTCTTCACGCTGCTGCTGCTGGGCCTGGGCCTGAGGGCGCTGCCGGGCGAGGGCGTGGCGCGAGTGGCATGATGCGCGCCCCATGTCCGCTGCTGCCCCATCCGCTGGCCTGAACCCGGCCCAGCTCGAAGCCGTCCACCATCTGAGCGGCCCCTGCCTCGTCATCGCCGGCGCGGGCTCGGGCAAGACGCGCGTCATCACCACCAAGATCGCGCAGCTGCTGGTGTCGGGTTACCGGCCCAGCCAGATCGCGGCCATCACCTTCACGAACAAGGCCGCGCAGGAAATGCGCGAGCGCGCCAAGGCGCTCGTGGGCAACAAGGCGGCCAAGGATCTGGCCATCTCGACCTTCCACAGCCTGGGCGTGCGGCTGCTGCGCGAGGAAGGAACGCGCCTCGGGTTGAAGGAGCAGTTCTCCATCCTCGACAGCGACGACGTGCTCAACGTGCTCAAGGACGCCGGCGGCACGACCGACATGAACCAGGCGCGACGCTGGCAATGGACCATCTCGCTGTGGAAGAACCAGGGCCTGAACGCGGCCCAGGCTGCCCACGCGGCCAAGGACGAGGACGAGCGCGCCGCCGCGGCCGTGATGGTGCGCTACCAGGAGCGGCTGTCGGCCTACCAGGCGGTGGACTTCGACGACCTCATCACGCTGCCGCTGAAGCTTCTGACGACCGACGCCGAGGCGCGCGCGAAGTGGCAGGACAAGCTGCGCTACGTGCTGGTGGACGAGTACCAGGACACCAACGCCGTCCAGTACGAGCTGCTGAAGGCGCTCGTCGGCGAGCGCGGCATGTTCACGGCGGTGGGCGACGACGACCAGTCCATCTACGGCTGGCGCGGCGCGACCATCGAGAACCTCAAGCGGCTGCCCACCGACTACCCGGCACTCAAGGTCATCCCGCTGGAGCAGAACTACCGCTCTACCGGCGCCATCCTGCGTGCCGCCAACCACGTCATCGCCGGCAACCCCAAGCTGTTCGAGAAGAAGCTGTGGAGCGAGTACGGCGACGGCGAGCCCATCGCGCTGCTGGAGGCCGATGGCGAGGAGCACGAGGCCGAGCGCGCCGTCGCCCGCATCCAGCAGCTGCGCGCCGACGGCAAGGGCCCGGCCTTCAAGGACTTCGCCATCCTGTACCGTGCCAACCACCAGGCCCGCGTCTTCGAGCAGGCGCTGCGCCGCGCGGAGATCCCCTACAAGGTCTCGGGCGGGCAGAGCTTCTTCGACAAGGCCGAGATCAAGGACTTGTGCGCCTGGCTGCGCCTGCTGGTGAACCCCGACGACGATCCCGCCTTCCTGCGCGCCGTGACAACGCCCAAGCGCGGCATCGGCCACACGACGCTAGGGGCGCTCAGCACCTTTTCGGCGCAGTGGAAGTGCAGCATGTTCGAGGCCCTCTTCTCCGAGAGCCTGGCCACGGCCGTCACCGCCCGGGCGCTGGCCGGCCTGCACGAATTCGGCCGGGCCGTGAACGAGCTGCAGTACCGCGCCAAGCACACCGAGGGCCACACCGCCGCGCATGCGCTGCTGACGGAGTGGCTGAAGGACATCGGCTATGAAGCCCACCTCATCGACAACGAGGAGAACGAGAAAGTCGCCCAGGCGCGCTGGGGCAACGTGCTGGACTTCGTCGATTGGGTGTCCAAGCGCTGCGGCGGCCAGCACAGCGAGGAAGGCGGCGTCAGCTTCACCGAGCCCAAGCAGAGCGTGCTGGACGTGGCGCAAACCATCTCCGTCATCCTGTCGCTGGCCGAGCGCGGTGACGAGCAGGACCAGGTCACCTTGACGACGCTGCACGCCTCCAAGGGCCTGGAATGGCCGCACGTGGTGCTGGCCGGCGTCAACGAGGGGCTGCTGCCCTTCAAGCGCGAGGAGGCGGAGCTGACGGCCGAGGCGCTGCAGGAGGAGCGGCGGCTGATGTACGTCGGCATCACCCGCGCACGCACGACGCTGGCGGTGTCGACGTTGCGACGACGCAAGAAAGGCCGCGACACCGTCGTGGGCATTCCCAGCCGCTTTCTGGCCGAGATGAAGCTCAACGAGGGCGGCACCCGGGAGGATCCCCGGGAGAAGCTCAAGCGCATGCGCGAGGAACTGGCCGCCAAGGCCGCCGCACGGGCATCCTCTCAAGGTCAACCCTGAGTCGCTCATTCGCGGGGGTCCCCCACGGACGCGTGAAGTCTTCACATCCCAGTCGCGCTAGGCTGCGAACAATGCGTTCTGCCCTTCTTCTCCATGGTGAGCCCGCATGAAAGCCCTGCTCCTCGCTGCCGCCCTCGCTGTCCTCAGTTCCTCCGCTCTCGCCGGTGCCACGCGTGACGCGCACCCGCAGACCGCTGTGGACAAAACGGCAGCCGGCGTGATGGCCGACGCCAGCCGGCTGGGCTCAGCTGGGCTGACCTCGCTGAATGGCAAGGGCAGCCCCTGGGCTTCGCAAAACCGCCAGGCCGAAGCCGATTTCGACAGCCCCGCACCCGACGTCGACACCGGCACCCTGCTCATCGCCCTGGGCGTGCTGGCCGTGGCCGTGGCCCGTCCGGTCACCCGCGCGCTGCGCCGCCAGGAGCAGCACCGCCGCGCCACGGCGCTGGCGAGCACCCTGGGCCAGCCTCCGCGCGCCTGAGCCTCGCAGCCCCCGTGTGCAGTGAATTGCGTCACAGGCCCTGCGTCGGCCTGGGGAGATCGCTTACGCGGGCGTGAAGTCTGCACCCGGCCCCGGGCGGGCCAGGCCGAAGAATCGCGGCCATTCGCAACGCCGACCGGTCCGCCCATGAAACGCACGCTGTTCGCCCTCGCCACGCTCCTGAGCGCCGGGGCTCACGCCACGCCCGTCACCGCCAGCAACCTGCTCGTCAACGGCGGCTTCGAGGCCATCGCCGTGGCCGATGGCAACTGGACCACCGTCGCCGCCATGCCGGGCTGGACCTGGCTGGGCGGCCCCGGCACCGGCTTTGAAATCCGCAACAACGTCGCCGGCCGGGCCCAGGAAGGCAGCAACTACATCGAGCTGGACACCAACGGCAACACGCAGGTCGGCCAGTACCTGGACCAGCTCGGCGCGGGCACGTCCTACGACCTGAGCTTCTGGTACTCGCCCCGGGTGTTCCAGTCGGCGTCGACCAACGGCATCCAGGTGTGCTGGAACGGCGTGCAGCTCGGTGACGCGCTGACCGGCGACGGCGGCAGTGACAACGACTGGACGCTGCACCAGTACCACGTCACGGCCCTGGCCGGGCGCAATCTGCTGAGCTTTGCCGCGACCGGCCGC
>DASWWC010000241.1:0-5337 GCA_036401055.1 Roseateles sp.
ACGGCGGTTGTCCTTCAGCGCCCTCGCGATAGGCGCCCCAGGCGCCATAGCCGCCCCAGCGGCGCACCGGCGACCAGTCCGGCATGGCCGGCGGCGGCGGGGCCTCGTCCAGCGGCGCAAACGGCCCTGCGCCCCAGACGATGCGCCCGCCCACCATCGTCAGCAGCGCGGTGGTGTCGGCGATGTCGGATTCGGCGCAGGCGAAGAAGTCGCGGTCGGGCACGACGAGGTCAGCGTACTGCCCCACCTCGATGCGGCCCTTCTTGCCCTCCTCGTTGCTGAACCAGGTGACGTTCTCCGTCCACATGCGCAGCGCCGTCTCGCGGGAGAGGCAGTTGCGCTGCGGCGTGAGCTGCAGGCCGCCGACGGTCTTGCCGGTGATGAGCCAGGCCAGCGACACCCAGGGGTTGTACGAGGCGACACGCGTCGCGTCGGTGCCGGCGGAGGTGCGCACGCCCTTCTCCAGCATCTTGGCCACCGGCGGCGTGGCCTCGGCGGCGCGGGCGCCATAGCGCTCGACGAAGTACTCGCCCTGGTAGGCCATGCGGTGCTGCACGGCCACGCCGCCGCCCAGGGCCGCGATGCGGTCCATCGAGCGCTCGGAGATGGTCTCGGCATGGTCGAAGAACCAGTGCAGGCCATCGATGGGCGTGTCGCGGTGGACCTTCTCGAACACATCCAGCGCGCGGCTGATGGTCTCGTCGTAGGTGGCGTGCATGCGCCAGGGCCAGCGGTTCTGCGCCAGGATGCGCACGACCTCTTCCAGCTCGGGCTCCATCGCCGCCGACAGCTCGGGCCGCGGCTCGCGGAAGTCCTCGAAGTCGGCCGCCGAGAACACCAGCATCTCGCCGGCGCCGTTGTGGCGGAAGTAGTCGTCGCCCTGCTTGTATTTCACGCTGCTCGTCCAGCGCAGAAAGTCGTCCTTCTCCTGCTGGGCCTTCTGCGTGAAGAGGTTGTAGGCCAGGCGCACGGTCAGCTGACCGGCGTCCGCCAGCTGCTGGACGATGGTGTAGTCCTCGGGGTAGTTCTGGAAGCCGCCGCCGGCGTCAATGGCGCCGGTGACGCCCAGGCGGTTCAACTCGCGCATGAAGTGGCGCGTGCTGTTGAGCTGGTACTCGGGCGGCAGCTTGGGGCCGCGGGCCAGCGTGGCGTACAGGATCGCCGCGTTGGGCTTGGCCAGCAGCAGGCCGGTGGGGTTGCCGGCGGCGTCGCGCGCGATCTCGCTGCCAGGTGGGGCCGGCGTGTCCTTGGTGTAGCCCACTGCGCGCAGCGCGGCGCCGTTGAGCAGGGCGCGGTCGTACAGGTGCAGGATGAAGACCGGCGTGTCCGGCGCCACCGCGTTCAGCTCGGCCAGCGTGGGCAGGCGCTTCTCGGCGAACTGATGTTCGGTGAAGCCGCCCACCACGCGCACCCATTGCGGCGCGGGCGTCACGTCGACCTGGGCCTTCAGCATGGCCATCGCATCGGCCAGGCTGCGCACGCCGTCCCAGCGCAGTTCGAGGTTGTAGTTGAGGCCGCCGCGGATCAGGTGGAGGTGGTTGTCGATGAGGCCGGGCAGGGCGCGGCGGCCCTGCAGGTCGATGCGGCGTGTGGCCGGGCCGGCGAGTGCCAGCAGGTCTTCGTTGCTGCCGACGGCGGCGAAGCGGCCGGCGGAGACGGCCACGGCTGTGGCCTCGGGTTGGGCACGGTTCAGCGTCGTGAAGCGGCCGTTGAAGAGGATGAGGTCGGGGTCAGCCATGGCGGCTCTCCGGGTCGGGACGGTCGGCGCAGCGCGGCAGCTCGCCGAACATGTGCGGCTTGACCTGATGGTGCAGCCAGGAGGTCTCGGTCGCACTCGGCGCGAACCAGCGCTTGACCAGCGGCGGGATCTGCTCGCCGGCCAGGATGCCCAGCAGCCCGACGAGGGCGATCACCGGCGGCGCCGGCGATCGCACGTTGAACAGCGCATAGATGACGCCGACGAGCAGGCCGACCGCGGCGGAGAGGAGGTAGGGCTTCATCGTCGGTGTCCTTCAGCGCTAGCGCGTTCAGCCTTCGTGGGCGCCGAACATCGTTTTGGCGTAGGTCACGCCGATACCGTAGGCGCCGCCCACCTTCTTGGCGATGCCGGTGGTCAGCTCATAGGTCTCGCCGCGGGCCCAGTCGCGTTGCAGCTCCAGCAGGTATTGCAGCGAGGTGATGGGCTGGGCGCCGGCCTGCACCATGCGCTCGACGGCGCGCTCATGCGCTTCGGTCGAGACATCGCCACAGGCGTCGGTGATCACGTAGACCTCGAAGCCCTGGTCCAGCGCCGACAGCGCCGGGCCGACGATGCAGACGCTGGTCCACAGGCCGGCCAGCACGATGCGCTTCTTGGCGATGCGGTTCACCTCGACGATGACGGCCGCGTCTTCCCAGGTGTTCATGGACGTGCGGTCCAGCATCTTCTGGCCGCCGAAAGGCGCGGTGACCTCGTCGAACATCGGACCGGAGAAGCTCTTCTCGGCCACCGTCGTCAGTATGGTCGGCACCTTGAAGCCGGCAGCGGCCTGGGCGACGAGGGACGCGTTGTTGCGCAACTCGATGGCCGGGATGGAGTGCGTGGCGAAGGCCATCTGCGACTGGAAGTCGATCATCACCAGCAGGTGATCGGTCGGGTTCAGCAGCTTGGCGCCCGGGGCGGCCTTGGCAGTGGGTGCGGTCATGGGAGTTCCTTGGTGGTTGGGGGAGGGAATCAGAGGAGGCCCAGGGCCATGGCGACGCCGGCGCCATAGGCCGGGTCGGCCTTGCAGCAGTTGTCCACGTGGCGCTGGCGCACCTCGCGGCTCACGCCCTGCATGGCCCGGGCGGTGTTGTCGAACAGGCGCTGGCGCTCGTCGGCGCGCAACAGTCGGAACAGGGCGGCGGCCTGGCTGTAGCAGTCGTCGTCCGCGCGGTGGTCCCAGTGCGTGGCCGTGCCATGCAGCGGCAGCGGCGGCTCGGCCGGGTGCTGGCGGTCGGGCCACAGGCCCAGGCTGTTGGGCACGTAGCCGGGCGTGGCGCCGTGGTTGCCGTCCACGCGCATCGCGCCGTCGCGGTGAAAGCTGTGCACCGGGCAGCGCGGTGCATTCACCGGAATCTGGTTGAAGTTGACGCCCAGGCGATAGCGCAGCGCGTCGCCGTAGCTGAACAGCCGCGCCTGCAGCATCTTGTCGGGCGAGAAACCGATGCCCGGCACGACGTGGGCCGGCGAGAAGCCGGCCTGCTCCACCTCGGCGAAGTAGTTCTGCGGATTGCGGTTCAGCTCCAGCACCCCCACCTCGTGCAGCGGGTATTCCGCGTGAGGCCAGACCTTGGTGAGGTCGAAGGGGTTGAAGGGGCAGGTCTGGGCCTGGTCCTCGCTCATCAGCTGCACGCACAGCGTCCAGCGCGGGAAGTCGCCGCGCGCGATGGCGTCGAACAGGTCGCGCTGGGCGCTTTCGCGGTCACGGCCGATCAGCGCTTCCGCCTGCGCGTCGCTCAGCCAACGCACGCCCTGCTGGCTGCGGAAGTGGAACTTGACCCAGTGCCGCACACCCTCGTCGTTGAGGAAGCTGAAGGTGTGGCTGCCGAATCCGTGCATGTAGCGGTAGCCGTCGGGCAGGCCGCGGTCGCTCATCAGGATGGTGACCTGGTGCAGCGCCTCGGGCATCAGGGTCCAGAAGTCCCAGTTGCTCTGCGCGTTGCGCAGGTTGGTGCAGGGGTCGCGCTTGACGGCGTGGTTCAGGTCCGGAAAGCGCAGCGGGTCGCGCATGAAGAACACCGGCGTGTTGTTGCCCACCAGGTCCCAGTTGCCCTCGTTCGTGTAGAACTTGACCGCGAAGCCACGGATGTCGCGCTCCGCATCGGCTGCGCCGCGCTCGCCGGCCACGGTGGAGAAGCGCAGGAACACCTCGGTCTGCTTGCCCACCGCCGAGAAGACATCCGCCTGCGTGTAGCGGCTGATGTCCTGCGTGACGGTGAACGTGCCATAGGCCCCCGAGCCCTTGGCATGCATGCGCCGCTCGGGGATGACCTCGCGGTCGAAGTGGGCGAGCTTTTCCAGCAGCCAGATGTCCTGCAGCAGCGCCGGCCCGCGCGGCCCGGCGGTCTGGATGTTCAGGTTGTCCGCCACCGGCGCGCCGTTGGCGTGGGTCAGGCGCTGCTTCGTCATGACGCTCAGCCCTTGATGAAGGCCAGCAGGTCGGCGTTCAGCACGTCGGCGTTCACCGTCAGCATGCCGTGCGACAGGCCCGGGTAGACCTTGAGCGTGCCGTTCTTCAGCAGCTTGACGGCCTTCAGCGCCGAGTTGGCGATGGGCACGATCTGGTCGTCGTCGCCGTGCATCACGAGCGTCGGCACGGTGATGGCCTTGAGGTCTTCCGTTTGGTCGGTCTCGGAGAAGGCCTTGATGCCGTCGTAATGGGCCTTGGCGCTGCCCATCATGCCCTGGCGCCACCAGTTGTTGATGACGCCCGGCAGCGGCTTCACGCCCGGGCGGTTGAAGCCGTAGAACGGGCCGGCGGGCACGTCCATGAACATCTGCGCGCGGTTGTCGGCCACACCCTTGCGGAAGCCGTCGAAGACCTCCATCGGCAGGTGGTCGGGGTAGGCGGCGGTCTTGGCCATGATGGGCGGCACCGCGGCCACCAGCACCGCCTTGGCCACGCGGCCGGCCGGCTGGCCATGCTTGGCGACATAACGCGCGACTTCACCGCCGCCGGTCGAGTGGCCGATGTGCACGGCATTGCGCAGGTTCAGGTGCTCGACGACCGCGAAGGCGTCGGCGGCGTAGTGGTCCATGTCATGACCCTCGCTCACCTGGGCCGAACGGCCGTGGCCGCGGCGGTCGTGGGCGACGACGCGAAAGCCCCGCTGCACGAAGAACAGCAGCTGCGCGTCCCAGTCGTCGCTGGACAGCGGCCAGCCGTGGTGGAAGACGATGGGCTGGGCGGTCTTCGGGCCCCAGTCCTTGTAGAAGATCGTGGTGCCGTCCTTGGTGGTGATGGTGCTCATGGTCATGCCTTTGGTTGGAGGGGAGGAGGGAGCGGCGATGGCGTCGCCGGGCGTGGCCAGCGTCGCCGCCAGCGGAAGGGCCAGGGCTGTGCCAAGGCCGGCGCCGAGCGCCAGCAGCTGCCGGCGGTCGGGGTCGAGGAGGAGGTCGGGGGAGGTGGACATCGCGAGGGCCTTTGGGTGGCGGTCTGGATGTCGGTCATGCTAGGCAGCGGTGCTGCCGTGCATCAGCCCCGTTAGGTCGAGCGGCGGCTCAACCATTGGGAGGAGGTTGGATGACACTTTCGTGGCGGCCGGCCCGCCCCCGGTGAGGGCGGGCTGCCGCGCCGGCTCAGGCCTGCTCGGTGG
>DASWWC010000242.1:0-48638 GCA_036401055.1 Roseateles sp.
GGCCCGCCAGACCCGCGCGGCCCGCACGGCCCCGCCCCTGCGCATCGGCGGCCACGCCAATGCGGCGGTCCAGCCCATTCCCGAGGCCTTCGCGGCGGCGGCCAGCTGGTCGCTGAAGCTGCCCGCGCAGCTGCCGGTCGCCGAGGACGTGCTGCTGGAGCTGGACATCGTCGGCGACATCGGTCGCGTGTTCGCCGGCACGACGATGCTGGACGACTGGTACTACAACGGCCAGCGCTGGCAGATGGGCCTGAAGCAGTTCGCGCTGAAGCCGGGCGCCGAGCTGAAGCTCAGCGTGCTGCCGCTGCGCGCCGACGCGCCCATCTACATCGACGCCGCCCACCGCCCGACGTTCGCCGCCGGCCAGACGCAGGTCGCCGAGCTGCGCGGCGTGCGGCTGCTGCCGATCCGGCGCGCTGCCATCGCGCCATGACCCAGGCCCAGCTCGAACTGGCCCTGCCGCAGACCGCCCTGCTGGGCGAAGGCCTGCTGTGGCGCAACGGGCGCTGGTGGTGGACCGACATCCAGGGCGCCACGCTGAACGCCTGGCGTCCCGGCGAAGCCGAGGCGCTGTCCTGCAAGCTGCCGGACCGCGTGGGCAGCTTCGCGCACTGCCGCTCCGGCCGGGTTCTGCTGGGCCTGGCCAAGCGCATCGCGCTGGCCACGCTGGGCGATGAGCTGGAACTGGGGCAGTTGCAGACGCTGGCGCCGGTGGACGCCGCCGAGTCGCGCACCCGCGTCAACGACGGCCGCACCGACCGGCGTGGCTTCTTCGTGTTCGGCACGCTGAACGAGGCCAAGGAGAAGCGCGCCATCGGCAGCTTCTACCAATACTCGCTGCAGCACGGCCTGCGGCGCCTGGCGCTGCCGGCGGTGGCCATAGCCAACAGCATCTGCTTCAGCCTGGATGGCCGCACCATGTACTTCTGCGATTCGCTGACCCGGCGCATCCAGCAGTGCGACTACGACGCCGACAGCGCGCAGGTCGACGGCGTGCGCCCCTTCGTGCAGGTGGCTGACGATGCCGAGCCCGACGGCTCGGTCATCGATGCCGAGGGCTGCCTGTGGAACGCGCAGTGGGGCGCGGGCCGTGTGGCACGCTACGACCCGCAAGGGCTGCTGATGGCGACCTATGCCGCTGCGGCCCCCCACACCAGCTGCCCCGCCCTGGGCGGCGAGGGCGGCGACCAGCTGATGGTCACCACCGCCCGCACGGACCTGAGCCGCGAGGCACTGGCCGCGCAGCCGCTGTCCGGCAGCCTGTTCGGCCTGCGCCTGCCCCGGGCGCTGGCGGTTGAAGACACCCTGTTTGACGACTGAAGGAGACGACATGACGATGCAACGACGCACCATCCTGAGCCTGGCCCTGCTGGCCGCCCCGCTGGCCGCGAGGGCCGCCGACCCGGTCAAGATCGGTTTCCTCGTCAAGCAGGCCGAAGAGCCCTGGTTCCAGGACGAATGGAAGTTCGCTGAAGCAGCCGCCAAGGACAAGGGCTTCACGCTCGTGAAGATCGGCGTGCCCAACGGCGAGAAGACGCTGGCCGCCATCGACAACCTGGCCGCCCAGAAGGCCGTGGGCTTCGTCATCTGCGCGCCCGACGTGAAGCTGGGCGTGGCCATCAACCGCGCCGCCAAGCGTCACAAGCTCAAGGTCATGTCCGTGGACGACCAGCTCGTGGACGGCGCCGGCAAGCCCATCGCCGACATCCCGCACATGGGCATCTCCGGCTACGAGATCGGCAAGCAAGTCGGCCAGGGCCTGCTGGCCGAGATCAAGGCGCGCGGCTGGAAGCTCGACGAGGTGGGCGTGCTGCGCGTCGCCTACGACCAGCTGCCCACCGGCCGCGACCGCACCATGGGCGCTGCCGACGCACTGAAGGCGGGCGGCGTGCCGGCCGCCAACGTCATCGACGCACCGCAGGCCAAGACCGACACCGAGAGCGCCTTCAACGCCGCCAACATCGCGTTCACGAAGAACGCCAAGTTCAAGAAGTGGGTCGCCTTCGGCCTGAACGACGAAGCCGCCCTGGGCGCCGTGCGCGCCGGCGAAGGCCGCGGCATCAAGGCCGACGCCATGCTGGCCATCGGCATCGGCGGCAGCCAGACGGCGCTGAACGAGTTCACCAAGCCCACGCCGACCGGCTTCTTCGGCACCGTGCTGATCAGCCCCAAGCGCCATGGCTACGAGACCGCCGTGCACGTCTTCGAGTGGGCCACGCAGGGCAAGGCCCCGCCGCCCGTCACGCTGACCAGCGGCATCCTGATGACGCGCGCCAACCAGGCCGAGATCCGCAAGCAAATGGGACTCTGATGTCTTCCCTGCAGTTCGACAACATCAGCAAGGTCTTCCCCGGCGTCAAGGCGCTGAACGGGGTGAGCTTCGAGGCGCATCCGGGCCAGGTCATGGGCCTGCTGGGCGAGAACGGCGCGGGCAAGAGCACGCTGCTGAAGATCCTGGGCGGCCAGTACAAGCCCGACGGCGGCCGGCTGCTCATCGATGGCCAGGAGCGCCACTTCACGTCCGCCGGCGATGCCATCGCCGCGGGCGTGGCCATCATCCACCAGGAACTGCAGTACGTGGCCGAGCTGACCGTGGCCGAGAACGTGCTGCTGGGCCGGCTGCCCACGCGGCTGGGCTTCGTGGACCACAAGGCCGCGCGCAAGATGGTGGCCGAGCAACTGGGCAACATCGGCGTGGACCTGGACCCGGCGGCGCGCCTGTCGGACCTGTCCATCGCGCAGCGCCAGATGGTGGAGATCTGCAAGGCCGTCATGCAGGACGCCAAGGTCATCGCCTTCGACGAGCCCACCAGCAGCCTGTCGCACCGCGAGACCGAGATCCTGTTCAAGCTGGTCAAGCGCCTGCGCGCCGAGGGCCGCACGCTGATCTACATCTCGCACCGGCTGGAAGAGCTGTACGAGCTGTGCGACGCCTGCACCATCTTCCGTGACGGCCGCAAGATCGTCACGCACGAGGTCATGGCCGACGTGCCGCGGGACCGCCTCATCAGCGACATGGTGGGCCGCGAGGTGAAGGACATCTATGACTACCGCAGCCGCTCGCAAGGCCCTGTGCGGCTGGAGGCCCGTGGCTTGCGCAGCGACCGCCTGCCCGAGCCGCTGAGCTTCGCGATGCGCGGCGGCGAGGTGTTGGGTTTCTTCGGCCTGGTGGGGGCCGGCCGCAGCGAGCTGATGCGGCTGCTGTACGGCGCGGACCCGCGCCGCGGCGGCGAGGTGCTACTGGACGGCCAGCCGGTGCGCGCCAACGCGCCGGCCGACGCGATTGCCGCCGGCATCGTGCTGTGCCCCGAGGACCGCAAGGAGCAGGGCATCCTGGCGCACTCGTCGGTGGCCGAGAACATCAACATCAGTTGCCGCCGCCATGGCCTGGCCGGCGGCGTGTTCCTGCGCCACGGCCAGGAGCAGCAGCGCGCCGACGACTTCATCAAGAAGCTGCGCATCAAGACCCCGCACCGCGAGCAGGAGATCCGCCTGCTGTCGGGCGGCAACCAGCAGAAGGTCATCCTGGCGCGCTGGCTGGCCGAGCCGGGGCTGAAGGTGCTCATCCTCGACGAGCCCACCCGCGGCATCGACGTGGGCGCCAAGAACGAGATCTACAAGATCATCCACGACGTGGCCGCCTCGGGCTGCTGCGTCATCGTCATCTCCAGCGAGCTGCCCGAGGTTCTGGGCATCGCCGACCGCCTCATCGTCATGCGTGATGGCCGCATCAGCGGCGAACTGGCACGCGCCGATGCCAGCGAGACCGCCGCGCTCGCGCTGGCCCTACCCGACGGGGCCCCTGCCGCCGTCCACTGATCATGAACACGACCACCCAAACGACTCCCACGTCGCCCCGCCCCGCCATGAACAACACCGCCCGCGCCCTGCTCAAGGAACACAGCATGACGCTGGGCTACCTGCTGCTGTTCGTCGTGCTGTCCTTCAGCGTCGAGAACTTCTTCTCCGGCGCCAACATCGTCGGCCTGCTGCTGTCGGTCGCGCAGATCGGCATGGTCGCCTGCACCATGATGCTGTGCCTGGCCTCGCGGGACTTCGACCTGTCCGTCGGCTCGACGATTGCCTTTGCCGGCGTGCTGGGCGCCATGGTGCTGGAGAGCACCGGCAGCGTGCCCATCGCCATCGGCGCCGGCCTGCTGGCGGGTGCGCTGATCGGTGCCGGCAACGGCGTGCTGATTGCCTATCTGCGCGTCAACGCGCTGATCGCCACGCTGGCCACCATGCTGATGGTGCGCGGCCTGGCCTTCATCGCTTCGCAAGGGCAGGCGGTGGGCATTGCTGACGAGAGCTTCTTCGCGTTCGGCGACACCGTCGTGCTGGGCCTGCCGTTGCCCATCTGGATGACGGTGGTGTGCTTCGTCATCTTCGGCGTGCTGCTCAACCACACGGTGTTCGGCCGCAACACGCTGGCCATCGGCGGCAACCCCGAGGCCGCGCGCCTGGCCGGCGTGCGCGTGGAGCGGCTGCGCGTGTGGATCTTTCTGCTGCAAGGCGTCGTCGCGGCGCTCGCCGGCCTGATCCTGTCGGCCCGCATCACCAGCGGCCAACCCAATGCCGCCACCGGCTTCGAGCTGGACGTGATCTCCGCCTGCGTGCTGGGCGGCGTGTCGCTGGCCGGTGGCAAGGCGCGCATCTTCGGCGTGGTCATCGGCGTGCTCATCATGGGCACGGTCGAGAACGTGATGAACCTATTGAACGTCGATGCGTTCTACCAGTACCTGGTGCGCGGCCTGATCCTGCTGGCCGCCGTGCTGCTGGACCAACTGAAGACCCGCGGTGAACGCCGTCATTGATCGCCGCACGCTGCTGGCGGCCGGTCTCGCAACCGCGCTGCCTGTGCGCGCCGCCACGCCGCTGCTGGCCGGCGGCGACATCTCCACGCTGACCTGGATGGAGAAGGCCGGTGCGGTCTACAAGGACCGCACCGGCCAACCCGGCGACTGCCTGGCCATCCTGAAGCGCTACGGCCACAACATCGCGCGCATCCGGCTGTATGACCGCACGGGCCCCGGCACGGGCAACGACGGCTGGTACTGGCCCGAGGGCTCCATGGACCTGCCCGACGTGCTGCGCCTCGCGCGCCGTGCCAAGGCCGCGGGCATGCAGATCCAGTTCAGCTTCCACTACAGCGACTTCTGGACCAACTCCAAGACCCAGGACCCGCCGACGGCCTGGCGCCGCGAGCTGGCCAAGCTGCCCGACAACACGGCCCGCTTCAAGCGCCTGGCGGTGCTGGTGGAGCAGCGCACGCGTGAGGTCATGCAGGCGCTGGTGGACCAGGGCACGGCGCCCGAGTTCGTGTCGCTGGGCAACGAGATCGAGCACGGGATGATGTATCCCTATGGCAGCACCAAGGTCTGGCCCTTGCTGGGCGCGCTGCTGAAGGTGGGCTATGCCGCCGTGAAGTCCGTCAGCCCCAGCTCGCGCGTCGTGCTGCACCTGGATGATGGCGGCAACGAGGCCAAGTACATCGACTGGTTCGACAACGCCCGCAAGCAGGGCGTGAAGTGGGACGTCATCGGCCCGTCCTACTACCCGTTCTGGACCAAGAAGAACGTCGGCCAGCTGATGAGCTTCTGCGACACCATCTCGCAGCGCTACGACAGCGACATCCTCGTCATGGAAGCCGGCTTCAACTTCTCGCCCACCAAGCCCGACGGCTGGCCGGGCCAGCTGGAGCACAACGGCCCCTACCCGGCCAGCATGAGCAGCCCCGAGGGCCAGCGCGACTTCATGGCCGAGTTGCTGGCCGCCTGCCAGGCCCATCCGCGCGTGCTGGGCCTGCTTTACTGGGACCCCATCATGATCGCCAACCCCCGCGTCGGCTGGGCGCTGCGCGAGGGCACGGGCCAGCCCGGCTCCAACGTCGTCTCCAACACCACGCTGTTCGACTTCCAGGGCCAGGCGCTGCCGGTGCTGGACATCTGGAAGCGCTACACGCAATGACGACCGGATCGAGACTGCAAGGCAAGGTCGCGCTGGTAACCGGCGCGACGCAGGGCATCGGCAAGGCCGTGGCCCGCTTGTTCGTCGCCGAGGGCGCCAAGCTCATCGTCAACGACCTGCGGGCGACTCCGCAGAGCGAGGCGCTGCTGGCCGAACTGGGCGAGGCCAACGCGATGTTCGCCGCTGCCGACATCGCCGACGAGGCCGCCGTGAACGCCATGGCCGCCCAGGGCGCCGAGCGCTTCGGCCCCATCAACGTGCTGGTCAACAACGCCGGCATGAACGTGTTCAGCGAGCCGCTGGCCATGACCACCGCGCAGTGGCAGCGCTGCTTCGCCGTGGACCTGGAGGGCGCCATGCACTGCTGCCGCGCCGTGCTGCCCGGCATGCTGGCGGCGGGCGGCGGCAGCATCGTCAACATCGCGTCGGTGCACGGCCACCGCGTCATCCCGGATTCCTTCCCCTATCCGGTGGCCAAGCATGCGCTGATCGGTATGACCAAGGCGCTGGCCATCCAGTACGCGGCCCGCAACGTGCGCGTCAACTCGATCTCGCCGGGGCTCATCCTGTCCGAGCGCGTGGTCGAATGGCTGGAAAGCCTGCCCCCCGAGGACGCGCAGCGCCAAGTGGACCTGTTGCCCACCAAGCGCATCGGCGAGCCCATCGAGGTGGCCTACACCGCGCTGTTCCTCGCCAGCGACGAGGCGCGCTTCATCAACGCGGCCGACATCCTCATCGATGGCGGCCGCTCGCAGCTCTATCACGAATGACCGACCCCCGTTCGGACCGCTTCGTCCGCTCTCACCTGAAGACCCGCCAGCTCGTGCTGCTGGTGGAGCTGGGGCGGCACGGTTCGATCCTGCATGCCGCGCAGGCCGCGAACCTGACGCAGCCGGCTGCCTCCAAGCTGCTGGCCGACCTGGAGCATGCGCTGGGCGTGAAGCTGTTCGAGCGCCTGCCGCGCGGCGTGGCGCCCACCTGGTATGGCGAGGTCATGATTCGCCGCGCCGGCGCCGCGCTGGCCGAGCTGGACGCCGGCCACCAGGAGGTCATGGAGCTGCTGTCGGGCCTGTCCGGCCGCGTGTCGGTCGGCTCGGTGCTGACGCCGTCCGTCACGCTGCTGCCCGGCGCCGTCATCACCTTGAAGGCGCGCCAGCCGCGCGTGCACGTGGCCATCACCGTGGACACCAGCAAGCTGCTGACGCAGCAGCTGCAGGGGGGAGAGCTGGACCTCGTCATCGGCCGCGTGCTGGACAGCGAGTCCGCCGCGCAGCTGAGCTTCGAGCCGCTGACCGACGAGCCGCACAGCCTCATCGTGCGTGCCGGCCATCCGCTGGCCGGCCGCAGCGACCTGCGCTTGCAGGAGCTGTCCCACCAGGCCTGGATCCTGCCGCCCAGCGGCAGCATCCTGCGCGACCGCCTGACCTCGCTGTTCCTGACCGCCGGGCTGGACCAGCCGCAGCAGGCTGTCGAGACGCTGTCGCTGCCGGTCATCACGCGGCTGCTGGCGCAGTCCGACATGGTGGTCGCGCTGCCGGAGGAGCTGGTGAAGGGCTATCTGGAGACCGGCCAGCTGACGGTGCTGGACATCGACCTGGGCCTGCGCATGGACGCCTACGGCATCGTCACGCGCCGCGGCCACCAGCTGTCGCCGGGCGCCGAGCTGATGCTGACCTGCCTGCGCGAGGAGGCCCAGCGGCTGGGCGTCGGCCGCGGTTGATTGCCGCGGCCGGGGTTACTGTGCCAGCTCCGCCACCAGGAGTTGCAGCATCAGCATCGCCAGCAGCGTCGGTGCGGCGGCAGACTCCGCACCGGTGATGAGCTGCAAGGCCAGGGGCTGCGGCTCGGCGGCTTCGGTGATCAGCACGGCCGGCTGGGTCAGCGCCAGTCCGGTGCCCAGGGCCAGCAGCTGCGTGCCCGCCAGCCTGTCGCCAGCTTGCTGAGGCCAGGCCGGCAAGCCCAGCCGCCACAGGCTGCGTAGCGCCAGGTCCAGCAGCGGCGCGCGGGCCGCGTCGGCGATCACGACGATGCGTGCTGCCGACGCGAGCCGCTGTGCCGCCCGTGCCAGGCGCTCGCGGTCCACATGGGCAAGGGCCTGCAGACTGCGCGTCAGCAGCGGGTGACCGGGCTCCGCCGCGGCGCCGCCGAGGCTGGCGGCCAGCGCGTGCTTGAAGCTGCTGACGCCGTCGAAGCCCAGCGCGCGGCAGAAGCGGATCACCTGCGGCTGGCTGACCTGTGCGGCTTCGGCCAGCCGCGCGGTGGCGGTGCGCAGCGCCGCGGCCGGGTTGGCCAGCACCACGTCGGCCACGCGGCGCTCAGTGCGCGTCAGCCGCGCCGTGCGGATCTGCGCGCACAAGGCGTCCATCAGCGTTGAAACAACCGTGCGTTGGCCCAGCCGTAGGCGGCGATTCCCAGGTAGCACAGCGCCGGCACGCCGAACGAGGCCTGCAGACCCCAAACGTCGGCCGCGTGCCCCTGCGCCAGCGGCAGCAGCGCGCCGCCGACGATGGCCATGCACAACAGGCCCGAGGCTTGGGCCGTGTGGGCGCCCAAGCCGTGCACGGCCATGCTGAAGAGGGTGGGGAACATGATGGAGTTGCACAGGCCGACGGCCAGCAGCGCCCACATCGCCACGGCACCGTGCGTCGTCACGCCGACGGCGATCAGCGCGACGGCCAGCGCCGCATGCACGGCCAGCAGCCGGCCCGGCGCCATGAATCGCATCAACGCGACGCCGATGAAGCGGCCCACCATCGCGCCGCCCCAGTACAGGCTGAGGTAGGGCGAGGCCTGCCCGGTGCTCATGTCGGCGGCCTGCTCGATGAAGTTGATCAGCAGGCTGCCGATGCTGACCTCGGCGCCCACGTACAGGAAGATGGCCATGACGCCCCACAGCAGGTGCGGATGGCTTCGCGCCGTGACCCAGGCGGACTGCGTCGCGGGCACGGCTTCGTCGGCGATGCGTGGCAGCCGCGCCAGTGCGAACAGGGCGGCCAGCACCAGCAGCGCGATGGCCAGCACGAGGTAGGGCCCCTGCACGCCGCCGCGGCTGTCTTCGGGCAGGATCAGCACGCCCAGCGCCGGTGCGACGGCCGTGCCCAGCGAGTTGAAGGCCTGCGTCAGCGTCAGCCGGCTGGACGCGGTGCGCGGGTCGCCCAGTGCCGTGACATAGGGGTTGGCGGCGACCTGCAGCACCGTGATGCCGGCGGCCAGCACGAAGAACGCGAACAGGAACAGCGCATAGCCGGCATGCGCGGCGGGCAGGAACAGCAGGCAGCCTAGGGACGCGACCATCAGGCCGGCCACGGCGCCGCGCTGGTAGCCCAGCCGCTGGATCAGCCGCCCGGCGGGCAGCGAGACGAGGAAGTAGGCGCCGAAGAAGCAGAACTGCACCAACATGGCCTGCAGGTAGCTTAGCGTGTACTGCGCCTTCAGGTGCGGGATCAGCACGTCGTTCAGCGCCGTCAGCAGCCCCCACATGAAGAACAGCAGCGTGACGACGACAAGGGGTGCCTGGCTGCCCGCGCTGGACGCGGGCAGGGCGGTTGAGGGAACGGACATGGCTTAGTGGGGCAAAGGGGTGAGACGGATCGCCTGGCCACCGCCGGGCGCGAGGCGCAGCGGCAGCGTGTCGGTGGACTGCACGGTGACCTGCTCGGTCACGAGGTCGAAGCGGCGCTGCGCGTCGCGGTAGTCGGCGTTGTCGCCATCGCGGTAGATCTCGGCGCGGTAGGGGCGGCCGGGATCGAGGAAGGTCAGCGGCAGCGTGAGGCGCCGTGCATCGCCATTCGTGATGGTGCCCACGTACCAGTCCCCGCTGCGGCGGTCCTTGCGGGCGATGGTGGCGACCTCACCCAGTTCGCCGTGGATGACCTTCGTCGTCTCCCAGTCGGTGGGCACGTCCTTGATGAACTGGAAGGCTTGAGGCCAGCGCTCGTAGTGCTCGATCAGGTCCGGCACCATGTGCACCGGCGAGTACAGCACCACGTACAGCGCCAACTGCTTGGCCTGCGTGGAGTTCAGCCGGCGCTCGCCCGCGCCGTTCAGGCTCAGCACGCCGGGCGTGTAGTCCATCGGGCCGCTGAGCATGCGCGTGAACACGAGGTTGACCTCGTGGTCCACCGGGTTGACGGGGGCGCCCCAGGCGTTGAACTCCTGGCCGCGCGCGCCCTCGCGCGACACCCAGTTGGGCCAGGTGCGGCGCAGGCCGGTGTCCTTCACGGGCTCGTGCGTGTCGATGGCGATGTTGTGCTTCGCGGCTTCCTGCACGGCCTTTAGCATGTGGCGCACGCCCTCCTGGGACTCCGTGAAGCCGAAGTGCGTGCCCTGGCCGTTGGCATTGGCGAACTGCGCCGTGCCGGCATCGGTGACGTAGCCGGACTTGACGACATCCACGCCATGTTTGGCGTACAGCGCGTAGGCCGCGCCCATCTGCTGCTCGTAGCGCGCGATGTTGCCGCCGGTCTCGTGATGGCCGACCAGGCGCACGCCGCTGGCCTTGGCGTAGGCGGCGACGGCATCGAGATCGAAGTCGGGCATGGCCTTCGTGTGCTCCATCGCCGACTGGCTGCCCACCCAATGGCCGTCCCAGCCCAGGTTCCAGCCCTCCACCAGCACGCCGCGGAAACCGTGT
Organism: Roseateles sp.; assembly: GCA_036401055.1. GTDB lineage: Bacteria > Pseudomonadota > Gammaproteobacteria > Burkholderiales > Burkholderiaceae_C > Pelomonas. The sequence continues at coordinate 10,601 of DASWWC010000242.1, forward strand.
CTCGCGGCGAAGTCGATGTGGCGCCTGGTGTTCGCCGTCGTCGCGCCGTGCTTGGGGCCGCTCGCCCAGGTGGACTGGTTCAGGTGCATCTCCCACCAGACGCCGACGAACTTGCCCGGCTGGAACCAGCCGACGTCGCCGAGCCGGTTGGGCTCGTTGAGGTTGAGTTCCAGGTTGGACTCGTACAGCGCCGCGGCCGACGCGGCCACGCGCAGCGTGCGCCAGGGCGTGGCGAACGCGCCGTGCTTGTAGACGGCCGCACCACTCGCGCTGGGGGCCAGCTGCGCGCGCAGCTTCTGGCCGCTGACCTTGCGCACCCACATGGAGGCGTAGTCCACCAGCGCCGCCTCGTGCAGCGCCAGGTGCAGGCCGCTGTGCGTGCGCATCGTCAGCGGCGTGTTGGCCAGGCCCACCTCGGCCAGCGGCGTGCGCCGTGTGAGCTCCTCCAGCACCAGCGCCTCGCCGGCCGGTATCCACCACGCCGTGGCGGGCTCGGCGATGTCGAACTCGGTCAGCTCGTCGCTGATGCGCGCGACCGGCAGCTGCGGCTGCTCGGGCAGCTCGTAGCGCAAGCCGAAGCCATCGTCGAACACGCGAAAGCGCAGCGCCATCGTGCGGCCGGCCTGGCCGGGCTGGGCCAGCTCCACCATCAGCTCGCGGTAGTGGCTGCGCACGCGGCGGCTTTCGCCCCAGGGCTGCTCCCAGGTCCCGTCGTATTCGGTGGTCTTCTGCGCGACGAGCTTGAAGCCGCCGTCCAGCTGGTGGGCATTGGTCAGCAGCAGGCCCAGGCGCGACGCGTTGACGACGGGCTTGCCGGCGCGGTCCACGCGGTAGGCGAGGCGGCCTTCGCCGGTGAGCTGCAGCGTGACGGCCAGCTGCTTGTCGGGTGACGTGACGGTGGCCAGTGTCTCGTCGGCCTGCGCGTGGGCGCAGAAGACAAAGGTAAACACGGCGAACAGGCGACGTTTCAGCATGTGGCGGTTTCCCGGGCGGCGCAGTGCGCCGCGATGAAGTCGGCATGGGAGGGCATCTGAGCCACGCAGCGCTGGACGGTGGCTCGGGTGTCGTCCAGGTAGTCGGCGATCTCGACTTCCGACAGCGCCTCGGCCAGCGGATGGTGGGCGCCGGGCTGCAGGCCCTGGCCGTACAGCACCTGCAGCCAGCCCACCTCGGAGAACAGCTCGTCGCCGTCGCGCACGATGCGGCCGGCGGTGCGCCACAGGTCCAGCTTGGCGCTCAGCGAGGCGGGGATGTCCATGGTGCGGACATGGCTCCAGAACGCGCTGTCGCTGCGCGTGGTCGCGTGGTAATGCAGGATCAGGAAGTCGCGGATGCGCTCCGTCTCGAACGCGCTCTGGCGGTTGAACTCGGCGATGTCGGCCGGGTTGAACCCGCGGTCGGGGAAGAACTGGATCAGCCGCGCGATGGCCGACTGCACCAGGTGGATGGACGTGGACTCCAGCGGCTCCATGAAGCCGGACGACAGCCCGATGGCGACGACGTTGCGGTGCCAGACCTTGCGCCGCCGGCCGCTGTCGAAACGCAGCACGCGCGGCTCGGCCAGCGGATCGCCGTCGAGGTGGCGCAGCAGCAGCGCGGCGGCCTCGTCGTCGCCCATGGCTTGGCTGGCGTACACGTGGCCGTTGCCCGTGCGGTGCTGCAGGCCGATGCGCCACTGCCAGCCGGCCGGTCGCGCGGTGGCGCGGGTGAAGGGCAGCAGCTCGGGGCCGGGTGCGCTGGGTACGACGACGGCGCGGTCGCAGGGCAGCCAGTGATTCCAGTGCTCGTAGCCCACCTTCAGCGCCTGTTCGATCAGCAGGCCGCGGAATCCCGAGCAGTCGATGAACAGGTCGCCTTCGATCTGCGCACCGCCCGCCATGCGCACGGCGCTGACGTGACCGTTCTCGTGCAGCTGCGCATCAAGCACGCGGGCTTCGATGCGTTGCACGCCCAGCTTCTCGGCGTAGCGGCGCAGGTAGCGCGCGTACAGGCCGGCATCGATGTGGAAGGCGTGCACGATCTCTGCCAGCGGCGAGTGACCCAGGCTGGCGTCCGCGCGCATGAAGCGCTTGGCTTGCATGGCGGCGGCGTTGATGGAGTGGCTCCACAGGTCGCTGGCGCGGCCGGCGTGCTGCATGCGCAGCCAGTAGTGGTGAAAGGGCAGGATGCTGGAGCGGTGGCCGATCTGGCCGAAGGCGTGCACGTAGCGGTCGCCGAGCGCGCCCCAGTCGCGGAACTCGATGCCCAGCTTGAACGTGGCCTGCGTCTCGCGCATGAACTCGTCCTCGGCTATGCCGAGCAGCTGGTTGAAGTTGCGGATCGCCGGAATGGTCGACTCACCGACGCCGACCGTGCCGATCTCCTCCGACTCGACCAGCCTGATCGTCACGCGGCCGTTGGTGACCTTGGCGAGCGCCGCGGCCGTCATCCAGCCGGCCGTGCCGCCGCCGACGATGACGACGGTGTCCAGGTTGTGCTGCATCACTTCACCAGAACGCGCCAGCCCCAGGCGGGCAGGCTCAGCGCGCTGCCGTCCTGCAGCGTCAGCGCCGCGCCGTCATTGAAGTCCGTGAAGCGGCCGACATGTCGGTCACCCTTCAGGCGAACCTCCACCGGCTTGGCCGACAGGTTGAACACGCCGAGGACATTGCCGCGCACGAAGCTGAAGACCTGCTTGGGCGCGCTGTTGGCCACCGGCTCCATGACGGCGCCGTCCGCGCCGTTCCACAGCGCCTTGTGCCGCTTCTTCAGCGCGATGAGGCGCTTCAGCAGCGCGCCTTCGGGTGCATCGTTGCGCCACACGATCGGGTCGCGCTCGAAGAAGGCCAGCCGCTTGGCCAGGCCCGCCTCCTGGCCGTTGTAGACCATGGGCATGCCTTCGCTGATGAAGCTCAGCACCGTGGCGGCCTGTGTCGCTGCGCCGAAGATTTCCTGCTCCGTGCCTTCCCACGCGTTCTTGTCGTGGTTGGTCGTGTAAAGCATGCGATAGGCCTCGCGTGGGTAGAACTTGCGGTTCCAAGCGTAGTAGGGGTAGAGCGAGGTCGCGTCGGCGCGGCCTTCGGCGATCAGCTTCATCGCGTCCCACCAGGTCCAGGCGTAGGTCGCGTCGAATGCTCGGGCGTGCAGGTCGCGGCTCTCCCATTCGGCCAGCAGGAACACGGGCTTCACGGCGCGCAGCTCCTTGGCGACCTGTTCCCAGAAGTCCAGCGGAGACAGGCCGGCGGCGTCGACGCGGTAGCCATCCACGCCGACGTCGCGCACCCAGTACAGCATCGCGTTCGTCATGTAGCGGCGCAGCTGGGGCTTGGAATAGTCGAGGTCGATGATGTCGTCCCAGTCGTACCAGGGCGTGGGGCGGAAGCCGCCGTGCTCGTCGCGGTCGTACCAGTCGGGGTGCCGGTTCACCAGCAGGTTGTCCCAGGCGGTGTGGTTGCCCACCCAGTCCAGGATGACCTTCAGGCCCAGCTGGTGCGCCGCAACCACGAACTGCTTGAACTCGGTCAGCGTGCCGAACTCGGGGTTCACGGCGAGGTAGTCCTTCACCGCATACGGGCTGCCCAGGCTGCCCTTGCGGTGCTTGTCGCCGATGGGGTGGATGGGCATCAGCCACAGGATCTTGACACCCAGCTGCTGCAGCCGCGGCAGCTGCGCCTCGGCCGCCTTGAAGGTGCCCTCGGGTGTGAACTGGCGTGTGTTGATCTGGTAGATGGTGGCGTTGCGGGCCCAGTCCGGGTGCTGCACATGGACATAGGGCCTGGGCTGGTGGACGTCGGCGGGCGCGGCGCAGGCGAGCAGCGCAGCGGCGAGCGCGAGGAGGAATTTGGTCACGATGACAGCCGTCAATGCAGAGAAAGGCAGCGCCCGGCCGCAGGGCGCGGGCGCTGCGTCAAGGCTTCAATACTTGTAGTTGAGGCCCAGTCGGTAGGTTTTGCCGTACACCACCTTGTTGGTCACGATGTTGCGGTCCGTCGTGTACTCCTGGAAGGGCTCGTTGGTCATGTTGTGCCCCTGCAGCAGCACGGACAGGCCCTTCAGCCAGCCACTCTGGAACTCATAGCCCACCTGCGCGCCGACGATGGTCTCGCCCTTGATGAAGGTGAACTGCGAGTCGCTGCGGTAGTCCAGGATCTGGCCGATGAAGTCCGAGCGCTTGTGCGCGGCCCACGCGAGCTGGAAGCCGGCGCGCTCGTAGTACAGGCGCAGCGTCGTCACGTTCTTGGACAGGCCCGGCAGGCCGATCTCGCTGACCGAGTCCTTGAACACCGGCCCGTTCTGCGGCGACACGAAGCCGGCGGTGGGCAGGCGGATGGAGCTGTCGGTGTACGAGTGGCTGACCTGCGTGCCGAAGCCGTCCAGCCAGCGGTGCAGCATGCTGCCCGGCAGGTTCAGCGTGAACTCGAAGCCGTGCATGTTGCCGCCGTTGCCGTTGGTGGGCTGGGTCAGGAAACCCACCGTGGAGCCGGCGTAGGGGCCGGTCGCCGGCAGCGGCGTCGTGGGGCTGGTGTAGGGCTTGAAGTCGAACTGGCGCGGCGAGTTGATGACGTAGTTGTCCAACTTCTTGAAGAAGCCGGCCAGCGCCACGTAGCCGTGCTTGCCGAAGTACTTCTCGTAGGACACGTCCAGCGCCTTGGCCGCATAGGGCTTGAGCCGCGGGTTGCCGGCAAAGCCGGTCAGCGCGGGTTGCAGCGCCGTCGCGGTCTGCACGCTGAAGTCCAGGCTGGCCTTCATGTTGTCCAGGTTGGCGCGCGCCACCTGCTTGCCGGCGCCGATGCGCAGCAGCTGCTGGTGCCCCAAGTCGAAGGTCAGGTTCAGCGACGGCAGCAGGTGGTTGTAGCTCGTGCCGTCGGTACGCACGACGTAGGGGCAGGTGTCCACCGTGATGCCCGTGCATTTGGCCAGGTCCACCTGGTTGCCGCTGGCGCTCTGGTCGGTGTGCACCAGCTGCACGCCCAGGTTGCCGGTGTAGGGAATGCCGGCCAGCTCGCCGGCCACGTCGGCCACCGCGTAGGCCGTGGCCACCTTCTCACCCACGGTCCAGTTGCGCGACAGCACGGTCGCGTCCACCCAGCGGTTCAGCGCATAGATGCTGCCCAGCGAGCCGGTCGGGTCCCAGGACGCGACCGGGATGCCCGAGGCGCCGGCCAGTGCCGTGCCCTCGCCGGGCATCTTCACGCCCGCATAGCCATCGGCACCGTTCAGCACGGACAGCCGGCCTTCGTCGCCGGTGCGCGACTTGTCGCGCTTGTTCAGGTTGACGCCGAAGCGGCCGCCCACGATGGGGCCCCACTCCAGGTCGTGGTGCGCGGTGAAGCGCAGGCTCGTGACCTTGTCGGCGATGGTGGGCAGTGCCGCGTAGCCGGCCTGCGGCGTGGCGGGTCCGCCGCCCCAGCCGTCCACATCGGTCAGCAGCGCGAAGTTGCGGTCGGCGAAGTTGCCGCTGGTCGTGTACTTCACGTCGGCGAAGTTGCTGCCGTTGAAACCGGTCCAGCTGATCGTCGCCAGGCTGGCCTGCGGCACGTTGCCCGGCTGGCCGGCCGTGGTCTCGAAGTTGGAGATGTTCTTCTCGCCCCGCGAGTGCGCGGCGTCCACCTCCCAGCGCCAGTCGCCGGTGCGCAGCTCGCTGTTCAGGCCCAGGGACAGCAGCCGGTCCTTGTTCGAGAACATGTGGTTGCGCACCACGCCCTTGTAGTTGTTGATCGTGCCGCTGGTGGCCACGCCGCCGGAGATGGTCGCGTTGCTGAGCTGGCCATTCGGGTCGTAGATGCCGGCGCCGAACGCGATGGCGCCTTCCAGGCCGGTCTGTTTGGTCTTCTCGGTGCCAGCGCCGTAGAAGATGTCGGCCGTGGTCTTGAACTCGCTGTTGGGCCTGTATTGCAGCGTGACGACGGCACCGTCGCGCGTGCTCTGGCGGCGCTGGGTCTCGTACTTGAAGCCGCCCGGCACGGTGACCTGCTGGCCGTTGTGCTCGATCTGCGGCGCCCAGCCGCCCCAGCTGTCGAAGCGGTGCTCGCCGCCGTTGTCCTCGCGCAGGCTGGAGAGCGCCACCGCCACGCCCAGCGTGCGGTTGGCGAACTGGTCCACGTAGACCAGGCTGTAGCGGTTGCCTTCGCCCACCTCCACGCCTGAGTCCACGCCGATGCGCTCGCGGCGCGCGTTGGCGGCGATGGTGCGCTTGCCGTGGTCCAGCGGGCGGATGGTGCGCATGTCCACCGTGGCTGACAGGCCCTGGCCCACCAGGCTGGCGTCCGGCGTCTTGTAGATCAGGATGCTGCTGAGCAGCTCGGCGGGGAACAGGTCGAACTCGGGGCTGCGTGCGTCGCTGGTGGAGGCCACCTCGCGGCCGTTGAACAGCGAGCCGCCGAAGGCCGGTGCCATGCCGCGCACGCTGACGCCGGCGGCCTTGCCGTTGACCTTGCTGCGCTGCACTGCGATGCCGCTGATGCGGCCCAGCGACTCGGCCACCGTCACGTCGGGAAGCTTGCCGATGTCCTCGGACGAGATCGCCTCGACGATGGACGTGTTGTTGCGCTTGGTGGCGATGGCGTCTTCGACGCCCTTGCGGATGCCGGTGACGACGACGGTGTCCAGCGTCTGTGGCGTGGCTGTCTCTTGGGCATGGACGGCGCCGCTGCCGATCAGCAGCAGCACGCAGGCATTGGCGATGGGGTGGAGCCCGCGCGCTCGCGGCTGGCGCGGCGCTCGTGCGGCTGGCAGGTGTGCCATGGGTTTGCCTCTCGAATGTTGTAGTGGTCGGGTCCGGGGTTCTGCTGCGCCGGCCGGGTCGCGAGTCCGGTTGGGGCAGCGAACGGCCGCGATGCTCCGGCTTGGGTGCAGGCCGCGCAATCCGGAGCGTGAGCCGCTGAAGAATCCCTAAAGACAACTTTCGTTCCGGCCTGAAGAAAACCTGAAGAAACGGAATGTGGCCTTTATCCATCGGCGTTGTGGGTCGATTCGGTGGGCGGCCTCGTGTTTCGCCCAGGCCACGGGACGGGCCTGCACCGCTAGACTTTTTGCCGTGAAGATCTATCTGATCGAGGACGACCTCAACATTGGGCAGGCGCTGCTGTCGGTGTTCAAGGACGAAGGCCACGAGGTGGTCTGGGTGCGTATGGCCGTCGATGCCGTGGCGCGGCTGCAGGCCGAGGATTTCGACGCCGTGCTGCTGGACCTGGGCCTGCCCGACGGCGACGGCAACGAATTGCTCAAGCGCATGCGCGCGGCGGGGCTGACCGTGCCCGTGCTCATCATCACCGCGCGGGACGGCCTGCAGGACCGGCTCAAGGGCTTCGACAGCGGCGCCGATGACTACCTCATCAAGCCCTTCGACATCCCCGAGCTGCTGGTGCGGCTGCGGGCCATCCTGCGCCGCAGCGGCGCGCACGGCGAGGTCGAGGCGCTGTGGAGCAACGGCAGCCTGGCGCTGGAGGAGAAGCGCATGCGCGTGACGGTGGACGGCGCGGCGGTCACGCTGTCCAAGACCGAATACGCGCTGCTGCTGACGCTGATGAAGCAGAGCGACCGGGTGCTGACGCGGGCCGAGCTGGAGAAGCGTGTGCTGCCCTACAGCGACGGCGCGACGCTGGACGTGCACATCTCCAACCTGCGCAAGAAGATCGGTGACGGCCACATCCGCACCGTGCGCGGCGTGGGCTACATGCTTCAACGTGAAGCGGCCCGCTGACCCATCGCTGTTCAACCGCCTGCTGCTGGGCTTCAGCGGCGTGACGCTGTTCGTCGCGCTGTGCGGCTTCGTCTACGTGGCCTGGGAGGCGCGCGAGACGCAGCGCTCGCGCACGGCCAGCGAGAACTCGGCGCATGCACGCGAGCTGTTGATGCACCTGGCCGACGTGGCCGACAGGCCGGGCCGCGTGCGCGAGGCCGCCGCCGCGCTGGAGGCCGTGCGCGCCGAGATGTTTCGCCAGCTGGACTACCACTCGCAGGTGCGCGTGCGGGTCTGGCAACGCGGCGAGCTGGTCTACAACTCGCTGCCCGGGCTGCCCGACGCGCTGCCGCTGCCGGGCACGCAGCACGAGGGCAATGCGTGGGTGCAGGCGCTGGAGCGCGATGCGCCCACCGGCATCGCCGTCGAGCGCAGCCACGAGGTGGACGACCGCTGGATGCTGAGCTACTCGGGCGTCAGCTTCCTGCTGCGTTCCACCATCTTCAGCCTGCCGCTCCTGCTGCTGCCGGCCTGGTTCATCATCGGCGTGGGCCTGAAGCCGCTGCGCGCCTTCGCGGCCGTCATCGAGAACCGATCGGCCCAGGACCTGACGCCCCTGCCGGCCTCGCCCTACCGCGAGCTGTCGCCTCTGGTCGCCGCCATCAACCACCTGATGGCGCGGCTGCGCCGGCGCATCGAGCACGAGCACGAGTTCCTGTCCGACGCGGCCCACGAGCTGAAGACGCCGCTGGCCGCGATCCAGATCAACGCCCACCTGCTGCAGAACCGCGGCGCGGATGCCGACGCCGGCGCGCGGCTGCGCGACGGCGTCGCGCGCGCCAACCACCTGGTGCAGCAGCTGCTGTCGCTGGAGCGCGCGCGTTCCGATGCAGGCCAGGACGCTGATCTTCCAGTGCTGCCGCTGGAGACGCTGGTGCGCGACCGGCTGGCTGCCGCAGCACCGCTGGCCGTGCAGCGCGGCATCGACATCGACTTCCACGCCGATCCGGTCGACGACCGGCCGCTGCACCAGGAGACGGTGTGGGCGCTGGTGGACAACCTCATCGCCAACGCGATCAAGTACTCTCCCGAGAACGGCCGCATCGCCGTGCGACTGAGCGTGCGCGAGGGCGGTGGCTGCTGCTTGAGCTTCAGCGACCAGGGGCCCGGCATCGCGCCGGCGCTGCGCCAGCGCGTGTTCGAGCGCTTCTACCGCATCCCTGGCCAGAACGAGAGCGGTAGCGGCCTGGGCCTGGCCATTGCCGAGCGCGCCGCGGCGCGCAACGGCGCGGCCATCCGGCTGGACACCGGACCGGACGGCCGCGGGCTGCTGGTGACGGTGAGCTTCGGCTGATCGCGGCGTCCCGTCCTACGTGGCGCTGCGTCGCCCGCCCACGGCCGCCCCATTTCCCTGGGACCACAGTGCGGCATGAGCAAGCCGCCGGAGTAGCGCCATGTCCGAAGCCGATTGCACGACCCGAGCCCAGCCACGGGCGACGCGGGCGGCCGATGTGCTGGTGTGCGTCATCGGCACGGCCGAGGCCATGCTGCGCCATGCCGACGACCTGCAGGTCTTGTGCTCCGGCGAGGTCAGCCTGATGCACTGGCGGCTGGACGACGATTTCGGCGAGCCGCCGCCCGCCGCGGACTGGGCCGACGGCCTGGTGGTGCTGAACTCCGACGTGTGGGCCGCACCCACCGGCTGTGCGCGCCTGCAGGCGCTGCTGAAGATGGCCTGGCGCTGTGGCCGCTCGCTGGCCCTGTGCGGTGATGGGGTCAACATGCTGGGCGCGCTGGGCTTCCCGCCCGACGTGCCGGCCGAGGCCGAAGGCCTGTTCCTGTGCCCCGGGGGGCCGTGCCGCGAGACGCTGGCCGAGTTCCTGGATGCGGTGCACGAACAGCCGCACAAGCGTCGCTGATCGCGCCGGCCGTTGCGGGGCGCGCGCCTGTCGGCCGGGTCCGACAGGCGATCGGCACCCCGGCTGAAACGGCACCCGACCGCGGTCGGCCACAGTGGGGCCACCGGCCTAACCGGCCCGATCCCGAAAGGAAGGAAGCCCGATGAAACCCCTGTCCACCACCGCCCGAAGCCTGTCCCTGCTGTCCGCCGTCGCGCTGGCCGCCGCGCTGAGCGCCTGCAGCAAGCAGGAAGACGACTTGACGGCCGGCCAGCGCCTGGACGGCGCCATCGCCGAAACCAAGCGCGCCGCCGACGAGACCCGCCAGGACGCCAAGGAGGCGGTCGCCAGCGCCGAGGCCTCGGCCGCCCGCGCGGCGGAACAGGCCTCGCAGGCCACCACCGACCTGGGCATCACCGCCAAGGTCAACGCCGCGCTGGTGGCGGACGACAAGCTGAAGGCCACGCAGATCAATGTCGACACCCGCGAAGGCCTGGTGACGCTGACCGGCAAGGCGCCCGACGCCCAGTCGCGCGAGCGCGCCACGATGCTGGCCGCCGCCGTGGGCGGCGTGAAGCACGTCAACAACCAGCTGGTGGTCAGCAGCTGACCCGCAACGCGTGATCGACGGGGCGCCCCTTCGTGGGGCTCCCTTTTGTACTGGGCGATACCCCGACCGTTCGGTCGGAGATTCGCCGATACCATGGGCTCTCATTCGTTGCTGAGCCGCCATGGACCTCACGATTGCCGCCATCCTGGGCCTCGATGGCCTGACCAACGGGGCCATCTATGCCCTCGTCGCGCTGGCCCTGGTGCTGGTGTTCTCGGTCACCCGCATCATCTTCATCCCGCAGGGTGAGTTCGTCGCCTTCGGCGCGCTGACGCTGGCGGCGCTGCAGCTGGGCAAGGTGCCCGGCACCGTGTGGCTGCTGGTGATGCTGGCGGTGGCCGGGTCGGTGCTGGACACGGTGCAGGCCATCCGCGAGCGCTGGGCGTTCGCACGCATCGCGCGGCGGCAGTTCGGTGCGGTCATCGTGCCGCTGCTGATCGCCTGGGTCACTCGCTGGCTGGCGCCGCAGCAGCCGCCGCTGCTGGTGCAGGTGCTGGTGACGCTGGCCCTCGTCACGGCCATGGGCCCGCTGCTGTACCGCGTGGCCTACCGCGCGCTGTCCGGTGCCAGCGTGCTGACGCTGCTCATCGTGTCGGTCGGTGTGCATTTCGCGTTGACCGGCATCGGCCTCGTTTTCTTCGGCGCCGAGGGCTGGCGCACGCCGGCGTTCTGGGACGCCCGCTTCGATGCCGGGCCGCTGAGCTTTACCGGGCAGACGCTGATCATCTTCGGCGCCTCCATCGCGCTGATCGCCGCGCTGTTCCTGTTCTTCGAGCGCACGCTCATGGGCAAGGCGCTGCGCGCCACGTCGGTGAACCGAACCGGCGCGCGTCTGATGGGCATCTCGGGCGACGCGGCGGGGTCCTTGAGCTTCACGATGGCGGCCTTCATCGGCGCGCTGTCGGGGCTGCTGATATCGCCGTCCACCACCATCTATTACGACACCGGCTTCCTGATCGGCCTGAAGGGCTTCGTCGCCGCGGTTTTTGGCGGCCTCGCCAGCTTCCCGATGGCGCTGGCCGGTGCCATCGGCGTGGGCCTGATCGAGAGCTTCGGCTCCTTCTGGGCCAGCGCGTTCAAGGAGGTCATCGTGTTCACGGTGATCCTGCCCATCCTGCTGTGGCGGTCCTTCGTGGACCCGCACCACGAAGAACACTGAAGACGATGAAGCGCTCCCATCTTGCGGCGGTCGCCGCCGTCGTGGTCCTGCTGCTGCCGCTGGTGCCGGTGCCGGATTTCTGGATCACGCAGCTGAACTACATCGGCCTGTTCTCGCTGGTCGTGCTGGGCCTGGTGCTGCTGACCGGCGTGGGCGGCCTGACGTCCTTCGGCCAGGCCGCGTTCGCCGGCGTGGGCGCCTATGCCACCGGCTACCTGTCGGTCGTGCTCGGCCTGTCGCCGTGGCTGGGGCTGGTGGCGGGGCTGGGCGCCACGCTGGTCCTGGCGCTGCTGATCGGCGTGCTGACGCTGCGCATGTCGGGCCACTACCTGCCGCTGGCCACCATCTGCTGGTGCCTGGCGCTGTACTACCTGATCGGCAACCTGGAGCCGCTGGGCAAGTACGACGGGCTGCTGGGCCTGCCGGCCATCACGCTGGGCGACTTCAGCTTCCAGAGCGAGCGCCGCATCTACTGGCTGATCTGGGGCGCCGCGTTGCTGGCGGCGGTGGGCGTCACGCGGCTGCTGGACTCGCGGCCGGGCCGCATCATGCGGGCGCTGAACACCCACCGCGGCGGCGGCGCCACCATGCCCGAGGCGATGGGCGCGAGCACCTTCCGCTACAAGCTGACGATGTTCGTCATCGCGGCGTTGCTGGCCGCGGTGTCGGGCTGGCTGTACGCGCACATGCAGCGCAGCGTGAACCCGTCGCCGTTCGGCATCAAGTTCGGCATCGAGTATCTGTTCATGGCCGTCGTGGGCGGCATCGCCACGGTGGGCGGCGCGTTCACCGGCGCGGCGCTGGTGAAGCTGGCGGAGGACCAGCTGAAGGTTTGGCTGCCGATGCTGTTCGGCGGCTCGGGCAACTACGAGATCATCGTGTTCGGCATCGTGCTGGTGCTGGTGCTGCGCTTTGCGCCGGACGGGCTGTGGCCCTTGATCGCGCGCTGGCTGCCCGCGCGCGCTGTCAGGCCGGTGGACGAGGGCGCGCCGGCGCTGAGCGCACGCAGCCACCCGCAGCGCGGCGCGCCGCTGCTGGACGTGCGCAAGATACGCAAGCAGTTCGGCGGGCTGGTGGCCGTCAACGACATCAGCTTCAGGATCCGCGCGGGCGACATCGTGGGCCTCATCGGCCCCAACGGCGCGGGCAAGAGCACCACCTTCAACCTCGTCTCCGGCGTGCTGCCGCTGACGAGCGGCGAGGTCGAGCTGCTCGGTCAGCGCGTGGACGGCCGCGCCAGTCGCGACATCGCCCGTGCGGGCCTCTCCCGCACCTTCCAGCACGTGAAGCTGGTGCCCGACATGACGGTGCTGGAGAACGTGGCGCTGGGCACCTACCTGCGCACGAAGACAGGCACGCTGCGCGCGATGCTGGGCCTGAACGGCGCCGAGGAAGCCCAGGCCCGCGCCGAGGCACTGCGCCAGTTGAAGCGCATCGGCCTGGAGGCCCAGGCGCACGAGCTGGCCGGCAACCTGGCGCTGGGCCCGCAACGGCTGGTGGAGATCGCCCGCGCGCTGGCCAGCGACCCGTCGCTGCTGCTGCTGGACGAGCCCGCCGCCGGCCTGCGCCACAAGGAGAAGGAAGCGCTCGCTGAGGTGCTGAAGCAGCTCAAGGCCGAGGGCCTGTCGCTGCTGCTGGTGGAGCACGACATGGACTTCGTCATGAAGCTGACCGACCGCATCGTCGTCATGGAGTTCGGCCGCTGGCTGATGGAGGGCACGCCTGCCGAGGTGCAGGCGAGCCCGGCCGTGCGCGCGGCCTACCTGGGAGCGGACGAATGAGCGCGCTGCTGGAAGTCACCGACCTGCACGCTGGCTACGGCCATGCCGAGGTGCTGCACGGCCTGAGCTTCACGGCGGCCGAGAAGAGCGTCGTCACCGTCATCGGCCCGAACGGCGCCGGCAAGAGCACGCTGCTCGGCGCGCTGATGGGCCTGATCCCGTCGCGCAGCACCGCACTGCGCTTCGCCGGTGAAGACATCGCCAAGCTCACTCTGGAAGAGCGCGTGCTCGCGGGCCTGGCGCTGGTGCCCGAGAAGCGCGAGTTGTTCGGCACGATGACGGTCGAGGACAACCTGCTGCTGGGCGGCTGGCGTCCCAGGAAGCTGGGCGACAAGCGCTGGCGCGACGGGCTGGACAGCGTCTACGCGCGCTTCCCGCGCTTGAAGGAGCGCCGCGCCCAGGCGGCCGGCACGCTGTCCGGCGGTGAGCGCCAGATGCTGGCGCTGGGCCGCGCGCTGATGGGGCAACCCAAGCTGCTGATGCTGGACGAGCCCAGCCTGGGCCTGGCGCCGCTGATCGTGCGCGAGATCTTCGCCATCGTCGACGACCTGCGCAGCAGTGGCGTCAGCATCCTGCTGGTCGAGCAGAACGCCCGCGCCGCGCTGCGCGTGGCGGACCACGGGCATGTGCTGGAGACCGGCGAGTTCGGGATCAGCGGGCCGGCGGATCAGCTGGCGGCGGATCCGCGGGTCATCGAAACCTACCTCGGAGCGGGGCACAAGGGCTGACGTTTGGCAGCCGGCGCTCAACCTGCCGAATGGCCGCCATCGATCGCCACCGTCTCGCCCGTCATGAAGCGTGAGCGGGGGCCGGCGATGAAGACGATGGCCTGCGCGATCTCGTCGGCGTCGGCCGCGCGCCGGCCGACCATGCCGGCCAGCATCTGCGCCTTGGCGTTGTCGTCGTGGCCGGTAAGGCGGTTCAGCATGGGGGTCTCCACCGGGCCGGGTGCCACACCGTTGACGCGCACGCCTTGGGCCACGCCCTCCAGCGCCGCCGTGCGCGTGAGGCCGTCCACCGCGTGCTTGCTGGCCGTGTAGACGCCGAAGCCGGCATAGCCGACGCGGCCCAGCACCGATGACACGTTGACGATGCTGCCGCCGCCCGACTGCGCCTGCATCGCGCGCAGCTCGTGCTTCAGCGAGAACACCACGCCGCGGACGTTGGTGTCCATGACGGCGTCGTAGTTCGCCTCCGTGGCCTCGCTGATCGGGCCGTAGTCGCCCTCGATGCCGGCGTTGTTGACGGCCACGTCCAGCCGGCCGAAGCGCTCGACGGTCTGCTCGACCAGCGAGCGCACCTCGGCCTCGTGGCGCACGTCAGCGCGGATGAAGGCGGCGGCCGGTGCGCCGGCGGCGCGCAGCTCGGCCACCAGCGCCTGGCCCTCGGCCTCGCGGCGGCCGCTGGCGACGACGGTGGCGCCTTCCCGGGCGAAGGCGAGGGCGGTGGCGCGGCCGATGCCGGTGAGGGCGCCGGTGATGAGGACGATGGATGAGGTCATGAAAAAGCTCCGAGAGAGAAAGACAAGACGGCGCGACTGTCATTCAGTACTGCTCAAGCCGGAAGCCGGCGCCCACGCCTAACATGCATTCCAATCAGGAATGGAGACCCCGGATGGATCGCTTGCAGGCCATGCAGACGCTGGTGCGCGTCGTGGAGATGGGCAGCTTTTCGGCCGCGGCGCGCGAGCTGGGCAGCACGCAGAGCGCGGTCAGCAAGCAGGTGGCTTCGCTGGAGCGGCAACTGGGCGCCGAGCTGCTGGTGCGCAGCACGCGCGTGCTGAAGCTGACCGACGCCGGCGCCCGCTACGTGGACCAGGCGCGCCGGCTGGTGGCGGAGGTGGCCGAGGCCGAGAGCGAGCTGCGCGAGGGCGAGCACCGGCTGCAGGGGGTGCTGCGCGTGGCCTGCTCGGTGTGCTTCGGCCGGCTGAAGCTGATGCCGCTGGTGCAGGACTTCCTGGCCCAGCACCCGGGCCTGACGCTGGACCTGCGGCTGAATGATGGGTTCATCGACCTCATCGAGCAGGGCATAGACCTGTCGGTGCGCATCGGCGAGTTGCCGGATTCCAGCCTGGTGTCGCGCCGCATCGCGACGATGCGGCGCGGCATCTACGCGTCACGCCGCTATGTCGAGAGGCACGGTGCACCGGTCGAGCCGGCCGAGCTGGCGGCGCACAACTGCCTGGTCTACAGCGAGCTGCAGACGCGTGATACCTGGACGCTGCAACCCGAGGACGGCCGCGGAACGCCGGTGTCGGTGCAGGTGGGCGGCAACCTGCAGACCAACAGCGGCGAGGCCATCCGCGAGGCCGTGGCGGCGGGCATGGGCTTGTCGTTCGCGCCGGACTGGCTGTTCGAGCGCGAGGTGGCAGAGGGCAGCATCGTGCGCGTGCTGCCCGGCTGGGCCAGCCCGGCCGTGCCCATCCAGCTCGTCAGCCCGCCGCAGCGGCGGGCATCGGCCAAGGTGCGGACCTTCGGCGACCACCTGGCCGCCGGCCTGGGCGCGGACCGTGACGTGAACCGGCGCTAGGTGCCGGTGCGACCCCTGTTCGGCCTCGGAAAGAAGGATTTGCAGCGCGCGCAAGACGCCGGAGTTCCTGTCGCGCCCTCCTCTCGGCCAGTGCATGTCGCCCCGGACAGCGTGACCTGGCCGCGGTGCGCTTGGTCGGGCATGGCAGAGCCGGTGTAGGCAGGGCTCTCTAGTGCGGCGGGGGAACCCGGCCGCATTGGCGGTTACCCAGTGAAAGTCCGCCCGGTGCCGCGTTGCGCCGGACCCGGCCTTCAGTCCAACACCTGTCCGCGTGCTGAAACCGCCCCTGCTGCCCGTCGCCACTGCATTGGCGATGCCCGACTCGCCCCGCCTGGATGCCTTCATCGGCGCGGCGGCCGCGGGGCGCCTGCTGTGGGTCCTGCCGGTGCAAGGCCATCTGGAGGTGTGCGGCGGGGTCACGCCCGACGGCTCGGCCACAGATCAGGTCGGGCGGCTGTTCGTGCTGGCGCTGCGCGAGCGCTACGGCGAAGCCGCCAGCGCCATCGCCGAGCGCGAGTGGCGGCTCAGCACCCGGCCGCGGCGGCTGTTGCCCGCGCGTACCGTGCGCCGTGCGGTGGCCTGCGCGGAGTCGGCGCTCAGCCTGCTGCAGGCGCAGTCGCACCTGCTGCAGTTCGAGTTCTCGGCGCTGCTGCTGGGCTGGCGCTTCCGTCGGGTCGCGGAGTCGCTGGGCCTGGATGCCGCCGGCCTTGGCATCGAGCGGCGGCGCGCGCTGGATCAGGCCCTGGAGGCCGAGTTCCGGGTCACGCCGGCCGACCCCGACACGGTCGCGCAACGGCTGCGCGTGCTGCTGACGACCGCCGTGCATTGAGGCCTGTGAACCAGTTCACGGCGTCGGGGGTAAACCCACGCCCGCGAATGCGGGATGGGGCGGGACAGCCATGTCGCGGATGTCATTGCGAAGGCGTCTGATCTCATAGGGCGGCCCGTTGGCCGCATCAATACCGGAGCCCGCGATGCAGCCGCTGTGCCTTCAGACCCGCCACCCCGTCGTTGCCGATCCGAACATCATCTTTTCGGAGCTGTTCGGCGAGCACCGCGACCGCCTCTACCGCTTCGTGCTGCGCCACATCGGCGACAGCACCGAGGCCGAGGAACTGGCTCAGCAGGCCTTCGTCGAGGCCGCGCGCACCTTCGAGCAGTTCCGTGGCGAGTCGCAGCTGTCGACCTGGCTGTACGGCATCGCGATGAACCTGGTGCGCAACCACCTGGCGCGTGCGCCGTCGCGGCTGTACCGCTTCGAGGACGAGAGTGCGCTGGACGGCACGCCCTGCAACCAGGCCGACCCCGAGCAGCAATGCCATCTGAACCAGCTGATGCTGCTGCTGCAGAACGAACTGGACGGCCTGATGCCGGAGATGCGTGAGGTGCTGCTGCTGGTGGCCATGGATGACATGAGCTACGAGGACGCTGCATCGCTGCTGTCCGTGCCCATCGGCACCGTGCGCAGCCGCGTGTCGCGCGCGCGCTCCCACCTGCGCACGCGGCTGCAGGCCCGCGGCGCCCAGCTGCCTTTCTGACCCGCGTCCCTGGGGGGGGGGGCCGTACCGGCGTCCTCGTCGGCCAGACGTGAGACGGCATCCACGACTACGTGCTGGGCAGCCGCCTGCCGCTGCACGTGGCTGGCCGTGAACGCACGGCTGCGCGCGCTGTGGCCTGCCGAGCTGAGCGACGTCCCGCGCCGGGCGCCCTGAGCCCTCTTGAGCGGAAAGTTTGCGAGCAAGTCCAAAAGCCGTGTATACTGCTAGCTTCAGTCGCGGGGTGGAGCAGTCTGGTAGCTCGTTGGGCTCATAACCCAAAGGTCGTCGGTTCAAATCCGGCCCCCGCAACCAAGAAATACAAGTCCTGTGAAGGACTTAGCAGAGCCCGCCCAGTGCGGGCTTTGTTGTTTCTGAGGTTCATGGCCCACGCGTGGCCCGGGCTGTTTTGGCTTGGCGGTGAAACGACCATTGGGTCATGGCCTGCGCTTCAAGCTGGCTGGGAGCGCTTTCACCCCAAGCCCGAGCCTGCTCCATCACCGGTGTCCTGTGCGTCTGGGGGTTCCTGCGCTTCACCGTAAGTCGTAGGGTGGTGCGCAGGCAGTGCAGTCACTGCGGTGAAAAGGCCAACTGCGCTCGTCGGTCATGCAGCTCTGGCGGCACTCCAATCGTGAAGTGCGTCACGCTGGCGATGCCAGGTGCACGCCGCTCATGGCGGCGACGACTCATAACCCAGGCAAGTAACTCACAGAAATCGCTCGCGCTGTGCTCCGTCCGCAGGCGGCGGGCGACTGTTTGAGTGCTCTGTATTGGCCGCTGCAGGTCGGCGTCATACCGACCACAAAATGTCGTTTATGGACGACGAAACAAGTGTGGGCGAGCAGTGGGATGGCATCATGTCGTCCATGAGCGACGATATTCGTTTGATGACAGAACTCGGGTCGGCGATCCGAGCCGCGCGTGTAGCCGTGGGTATGAGCATCACGGAACTGGCGGACCAGTCGGGCCGCGTTCGAGATGTGATCTACCGGTTGGAAGCGGGCAAGGACACCTCCCTTGCGTCGCTGTTTGCGGTGCTGTCGGTGCTCAAGCTGACGTTGCGGCTGGAACCAGCAGGGCGTCCGACGCTGAGCCAGGTTCAAGCGCGATTCGGCTTGGACGACGAGGACGAGTGATGGCACTGCCCGACAAGATCCGCTCGCTTGACGTCTCCATCAACGGCCGCGCGGCCGGTCAATTGTTGAAGACCTCGAACTACGAGTTCCGGTACGCCACGCCGGACCCCGATCAGCCAAGCGTCGCACTGCTCATGCCGGCGCGCGAACAGCCGACCTGGCAGGACGGCGCACTGTTCGCGGTGATGGACCAGACCTTGCCCGAGGGCGAGCTACTGCTGCGGTTGAGCATGATGTTCCCGAAGCATCGGTTGCAGCCGATGCACCTGCTCGCGATGGTGGGTCAGAACGGCATCGGCAGCCTCGGCTATCGCCTGCCCGGTGCGGAGCCGGCGTCCGCGCCGACCCACATCGAGCGGGGGGCGCTATTGGCGCTGCCGTTTACACCGGAGCTGTACGAGGAGCTGGTGCGGGCCTATCTGAGTTCAGGCGTCGGTATCGCCGGCGTGCAGCCCAAGATCATGGTGGCCGATCGGGCGACCGTGCCCATCCCCTCGGTGATCGTGAAGGTCGCGTCGGCGGCCTACGCAGGTCTCGCCGCCAACGAGTTTTTGTGCCTGTCGGCGGCGAAGAGGGCGCAGATCCTGACGCCCGGCTTCGAGTTGTCCCATGACGGGCAGATGCTGGTCGTCGATCGCTTTGACCTGAGTCCCCAGCCGGATGGGCAGATCGAGCGCCGGGGCTTCGAAGACATTGCCTCGCTGATGAACCTGCGCGTTCGCGATGTGCTGTCTGAGCGCAAGTACCGCGGAAGCTATCAGCGCATCGCCGAACTGTTGCGATACCTGCAACTGCCCGGTGAGGACCTGCAGAGATTCTTCGAGCAGGTGGCGCTCAGCGTGATGGTCCGCAATGGAGACGCCCACCTCAAGAACTTCGGCGTGCTGGTGCATCCGGATGGTGTCCCAAGGCTGTCGCCGCTGTTCGACGTCGTGACGACAGCGGTTTACACCTACACCCGCTTTGTCGGCGATGAGGAGCAAACAGATCGCACGATGGCGCTCAAGCTCTTTGCGGGCAAGCACCATAGCAAGGCTTACCCGACAACCGAGGAGTTGCTCCAGTTCGGCACTGAGGTTTGCGGCGTGGTGAGGCCGCGCGTGGTCCTGGAGCGCATCGCCGAGGCGATGCATGAAACGCTGGCCGAGGCCAACGGGGACGTGCGCGTACCGGCTTCGCTGCTAGCCTTGATGAGGCCCGTTTGGGAGGTGGGCATGAAGTACGCGTCGTAGCGATTGCGTCGGCTCGACCGGTGGCGCAAACCCCGAAAGTCTGGCGCGAGTTGGACGAATGGCTACGCCATCGAATGAGGGCTATCCAATTGCGGCAGTGGAAGCGCGGAACAACCATGTATCGCGAACTGCTGTCGCTGGGCGCCCGTGCGGACGTTGCTCACCGGGTGGCGGCCAACAGCCGGCGCTGGTGGCGCAACAGCGAAAAGGGGCTCAATGCGGGCTTCACCATTGCGTGGTTCGACCGACTTGGCATGCCCCGACTCTCCTGACCTCAAGCTCTCGAACCGCCTGGTGCGGACCCGCATGCCAGGTGGTGTGGGAGGGGCGGAGCCGACAATGGCTCCCCCCTATCCCGATGGACTCGCGCGCCTGGGCTGGGCGCCGGGCCGACCTGAGCGGCGCAACTGCTCAAATCGTTGAGCACCCCGTCGCTGGCCGGTGAACGATATTCGTCGTCCGTTCCCGGTCTGAAAGACGCGCGCCGATGAAATCCTCCTGGTCCCTGTCCCGTCTCGTGGTCTCCGGGCTTGCGGGCCTGTTGCTCGGCGCCGCAGCCCAGGCCGCCGATGCGCCTCGCACCCAGACGCTGATGCTCAGCGGCACCGGCCCCGACGATGCCGTGGCCTGGGACTTCAGCATCGATGGTGGCCGGCGCGCCGGCGAGAAGGCGCGTATCCCGGTGCCGTCCAACTGGCAGCAGCAGGGCTTCGGTCACTACCAATATGGCTACGACAAGGGACCGCGTGCGTCGGACACGGGCACCTACCGGCACCGCTTCGCCGTGCCGGCCGACTGGAAGGGCCGCGCGGTCCGCCTGGTGTTCGAGGCGGCCATGACCGACACCACGGTCAAGCTCAACGGCCAACCGGCCGGGCCCGTGCATCAGGGCGGCTTCAACCGCTTCAGCCACGATGTCACCCGGCTGCTCAAGCCCGGCGAGGACAACGAGATCGAGGTGAAGGTCAGCGAGGCCTCGGCCGCGACGGCCACCGACATTGCCGAGCGCCACGGCGACTACTGGGTGTTTGGTGGCATCTATCGCCCCGTGTGGCTGGAGGCGTTCCCGCCCGAATCCGTCGCGCACGTGGCCATCGCCGCGCAGGCCTCGGGTGAGTTGAAGGCCAGCGTCGAGCTGCGCGCGCCGCGCACGGTCACGCGTGTGGTTGGCCAGGTCAGGACGCTGGACGGCGCCGCCGTCGGCAAGCCGCTCGCGACCGCGATCCCCGCGGGTGGCGTCGGCGTCGTGCAGATCGCGGGCCGCATCGATCGCCCGCGGCTGTGGTCGGCCGAGACGCCCCACCTCTATTGGCTCGACCTCACGCTGTACGCCGGCGACGTGGCCGTGCACCAGACGCGCGAGCGCTTCGGCTTCCGGACCTTCGAGGTGCGCGAGGGCCAGGGCCTGTACCTGAACGGCCAGCGCATCATGCTGAAGGGCATCAACCGCCACAGCTTCCGCCCCGAGACGGGACGGGCGGTGTCGCGCGCCCAGGCCTACGAAGACGCGCGCCTCATCAAGTCCATGAACATGAACGCCATGCGCGTGGCGCACTACGCGCCCGAGAAGGCCTTCCTGGAAGCGGCCGACGAGCTGGGCCTGTACGTCATCAACGAACTCAGCGGCTGGCAGAAGGCCCACGACACCGAGGTGGGCCGCAAGCTGGTGCGCTCGCTGGTGGAGCGGGACGTCAACCACCCGAGCATCATCATCTGGTCCAACGGCAACGAGGGCGGCTGGAACCGCGAGCTGGACCGCGACTTCGCGTTCTACGACCCGCAGGCGCGGCCGCTGATCCACCCTTGGGAGCCCTACGGCGGCATCGACACCAAGCACTACCCGCGCTACCCCGACCTGATGCGCCGCCTGGCCGGGCCGATGCTGGTGCTGCCCACCGAGTTCCTGCACGGCCTGTTCGACGGCGGCCTGGGGGCCGGGCTGGACGACTACTGGCGCGCGATGAAGGCCTCGCCGCGCGGCACCGGCGGCTTCCTGTGGAACCTGGCCGACGAAGGCCTTGCCCGCACCGACCAGGGCGGCAGGCTCGACCTCTTCGGCAGCTACGCGCCGGACGGCATCGTCGGGCCGCGCTTCGAGAAGGAGCCCAGCTACTTCACGGTGAAGGAGATCTGGTCGCCCGTGCAGGCCGACACGCCCCGGCTGGACAAGGCCTTCGACGGCCGCGTGAAGCTGCACAACGACTACGACTTCACGCCGCTCAGTGACGTGCGCTTCCGCTGGGAGTGGGTCCGCTTCGCCGGTCCCGACGACGCCGACCGCGAAGCAAGGGTGCTGGCCAGCGGCGACATGACCGGCCCCAAGGTGGCCCCGCATGCCGCTGGCGACCTGAAGCTGCCGCTGCCCGGGGCCTGGAAGCAGGCGGACGCGCTGCGCCTGACGGCCACGAAGGGCGACGCGCACCTGTGGACCTGGGTCTGGGAGACCGCCGGCCGCGCCCCGGCGCTGGCAGGCGGTGCACGTGCCGGAACGCCCGAGGTGCTCAAGGAGGCGGGCAGCCTGCGCCTGGTCGCCGGCCCGGTGTCGGCCCGCTTCGATGCGGCCACCGGCTTGCTCCGCGAAGTCGCTCGCGACGGCAAGGCCCAGCCGCTGAGCGCCGGCCCGCGCCTCGTGGTGGGGCGCCCCAAAGGCAGCGCCGAGCCGGCGTGGATCGCGCCGGCCGCGCGTGGCGACGGCGTCTACGAGTTCGCCAACGCGACGATGGCCAATGCCGCCACCGTGATGCTGGACGTCACCGAGACCGACGGCTGGGCGAGTTTCAAGCTGGAGCTGTCACCCGACGGGCAACGCTGGAACACCGTCTACGACAGCGCCCGCGTGGCGCGCGACGGACAGTCGCACATCTTCCCGCCGCAGTGGGTGAAGGCCGTGCGCATCAGCCAACTGGCAGGCACTCGCAAGACACCCGCCGTGGTTTCGCTGAAGCTGGCCCACGAGGCCGAGCGCTTTGCGCTGCCGGCGGTGGACAAGCCTGTCGTGACCAGCGGCGTGACGCGCGATGCCGCCACGGGCCGCTCGCTGGCCTGGCTGGAGGCCCCCGGCGCCGGCGGCCTGGAGCGCGTGCGCTGGACACTGGACGAAGACGGCGTGCTGGCGTTGGACTACGCCTACCGTCTGGAGGGCCCGGTGCTGTACCACGGCATCGGCTTCGACCGGCCGCTGGCCGGCACCAGCGCGCGGGCGCTGCTCCGCGGGCCCACCCCCGTGTGGCAGAACCGCCTGCGCGGCCCGGTGCTGGGCGTGCACGACATCGCCGCCGCGGGCTACTTCGCCGAACCGCGCTGGCTGCGGCTGAGCGGCGCGGAAGGCGGCCTGACCATCGAAAGCGTGGGCGCGCCCTTCCTGCAACTGGGCACCCGGCTGGCCGACTTCCCGACCACCAGCGTGGAGTTCCCGAACAGCGACATCGGCTTCATGCAGGCCATCCCGGCCATGGGCGCCAAGATGCAGGCCGCTGAGCTGACCGGTCCGGCCGGCCTGCCCGCCACGGCCACGGGCCGCTATAGCGGCCGGCTGCGGCTGAAGTTCTGATCGCGCTTCATTTCGGCGCCACGCGCCAGATCTCGCCGGTCACGTCGTCGTCCACCAGCAGGGAGCCGTCCTTCTGCACGGCGACCGAGCTAGGCCGGCCCCAGACCTCGGCGTCGCTGGCGACGAAGCCGGTCATGAAGTCCTGGTAGCGGCCGGTGGGCACGCCGTCCTTCATGAACACGCGCACGACCTTGGAGCCGGTGCGCGTCTGGCGGTTCCACGAACCGTGGAAGGCGACGAACAGGTCGGCGTCATAGCCCTTGGGAAAGGCTGCCGATGCGCCGGCCGCCACGTCGTACATGACCATGCCCAGCGGCGCTGCATGCGCCGTGAACAGCAGGTCGGGCGTGATGACCTTGTCGCGCAGGTCGGGTCGGTGGCCGGCGAGGCGCGGGTCTTCGTGCGCGCCGATGTAGAACCACGGCCAGCCGTAGAAGCCGCCGGGCTTCACGCGCGTGAGGTAGTCCGGCGGCAGGTTGTCGCCCAGCAGGTCGCGTTCGTTGACGCTGCACAGCAGGTCGCCGCTGCGCGGGTAGACGTACATGCCCACGCAGTTGCGCAGCCCGGTGGCGTGGGTGCGGCGGTTTTTGCCATCGGGGTCGAAGGCCAGCACCACGGCGTGGCCTTCCTCCTCGCCCCAGGCGGCGCCCAGGCCGTGCTTGGCCTCCCAGGCGGCGAGCGGCTCGGGCGGCGCCTTGCCGATGTTCTCGGCCACATTGGTGGCGGAGCCCAGCGACAGGTACATCGTGCGGCCGTCGGCCGAGAACACCAGCGTGCGCGACGAGTGCGCGCCCACGGCCTGCGACAGCCGCGGCACGACGACCTCCGGCTCGCCGCCGGCCACCAGGTCGCCGTTCCTGTACGGGTAGCGGACGATGGAATTGACGAAGGCCACGTAGAGGTATTGCGGGTCGGCTCCCGTGGGCCAGAAGGCCAGGCCGAAGGGGCGGTCCATGCCGGCCGCAAAGGTGCTGACCACGTCGGCGGTCTCGCCGGTGGACGAGCGGAACACCTTGACCAGTCGTTTGGTCGTGGACGAGATGAAGATGTCGCCGTTGGGCGCCTTCACCATGACACGGCCACGGTCGGGGTCCTTGGCCCATAGATTGACCTTGAAGCCCTCGGGCACCGACGGCAGCGTGCCCTCGGGCCGCGGCACGGTGCGCGGGCCGTTGCTGGCGCTCTCGGTGGCGTAGGGCTTGGGCAGGTCGGCGACCCGCCATTCGTGGATGCGGCCTGGGCGGTCCGCACTCCAGCTGCCGGCGTCGGCGGCCGCGGGCCGGCTGGCGGATGCAGCGGGCGGCACCGGCTGGGCCGGCGTGCCCGACAGGCTGGCCAGGTAGCCCAGCAGATCCTGGCGCTGCGCCGGGCCCGTCATGGCGACCGGCATGCTGGTGCCCGGTGCATAGGCGGCGGGGTCGGCGATAAAGCGGTCCAGGTCGGCGCGCGTCCAGCGTTGCCCCTTGGCCCCCAGCGCAGTCAGCGCCGCGGAGTAGCCGAAGCCTGGCAGCTCGGCCACCTGGCGGCCCACGATGCCGTGCAGGCCAGGACCCATCAGCGCGCGCCGGTCCGGCGTGGCGGTGTGGCACATGGCGCACTGGCTGTTGAACAGGCGCTGGCCCAGCGCTAGGTCTTGGGCCTGGACCGGCGCCAGGAACGCCAGCGCCAGCAGCGCGCACGCGGCTGGCAAGAGAAGTCTGCTTTGCATGTAGGTATCGGGGATCTGTATTCGGGCCGAGCGCCGGGCCGCCCCAAGCCGGCCCGCTTGGGCGATGTGCACGCGGCTCAATGCCGCGTGCATCGCCGTCCCCTCGGGGGCGGAGGCCGGACACATGGCGCCCAGTGGGCGCGATGTGCCTGCCGAAGAGCTGCGGCACTGCCGCAGCTCTGTCTGCAAGACCGACCAGGCGCGCCAGCGTTCAGCACGGCGAGACCAGGCGAGGGGCTAAAACTTATACGACATCCCCACCCCAAACGTGCGGCCGAAGTGCGCGTACAGCCAGGTGTCGTCACGCTGGCTGTCGCGACCATAGCGCAGAGGCTGGTCCGTCAGGTTCGCGGCTTCCAAGGTCACCTTCAGCTTCGGCGTCACGTTGTACGACGCCGAGAAGTCGATGTTGGTCGAGGCGTTGACGAAGGAGACGTCGTGGCCGTTCACGTCACCCAGCACGTTGATCAGGTACTTGGAACGGTACGCCGCGGAGACCCGCGCGCTGAACTTGTCGTCCTCGTAGTACAGGGTCAGGTTGCGCGCATCCGGCGACATGCCCACCAGGTTGGCGTTGATGGACAGCTGGGGCAGCGTCGTCGTGGCCGTGCGGGTGATGTAGTTGATGGTCGACTTCACATGCGTGACGTTGGCCAGCAGGCCGAAGTTGCTCCAGATGCCCGGCAGGAAGCTGAACGGCAGCTGCAGGTTGGCCTCGAAGCCGGTCAGCGGGCCGCCCGGCGTGTTGGCGGCGCGGCCCACCGTGACGATGGACGTCGGCAGCGTGGGGCAGGTCGGGTTGGCGCCAGTGATCGTGCAGGTGCCGCCGCCCGTCAGCAGCGCGTCGGGCAGTCCGAGCGTGTTGTAGGCCACGCGCTCGCTGACGCGCTGGATGTAGCTGTCGATCTTCTTGTGGAAGACGCCCAGCGACACCAGCGAGTTCTTGGCGAAGTACCACTCGGCCTGCAGGTCGTAGGTCTTGGCGCGCACGGGGTCCAGGTTGGGCGCACCGATGCTGACCGTCTGCGCGTTGGTGTTGACCGAGGCAGTCGGCGCCAGGTCGGCGTACTCGGGGCGCGACAGCGTCTTGCTGGCCGAGAAGCGCAGGAACACGTCGCGGGGCAGCTCCGCCGTCAGGTTGAACGAGGGCAGGGTGTCGCGGTAGGTCTTGTCGAAGGACACCGGTTGCAGCGTGCCGGCGACGTTGACGAGCGCCGAGGCTGTGGCCTTGGTTTCGGCGCTGCGCACGCCCACGTTGCCGCGCAGCATGACGGGACCGACCTCGTAGTTGAAGTCCGCCGACAGGTAGGCCGCGTTGATCTTCTCCAGGATCTTGCGGTTGGTCTGCCCCAGCAGGTTCAGCTGCGAGCCCGGAACCGCCGCCGAGTGGGACTCGATGTCCCAGACCTTCAGGAACTTGGGCAGGTCCACGGCCACCCACTGGTTGGGGTAGCCCGAGCCCTCCAGCCCCTTGCCGAAGTTGGAGATCATGCGCGTCACGCTGGCCATCTGGAACCCGGCCGGGTTGGCCAGGCCGTTCTGCGTGCCGGAGCCGACCTCGTAGTTGTCCCAGGCGTTCTTGCGCGACGACAGGCCGCTGCGCAGCGTGATGTGGTCGCTGACCTCCCAGCTGCCGCCCACGGCATTGGTGCGCAGCTTGTTGCCGGTGTTGAGCACGCGGCCGACGAAGCCGCCGTGCACGGTGCCGTCCGCATCGGTGGGCCGGAAGCTGAAGTTTGCCGGGTTGGCGACGTCCGCGCCGAAGGTCAGCGTGGGCACGTTGCGGTTCTGACGGAAGTCGAACGAGAAGCCGTTGACGTTGGGAATGTCCAGCTGCACCGTCGCGCGCATCGGCGAATCCAGCCGGCTGTCCGACACGCCGCTCATGAAGTCGAGCTTGATCGTGTCGGTCAGCTTGTGCGTGGCGCTCAGCACGTGCTGCTTGAACGTCGTGTTGTTGACGTCCAGCAGGCCTTCGGAGCGCACGTCCACGCCGTTGAACTTGCCGTAGTCCCAGCTGCCGTTGCCGTTGAAGTGGGCCTCGACGATGGAGGTCTGCGGCTTGCCGTTGGACGCCAGCGGGCGGCCGAACGAGATGGCGGAGATGTAGTTGTCGTAGCGGTTGTTGTCGAAGGTGCCGCCCAGCACGTCGAGGTTCACCTCGGTGGCTTCGGACGGCTTCCACTGCAGCGCCGCCGTCAGGCCCAGGCGCTCGTACTCGGCGACGGAGCGGCGATAGCGCGGGATGCGCGGGTGGAAGGCGCCGCTGCCCGGGGCCGGGTTGGCCACGGTGCCGCCGAAGTTGTCGGTGCGGCCGAACACGTCCTGGTAGGCCGCCAGGTTCGACGTGCGGGGCAGGTTGACGCCGCAGTTGTTGGCGTCGATGCCCTTCACGGCGTTGTTGGGCGGGTTCTGGGGCACGAAGCCCACCGGCGAGCAGAAGCCCGAGCCGCCGTCGCTGGCGGGCAGCAGTTCGACGGCCTCATAGCCTTCTTCCGTGGCGCTGCGCTTGGACCAGGCGCCGGACACCAGGATGCCGAGCTTGCCGATGTCGGTCTGCGCGCTCGTCGTGAACAGGCCGGTCAGGCGCGGCGCCGATTGGCGGGCCAGCGTGTTGTAGTTGGTCTGCGCGCCGAAGGTCAGCGTCTGGTTCTTGAAGTCGAAGGGGCGGGCGCCGCGCAGGTCGACGGTGGCGCCCAGCGAGCCTTCCTCCACGTCGGCTTGCGAGGTCTTGCGCACGGACAGGCTGTTGAACAGTTCCGAGGCAAAGACCGAGAAGTCGAAAGCGCGGCTGCGGTTGGTGCTGCCGTTGATGTCGGAGGCGCCGGTGGCCGAGATGGCCTCGATGCCGTTGATGCGCACGCGGGTGAAGCCGGCGTTCAGGCCGCGCACGGTGATCTGCTTGCCCTCGCCGCCGTCGCCGCGGGCGAGCGCCACGCCGGGCACGCGCTGCAGGGATTCGGCCAGGTTGGCGTCGGGGAACTTGGAGACGTCCTCGGCCTTGATCACGTCGACGAGGCCGTCGGCGTTCTTCTTCAGATTCAGCGCGTTGTTCAGGCTGGCACGGAAGCCCGTCACGACGACGGCGTCCAGCTTGTTCGGGTCTTCCTGCGCGACGGCGCCGCCCGCGATCGCACCGATGGCCATGGCAATCAGGCTTTTGCGCAGCGGTTGCCCGCCCGGGGTGGCTTGCAGCTTTTTCAATCCAGTCTCCTTGAGTCTTTGTGATCGTCCCGAATGGGACGGCGGCCATGGTCGTCAGACAACTGGTGGGTCGCAATAGCCACCCGGCAAACACTCACCGGGATGCGCGCTCGGCGCCGCCAGGTCCACGGAAACCCGCATGGATGCTGAGGCTGTGTGAGGCATTTTCGCGACATCGCCGACCGTCATCGGGCCGGCATGGGCGCGAGGCCGCCGTCGTCAGCAGCCCGAAATGGCGGTGTTGTCATACAACCTAGGGATGGCGTTCTGCAGGTCGGCCTGCGCACCGGCGCAGTACTTGCGCGCCGCGAGCTGCCCGTGGCGGGCCCACGATCAAGGCGGCCTGCAACCAGCGCCTGGGGTTGGGATAGGGCTCGCCGTTGTTGATCGGTTTCAGCCCCGCGGCCCTGGCGGTGATCTGGTGGTCGGCGACTTTTCCCGCAGCGGCAGGATGTCGACCGATCGGGTGGCAGCGTCAGCGTGCGCAGGGCTCGTTGCGTGGGGCTCACGCCCTGAAGGATGCAGACGCCGCGAGGCGCACCGGCCGGAGGAATCCTAGCCCTGCACCGCAGGCCGGAGCCGCTCAACAACTTGAGTGCTTGCGCGGTCGCCTCAGGTGGCCGGCAGCAGCCCCCGCGTGTCTTGGCCGACACCAGCGGGCGTCGGCAGACGAAAGCGACCCGACTGCGGCTCAGAACGCCTCGGTGTCGATCTCCGTCTGCGTCGCCGTGCCTGCCGACCAGGCGAATACGCTGCGCCCGATGGGCGCCGTGAACCTCGGCGGCTTCAGCGTGAACTTCAGCCGCGTCAACGTCGGCAGGCGCTTTGTCGACATCGCGATGATCAATGGCGATGGGCGGCTGGTGTACCAGCTTGCGCCAGCAAACGCTTGCGCACCGCATGGATGTTGTTGCGCAGCGCGTAAAGCTCTTCGGCATAGGACAGCGGCACCGCAATGCGGTAAGTGACGCGGTCCAACTCGTCCAGTTCGTCGAGCAAGGCGTCGCGCGCGCCCGTGCCGGTTTCCAGCTTGGCTTCCACCTCGCGCAGCCGCGCATACCAGCGGAACACGCGCGAGCGCACGCGGAAGGTGTAGAGCGGCGGCACCACGCGCGACAGCGGCAGCATCAGCACCAGCAGGCCACCCACCACCAGCCACATGCGTTCCAGCAGATTGCCGGCCCAGAAGGGCAGGTAGCGCGCCCAGGCCGGCGGTGTGCCGTTGATCGCGCGGTCGCCCTCGGCGCTGACCGGCAGCTCGCTGGTGCGGGTGTTGGGGAAGTCGCGCGCGCCATTGAACCAGCCGGCCTCGCTGTGTTGGCTCAGCGCCGCCTGCGCGAACAGCTGGCGCAGCGCGGGGTGCGTCTGCTCGCGCGCCAGCAGGGCCGTGGTGGTGGCCAGCAGCGGCACGTCGTGCGGCGGCAGATCGGCCGCCAGGTCCACCACGCCGCGCGGCAGGCTGACGGTGGACAGGAAAGGCAGGTGGCGCGAATACGCCTCGTTCTGCTCGAAGGCCATCAGCGCGATGGACGGGTCGCGCAGCAGTGCGCGGATCAGGCCGGCCTGTGGTGCCGAGATCAGCACCGTGGCGTCCAGCCGGCCTTCACGCAGGGCCGCGCCGGCGGCGTCCGGTGCCAGATTGGACAGCTGCAGATCGCCTGGCTTCAGCTGGTTCAACGCCAGCAGCTTCTCGACGATCTGCGGGACACCGCTGCCGTCCTGATCCACATTGACCCGCAGGCCGCGCAACTGGTCCAGGCGCTGCAGTTCGCCACCGGGCTGGCGGCGCGCGACGGCGAGATCGCGGCGGTAGAAGACCCAGACCGGCTCGTAGAACAGGCTGCCCAGGGAGACGATGCCCGCCTCGGTATCGGCCGCCGGATCGGCCATGCCGCCGCGCACGAAGCCGACGTCGGCCGTGCCCGCGCGCAGGTGGGCCAGATCGTCCAGCGCGCCTTCGCTGGCAATCAACTGCACCTGGATGCGCTCGCGCGCCAGCGCCTTCGCATAGCCCTCACCGAAGCCGGCGTAGGCACTGCCGGCCGGGCCGGTGGCCAGCCTGACCTGGCGCGGCGGCTGCGGATCCAGCCACCAGTAGGCCGCCACCAGCAGCCCGCCGCCGAGCAGCAGCAGCGGCCCCATCGAGACCATCATGTCGCGCAGCGTCTGCAGCAGCAGGCGCAGGCTGCGGGTGGCATGCCACTGTTGAATCGGGGTCACGGCTTGCCGTCCTGCGAGGGCAAGGTCCGGGTCTGCGTGTTGCCGAGAGTGAGCATGATCGTGATGCCGAGGCATCGCATGAGCTGAACCTGTGCCGATGGGCGATCGGACCATCGTATTCGAGGCGTGCTGGCGGCCCTGTTACGGCCGGCTTTCGCTCGAAGCAGCTCCGGCTCAGAACTCCTCGGTATCGATTTCCGCCTGCGTCGCCACGCTGTAGCGCTCACCGTGCACGGTGCGCTGGTTGATCAGCGCGTCCAGCCGCTGCAGCGTCAGCGCGTCCAGCTGCAGTTGCGGCGCCAGCGCCAGGTCGCGCACGTGCTCGGGGCGGGCGGTGCCCGGGATGGGCACGATGTCATCGCCCTGATGCAGCAGCCAGGCCAGCGCCAGCGTGGCGGGCGCGCAGCCCAGCGTCAGCGCTTCCTGGCAGAAGACGTCCAGCAGGCCCAGGTTGGCCGCGAAGTGGTCCGGCGCGAAGCGCGGCATCGCGCGGCGGATGTCCTTGGGTTCCAGCGTGTCCACGCTGCGCAGTTTGCCGCCCAGGAAACCCCGGCCCAGCGGGCTGAAGGCGACGAAGGCGGTGCCCAGCTCGCGGCAGGCCTGCAGCACGGCGATCTCGGGATTGCGCGTCCACAGCGAGTATTCGCTCTGCAAGGCGGCGATGGGGTGCACGGCGTGTGCGCGGCGCAGCGTGGCGGCGGACACCTCCGACAGGCCCAGAGCGCGCACCTTGCCGGCCTGCACCAGCCCGGCCATCGCGCCCACGCTGTCCTCCACGGGCACGGCGGGGTCGAGCCGGTGCAGGTAGAGCACGTCGATGACGTCGGTTTTCAGCCGCTGCAGGCTGGCCTCGACGCTGGCAAGGATGGTGTCGGGCCGGCCGTCGATGACGCGCTGGCCGTCCACGCCATGCATGCCGCACTTGCTGGTCAGCACGATGCGTTCGCGGTGCACGGCCAGCACGTCGCCCACCAGTTCCTCGTTGGCGCCGAAGCCGTAGAGCGCCGCGGTGTCGAACAGCGTGATGCCCTGGTCGAGCGCGGCGTTCAGCACCGCCGCGGCGGTGGGGCGGGGCGGTGGCACGCCATAGGCGTGGCTGAGGTTCATGCAGCCCAGCCCCACGGCCGAGACTTCGAACGGACCGATGCGACGGGTCTTCATGCGCTCAGCTGCTGTTCGAGCTGATGCAGTACCCGGTAGCAGGGCAGCACCTGCGCCACGCTGCCGTTGGGTTCGCGGCCCTCGCGGATGGCGGCGAAGAACTCACGGTCCTGCAGTTCGATGCCGTTCATCGACACATCGACCTGGGACACGTCGATCTTCTCTTCCTTGCCGTTGACGAGATCGTCGTAGCGGGCGATGTAGGTGCCGGTGTCGCCGATGTAGCGGAAGAAGGTGCCCAGCGGCCCGTCGTTGTTGAACGACAGGCTCAGCGTGCAGATCGCACCGTTGGCGGCCTTGAGCTGGATGCTCATGTCCATCGCGATGCCGAGTTGCGGATGGATGAGGCCTTGCAGCGCGTGGGCCTGCACGACGGGGCTGCCCGCCTGGTAGGCGAACAGGTCCACCGTGTGCGCGGCGTGGTGCCACAGCAGGTGGTCGGTCCAGCTGCGCGGCTGGCCCAGCGCGTTCATGTTGGTGCGACGGAAGAAATAGGTCTGCACGTCCATCTGCTGGATGTTGAACTCGCCGGCCGCGATCTTCTTGTGCACCCATTGGTGGCTGGGGTTGAAGCGCCGTGTGTGGCCGCACATGGCGACCAGGCCTGACTGCTTGGCGACTTGCACGACCTCCTCACCATCGGCCAGCACGTCGCACAGCGGGATCTCCACCTGCACATGCTTGCCGGCCTTCAGGCAGGCCAGCGTCTGGCTGGCGTGCATCTGCGTGGGCGTGCACAGGATGACGGCGTCGACCTCCGGCAGCGCGAGGCTGTCGGCGAGCTCGGTCGTCACGTGGCCGATGCCGTACTTCTGCGCGACCTCGCGGGTCTTGTCCGGGTCGCGGCTGATCAACGAGACGACCTCGACGCCGGCGATGTTCTTGATGCCGTCCAGGTGCTTGATGCCGAAGGCGCCGGCGCCAGCCAGCGCCACGCGAATGGGTTTGCTCATGGGTTCTCCAGGATCAGATGGCCCACCGCCGTGTTCGACGCGGGCACGTGATAGAAGCGGTGCGCGACCTTCGGGGCCGCGCCGCCGTTGATGTCGGCCATCGCGCCGCGGGCGATCAGCCACATGACCAGCTCGATGCCTTCCGAGCCGGCCTCGCGCACGTACTCGTCGTGCGTGACCAGGGACAGCGCGTCGGGCTCGGCGATGAGGCGGTCGAGGAAGCGGTTGTCCCACTCGCGGTTGATGAGGCCGGCGCGCGGGCCTTGCAACTGGTGGCTCATGCCACCGGTGCCCCAGATCTGCACGTTCAGGTCGGGCCCGTAGGACTCGACGGCGCGGCGGATGGCCTGGCCCAGCATGAAGCAGCGCCGACCCGACGGCACCGGGTAGTGCACGACGTTGACCGCGAACGGAATGACCGCGCAAGGCCAGGCTTCAGGCTGACCGCACATCAGCGACAGCGGCACCGTGAGGCCGTGGTCCACGTCCATCTTGTTGACGATGGTCAGGTCGAAGTCATCCTGGATGACGCTGTGCGCGATGTGCCCGGCCAGCTCCGGGTGGCCGATGACCGGTGGCACCGGGCGCGGCCCCCAGCCCTCGTCGGCCGGCTCGAAGCGGGCGGCGGTGCCGATGGCGAAGGTGGGTATGAGCTCCAGGCTGAAGGCGGTTGCGTGGTCGTTGTAGATGAGGAAGACCACGTCCGGCCGGTTGTCGGCCATCCAGCGCTTGGACGGCTCGTAGCCGGCGAAGACGGGCTGCCAATACGGCTCAGTGGTCTTGCCGAGGTCCAGTGCCGCGCCGATGGCGGGCACGTGCGAGGTGTAGACGGATGCGGTGATGCGTGCCACGGTTACTTTTTCCCTGCTTTGCCTTGCGGCTGTCGATGGGCTTGCGCGTCGCCGTCTTCGCCGACGCGCCGGTTGCCTTCCACGGAGCGGCCGCCGCTCACCATCATGTGGCGGTATTCGTCTTCGCTCATGCCGGTCATGCTGCCGGCCATCTGCTGGAAGCTCTTGCCATCGGTCGAGCCGATCTTGGCCAGGAAGTAGATGTTGCCGCCCAGGCGGATGCACTCGTTGAGGTCGCGTGCCAGCACGGCGGCCTTTTGCGCATCGGTCATGGGCCACTCGTCGAGGTAGGCGCGCTCGTCGGCCTTGAAGCGGGCGCGGTTGTCGGCCTTCATCAGCGACATGCAGAACTGGTTGAGCCAGTAGCCCTTGCGGCACTGCTCGGCGTCGAAGATGGTGGTGCCGGGGATGTCGTTGTAGGACTTGTCGAGGGGCATCAGGATTCCTCCGGCCAGTACAGCCGCATGGGGTTGGTCACCAGCAGCTGCCGCTGCAGCTCGGGCGTCGGCGCGATGTGCGGGATGAAGTCCACCAGCAGACCGTCGTCGGGCATGTGGTCCTTCAGGTTGGGGTGGGGCCAGTCGGTGCCCCACAGCACGCGGTCGGGGAACTCGCTCATGACGCGGCGGGCGAAGGGCACGACGTCCCGATACGCGCTCTGCTCGCCGTCCAGCGCGCGCGGGCCCGTGACGGACAGGCGCTCGGGGCAGCTGAGCTTGCTCCACACGTTGGCGTGCTCGCGCATGAACCGCAGGAACAGCGCGAACTCGGGGCCGTCCACCGGCTTGCTCACATCGGGCCGGCCCATGTGGTCGACGACGACGGTGGTGGGCAGCGCGGTGAAGAAGTCCCACAGCTCGGGCAGGTCGACCGCCTCGAAGTAGATGACCACATGCCAGCCCAGTTTGGCGATGCGGCCGGCGATCTCCATCAGTTCGTCCTTGGGCGTGAAGTCCACCAGCCGCTTGACGAAGTTGAAGCGCACGCCGCGCACGCCGGCCTCGTGCAGTTCCTGCAGTTCGGCATCGCTGATGCTGCGCTTCACCGTGGCCACGCCACGCGCCTTGCCGCCCGAGGCCTTGCAGGCGTCGACCATGGCGCGGTTGTCGGCGCCGTGGCAGGTGGCCTGCACGATGACGTTGCGCGCGAAGCCGAGGTGGTCGCGCAGCGCGAACAGCTGGGCCTTGCTGGCGTCGCAGGGGGTGTACTTGCGCTCGGGCGCGTAAGGAAACTCGGCACCGGGGCCGAAGACGTGGCAGTGGGCGTCGACGCTGCCGGGCGGCAGCTGGAAGTGCGGGCGGCTCGGGCCGGCGTACCAGTCCAGCCAGCCGGGAGTCTTGGTGAATTCCATGTTCGCTCAGTCCACGTAACGCAGGCCGGCCTTCGCCAGCGGCTCGCGCATCTTGTACATGTCGAGACCCAGCACGCCGGAGGCGAGCTTGGCGCGCTTCTCGCCCTCGAAGCTCTCGCGCTTGGTGGCGGCCTCCAGCGTCTCGACGGCACGCGCGGCGGGTACGCAGACGACACCGTCGTCGTCTGCGACGATGACGTCACCTGGCGTCACCAGCATGCCGGCACAGACGACCGGGATGTTGACCGAGCCGAGGGTGGCCTTGATCGTGCCCTTGCTGCTGATGCACTTGCTCCAGACCGGGAAGCCCATGTCTTGCAGCGTCTTCACGTCGCGCACGCCGGCGTCGATGACCAGCGCGCGTGCGCCGCGCGCCTGGAAGGACGTGGCCAGCAGGTCGCCGAAGTAGCCGTCCGTGCACTCGGCGGTGACGGCGGCGACGACGATGTCGCCCGGCTT
This sequence comes from Roseateles sp., assembly GCA_036401055.1. Classification (GTDB taxonomy): domain Bacteria; phylum Pseudomonadota; class Gammaproteobacteria; order Burkholderiales; family Burkholderiaceae_C; genus Pelomonas. The sequence goes on from DASWWC010000242.1 coordinate 45,598, forward strand.
AATCTGCTCCGCGGCGACGTGCATCATCCAGTTGTCGCCCGGATGCAGCAGCACGGTGACGGCCGTGCCGGACACCTGCGCGCCGGGGTAGATGGGCCGCATATAGGGCTTGAGCAGGCCCACGCGGCCCATGGCCTCGTGAACGGTGGCCGAGCCCAGTGCGGCCAGCCCGTCGGCGGCGGCGCGGTCGGCGCGCTGGATGTTGCGGTGGACGACTCCGAGTTCGTACATGGTCAGAGTCCTTTCGCCTTCAGTTGCGCGTCAAGGCGCGGGAACACGCGGCGCGCATTGCCCTCGTACACCAATTGGCGTTCCTCGTCGGTGAGGTTGGCCGTGGCCTCGACGTAGCGCTTGGTGTCGTCGTAGTGGTGGCCGGTCTGCGGGTCGATGCCGCGCACGGCGCCGATCATCTCGCTGGCGAACAGGATGTTCTTGACCGGGATCACGTCGGTCAGCAGGTTGATGCCCGGCTGGTGGTAGACGCAGGTGTCGAAGAAGATGTTGTTCAGCAGGTGCTCGTCCAGCAGCGGCTTCTTCAGCTCCTGCGCGAGGCCGCGGAAACGCCCCCAGTGGTAGGGCACCGCGCCGCCGCCGTGCGGGATCAGGAACTTCAGCGTCGGGAAGTCCTTGAACAGGTCGCCCGTCAGGCATTGCATGAAGGCCGTCGTGTCGGCGTTCAGATAGTGCGCGCCCGTCGTGTGGAAGCAGGCGTTGCAACTTGTGGAGACGTGGATCATCGCGGGGATGTCGTACTCGACCATCTTCTCGTAGAGGGGGTGCCAGTGGCGGTCGGTCAGCGGCGGGCTGGTCCAGTGGCCGCCGGAGGGGTCGGGGTTCAGGTTGATGCCGACGTTGCCGTACTGCTCCACGCACTTGACCAGTTCGGGGATGCAGGTAGCCGGGTCCACGCCGGGCGACTGCGGCAGCATCGCGGCCGGCACGAAGTGGTCGGGGAACAGCTGCGCGACGCGGAAGCACAGCTCGTTGCAGATGGCGGCCCAGGTGGCGGAAGTTTGGAAGTCGCCGATGTGGTGGGCCATGAAGCTGGCGCGCGGGCTGAAGATGGTCAGGTCCGAGCCGCGCTGCTTCATCAGCTTGAGCTGGTTGGTCTCGATGGACTCGCGCAGCTCGTCGTCGCTGATTTTCAGGCTGCTGGCGCTGGGCGCCTTGGACGGGTCCTTGAGGCCGGCGATCTGCAGGTCGCGCCAGGCGCCCAAAGCGGCCGGGGCGGTCGTGTAGTGGCCGTGAACGTCGATGATCATGGGGTGGGGCTTTCGTTGTCGTTGTGTTGTCGTCAGTGCGCCAGTGCGCAGCCGGAGCGAGCGTCGCGGTCGTCGGTGGCGGTGTCGGCGTCGCGCTTGATCCACAGCGCCGCGGCGGCGATGAGGCCGGGAACGGCCAGCACGGCGAACACCGTGGTGATGCCGGCCTGCATGGCGCCCAGTTGCGCCACCAGCAGCGAACCGGCGATGCCGCCGAAGCGGCCGATGCCCAGCATCCACGACACGCCGGTGGCGCGCGCGTTGGTCGGGTAGAAGCCCGCGGCCAGCGCCGGCAGCGAGGACTGGGCCGTGTTCATCAGCGCGCCGGCCAGGAACACGCCGACGACCAGCCCGCCCACATGGCCCACCAGATGGCCGATGGACCACACGGCCGCGGCGGTCAGCGCGAAGCCCAGCGCGATGATGCGGTTGGGCTCCACGCGGTCCATCAGCCAGCCGAAGAACACGGCGCCCACGCCGCCCAGCGGGAACAGCGCCGAGATCAGCGTCGCGGTGCGCGGGTCAATGCCGGCTTCCTTGAACAGCAGCGGCATCCAGTTGATCAGCGCATAGAAGATCACCAGGCCCATGAAGTAGCCCAGCCACAGCATCAGCGTGCCCAGGCGGTAGGGGCGGGCCAGCATTTGCGCCAGGCCGCCGCGCTCGTTGGTGACGACGCGCGTCTCGCTGAGCGTGAAGCGCTCGATCTGTTGTACCTGTGGGCCGGCGATGCGCGCCAGCGCGGCGCGAATGCGCTCGACGGGCTGGCGCCGCGCCACCATGAATCGCACGGACTCGGGCAGCAGCAGCGCCAGCGCGACGGCCAGCAGCAGCGGCACGACGCCGCCCAGCACCAGCACGCTCTGCCAGCCCCACTGCGGAATCATCCACGCCGCCAGGAAGCCGCCGAAGGCCGCGCCCAGCGGGAAGCCGCAGAACATCAGGTTGGTCAGCATGGAGCGGCGCGACGTGGGGCTGTACTCGCTCATCAGCGTGACGGCGCTGGGCATGGCCGCGCCCAGTCCGAGGCCGGTGACGAAGCGCAGCGCGCTGAGCTGGAACACGTCGGTCGCGAAGGCCGAGGCCAGCGTGGCCAGGCCGAACAGGAAGACCGTCGCGATCAGCACGCGCCGGCGGCCCAGGCGGTCGGCGATGGGGCCGGACGCCAGCGCGCCGGCCGCGAGGCCGAACAGCGCGGCGCTGAGCACCGGCGCCAGCATGGGCTTGCTGACGCCCCATTCCTTGACCAGCGACGGTGCGATGTAGCCGATGGCGGCGGTGTCGAAGCCGTCCAGCAGCACGATGAAGAAGCACAGTGCGAACACGACCCACTGCCAGCGTGACAGCGGGTGGTCGTCGATGAGGCGTTGCACGTCCGCGCTGCGGGGGGCCTTCGTGGGGTACTGCAAGAGAGGTCTCCTGGGTTCAGTGCATGGGCGGCACGGCGCGCATGCCGTGCTGCTGCTTGAGCGCGTCGGTGGCCGGGCTGGCCATGAAATCCAGCAGCGCCTGGGCCGCGTCCGGCCGTGCGGCGTTGGCCAGCACGGCGCCGCTGAAGCGGCTGACGATGTCCAGCTCGGGCGGCATGGCCAGCAGCGTGATGCCGCCGAGGTCCATCAGCTCGCTGAGCTGCTGGAAGCCGATCTCGACCTCGCCGCTGGCGACGAGCTGGCCCACCGGCACGCCGGGGCGGGCCTGCACCAGGCGGTCCTTCAGCGCGTCGGCCAGGCCCCAGCGCTCGAACAGCCGCAGCAGCGCCGTGCCGCTGGGGCCGGTGGA